>CAIOKY010000145.1 GCA_903858965.1 uncultured Nitrosomonadales bacterium | reverse complement strand
GATATTTTAAGGAAGTGCACGTGTCCTACGACCGCTTGATGGTGTTTACCGGCAATGCCAATCCTAAGCTCGCCGCAGCCGTAGCGCAGCATCTGCACATTCATCTGGGTCGCGCCACTGTGGGCCGCTTCTCCGATGGCGAAGTGATGGTAGAGCTGCTGGAGAATGTGCGCGGCAAGGATGTGTTCGTGCTGCAATCCACTTGCGCGCCGACCAACGACAATCTGATGGAAGTGCTGGTGATGGTGGACGCGCTGAAGCGCGCTTCAGCCGGCCGTATCACTGCCGCGATGCCGTATTTCGGCTACGCACGCCAGGATCGCCGCTTGCGCTCGGCGCGGGTTGCGATCACGGCAAAACTGGTGGCAGACATGTTGAGCAGCGCCGGTGTGGATCGCCTGCTGACGATGGATTTGCACTCCGACCAGATACAGGGTTTCTTCGATATACCGGTGGACAACATCTACGCCAGCCCGATCCTGCTGTCGGACGTGTGGAAGCACAACTATCCGAACCTGATCGTGGTGTCGCCGGACGTGGGCGGTGTGGTGCGTGCCCGCGCGCTGGCCAAGCAACTGGATGCGGATCTGGCGATCATCGACAAGCGCCGTCCCAAACCGGGCGTGGCCAAGGTGATGAACATCATCGGCGAGGTCGCGGGGCGCACTTGTTTGATCATGGACGATATGGTGGATACCGCCAATACCTTGTGCGAAGCCGCCAACGCACTTAAGGAAAAAGGCGCGACGCGCGTGTTGGCCTACTGCACCCATGCGGTGTTGTCCGGCCCGGCGATCGAGCGCATCGAGAATTCGGCCATGGATGAACTGGTGATCACCGATACCATCCCGCTGAGCGATGCGGCGCGCAAATGCAAGCGCATACGCCAGTTGAGCACGGCCGAATTGCTGGCGGAAACGATACGCCGCATCAATAATGAAGAGTCGGTGAGTTCGTTATTCACTGAATAGGGTTTACCGAATAAGTTTTTGGCGGTAGCCATGTTGGCTACCGAAAATGTTGGATCATCTGGTCGCGGATGATTCTTTTTAGGAGAAGTAAAATGGGAATCGAAATCAATGCAACAAATCGTAAGGCGCAAGGTACGGGTGCGAGCCGCCGTCTGCGTAACACCGGCCGCGTGCCAGGTGTTGTGTATGGCGTGGGCGACGTGAACCTGATCGAGCTGGATCACAATGAACTGTATTACAAACTGCGTGCAGAAGCGTTCCATGCTTCCATCCTGACGCTGAACCTGGAAGGCAAGAAAGAAGATGTGCTGTTGCGCGATTTCGTGATGCACCCGTTCCGCCAGCAAGTGCAGCACATCGACTTCCAGCGCGTGGACGCGAATAAAAAGATGCACATCAAGGTGCCTTTGCACTTCCTGAACAAGGATATTGCACCGGGCGTCAAGGAAGGTGGCGGCAAGATCAGCCACGTGATGAACGATCTGGATATCACCTGCTTGCCCAAGGATCTGCCGGCCTTTATCGAAGTGGACTTGTCACATCTGGCACTGGGCCATTCCATACACGTGTCCGACCTGAAATTGCCGAAGGGCGTGGAAGCCGCTTCCCACGGCGCGCATGCCGCCGAGGCAGTTGTGGCGACCGTGCAAGTGCCGCGCGGCATGCTGGAAGCTGAAGTCACTGCAGAAGCCGATGCCGCAGCAGCAGCTTCTGCCGCTGCCGCTCCCGCGCCTGCTGCCGGAGCTGCCAAAACAGCGGGTGCTGCTCCCGCGGCTGCCGCAGCTGCTGCACCTGCGGCGAAAAAAGCCAAGTAAGCAAAGCCGGGTAATCCACCGGCAACATGAACCCGCCTTGCCGAAAGCATGGCGGGTTTTTTATTCAGGCACCATTTATTCAGCTACCATAACGGCATGACTGCGATACGTTTGATAGTGGGTCTGGGCAACCCCGGACGCGAATATGAAACCACCCGGCATAACGTCGGCTTCCTGTGGGTGGACGAGCTCGCGCGTGAGCAGAAGCTGAGCTTCAAGAGCGAGGCCAAGTTTCATGGCCTCACGGCGCGCGGCCAATTGCACGGGCACGAAGTGTTGCTGCTCAAACCGCAAACCTTCATGAATGTCAGCGGGCGATCCGTCGGTGCTCTAACCCAGTTTTACAAAATCGAACCCGCAGAAATGCTGGTGGTGCATGACGAGCTGGATCTGCCGCCGGGTGTGGCACGCCTGAAAATGGGCGGCGGACACGGCGGACACAATGGCCTGAAAGATATCATCGCACATCTCGCCAGCAAGGATTTCTGGCGGCTGCGCATCGGTATCGGCCATCCCGGCGAACGTACCGAAGTGTCCAATTATGTGCTCAATGATCCGCGCCGCGAAGAACGTGAACTGATAGATGGCGCAATGCAGAAAGCACAGGATATCGCGCATCTGGTCATCACGGGAAAGACCGAAGCGGCGATGCTGAAGCTGCATAGTGCGTGACCAGTTCTGTCCATCCGATTAAGCGGCTATAGCTGCAAGTCCTTTATTGTAGCCATTACTTCTGGCTGTCAATAAACGACAACCAGACCCTCGGTTATGTTGAACCACTGGCTTGCTCCGGCAAGGCACTCTTGAATTGGCGCTGGTAAAACCTGCCGGATATCGTCAGTATCCGCCAAATTATTTTATGCAAAACAGTATGTGGATGGCATCAATCCTGATAGCATGAATACCTGTCACTTGCTGGATACATCATGTTTCACAGTTCACTTTAATTGGTGCGGGGGGAAAATGAAGCAGATCACATTCATCCGGACGGCCACGCTGATCGGGGTTCTTGTTGCGGCGGGTGCGCATGCCGAAGACAAATTCACCGTCAGCGGTTACGGCTTCCAGGACTATCGACAGACCAACGCCAATTTTACCGACGGCGCAAGTCAGCGCGCCACGCTGGACAACAATTTTCTGGGCTTGGTCATGTCGGCCAAAATAACCGATCGCGATACGGCCTGGGCCCAGCTGCAGGAAAATCAGTCTGACCCTATCGGTACAACCCGTTTCACCTGGATGTTTGTCGACCATCTTTTCTCGGACAGCCTGTCGGTACACGTTGGCCGCGTAAAATTCCCGTTCGGTTTATACACGGAGTTTATCGACAACAAGTACTTGCAACTCACCGCTGTCGCGCCATCCGCATACAGCAGCAGGGCGGACATGCTCTATGATTCCTATTCCGGTGCCGGCATCGACTGGACTACCGGCAGCCTGCTCACCCAGGTGTACGGCGGCGACGTCTACAACCCGGTCGCAGGGAATGATCTTTCCAATCGGCGCTTGATCGGTGCACGGTTCACCTGGAACACCCCGTATGCAGGATTGCGTCTCCTGGTCTCGGCCAATGAGACGCAGGTGGAGGCCAATGCGATTGATCCGTCATTCCCTTCCACTCAACTGACTCAGTTGGCCAAGGAAGACCGTGCGATGTACTCGGTCGACTACAATTCGGACAGGCTTATCATCCAGGGCGAGTACAACTATCACAAATATCCCGAAACGTATGTTGATACGACGATTACTACGGGGCCAACTTCGGTATTGACGGGAGCGACCAACATCACGAATGCCTGGTATATCCAGGGTGGCTACAAGTTGAGCCTGTGGACACCCTATGCACGGTTTGACAGTTTCCAGCGTGATCAGCACAACACATCCGACCCGAGCCTATATCAAAAGAATTGGGTTTTGGGTGTGAATTACAAGATCAATGACAGCATGAATGCGCGTATCGAAGACCACATCATCCGTGGTCACGCACTGGCGGACGACAATACCAGCGCGGCAGCGACACATTGGAATCTGATGGCGGCTGAAGTCAATTTCCTGTTCTGATCAGGACAGACATGACAGCGTGCAGCCTTACTGAATTTGACGCAGTAAAATTGAGAGGGTCAAGTCAATGAAACAGTTCAAAACGTGGCTTATGCCATCCATTTTGATTGCGGCAATGTGTGCCGCATCCTGTAGCGCAGTTGCGGGTATCGTGGCGATCGTGAACAAAGCAAACACGGTTGCCGACAAGGATACGATAGCCAAGCTCTACACCCTCGAAACCAAATTCTGGCCCGATGGTACAGTGGCGAGGCTCTATGGCCTGTACGGGGAAAGCGCACGCGAAGCGTTCTGCAGCGCCTATACCGGAAAGAGTGCCGCTGCCATCAAGACGATTTGGTCCAAGGCGGTGTTTACCGGGCATGCCGTGCCTATCAAGATGCTCGACTCGGACACTGCCGTTAAGAATGAAGTCATCAATGACAAGAATGCGGTAGGCTATGTGGACGAATCCACTGTGGATGGATCGGTAAAGATCATTCGCTAGTCAGTCCGCGTAATTTATTCGAGGCTCGTACAGTCAGCCATACTTCCTCGCGGGTAATCGCAGTCCCCCTGCCCGAAAGTCCGCGTAAGGCCGAATGCCCCGAGGTGTTACAATTCGCGCCTTTTTGAATCCGGCAAAAGTTAAGGAACAACCATGAGTTTGAAATGCGGTATCGTCGGCCTGCCCAACGTGGGCAAGTCCACGCTGTTCAATGCGCTGACCAAGGCGGGTATCGCCGCGGAGAACTATCCCTTCTGCACCATCGAACCGAACGTCGGCATCGTCGAGGTACCCGATCCGCGCATGCAGGCATTGGCCGAGATAGTCAAGCCGCAACGCATGCAACCGGCCATCGTCGAATTCGTCGACATTGCCGGACTGGTCGCGGGCGCATCCAAGGGCGAAGGATTGGGCAACCAATTCCTCGCCAACATCCGCGAGACCGATGCCATCGTCAACGTGGTGCGCTGCTTCGATGATGAGAACGTGGTGCACGTGGCCGGGCGCGTCGATCCACTGTCCGACATCGAAGTCATCATCACCGAGCTGGCGCTTGCCGATATGGCGGTCGTGGAACGCACCATCCAGCGCGACGGCAAGAAAGCCAAGTCCGGCGACAAGGATGCGATCAAGCTGGTCGCACTGTTGGAGCGTCTGCTGCCGCACCTGAACCAAGGCAAGCCTGCGCGCACATTCGGTTTGAGTGATGATGAGAAATTGCTCGTCAAGCCGCTGTGTCTGTTGACCATCAAGCCCGCAATGTACGTCGGCAATGTGCTGGAAGATGGCTTCACAGATAATCCGCATCTGGATCGCCTGCGCGAACACGCGGCGAAAGAAGGCGCGCCCGTGGTTGCGCTGTGTGCCAAGATCGAAGCGGAACTGGCCGATCTCGACGATACCGACAAAAAGGAATTCCTTGCCGACCTCGGCCTGGATGAACCCGGACTGAACCGATTGATCCGTACCGGCTACGACTTGCTCGGCCTGCAAACTTATTTTACTGCCGGCGTGAAAGAGGTGCGCGCCTGGACGATACACAAGGGGGACACTGCGCCGCAGGCTGCTGGCGTGATCCACACCGATTTCGAAAAGGGTTTCATACGCGCACAGACCATTTCCTATGCCGATTTCATCGCCTGCGGCGGCGAAGCGGGTGCGAAGGAGAAGGGCAAGATGCGCGTCGAGGGCAAGGATTATGTCGTGCAGGATGGCGATGTGATGAATTTCCTGTTCAACGTCTAAGTCGTTGTCCGAGGCAATGACCGTATAAAGCATCGGGAGCAAAAATGAAATTTCCATTTTTTCTTTTAGGCATGCTGCTGTTTGTGCATGCATATGCGGATGCGAATACTCCGAACACCGTCCTGAACCAGAAATTATCCGTGGTCGATTATGCCAGCGAGGGGCGGCAAACCGGATGCGGCTTGAGGGCGACCGGCGAAACCGGAGATAACCTGAATCTCAATGTGCTGGTCACCGTATTCAGGAAAGATACCGGCGCAACATTCGGCGTGATCAAGGTGGTCGCGCGCAAGACGCTGATGAAAGACGGCGTACCGGTATTGCAGGACGGGCGTCCGGTGATCGTGAATCTAGGCGCGATACAGCATGCCTGGATCAAGCCGGATTCCGGCAGGCAACCGATGATGGATAAAAGTGCACAGTCATCGCACAACGATGCGTACATGGTGAACACGGAATTTTCCGGCACCGTCGATCTGCTGGTTGAAATGTCACAACAGAATTTCAGGGTCGGGTTGAACAGGAACGATCAGGAACCCGACCAGGTGTTCCAGTTCGACCAGCGCCTGAGCCGGGACGAATCCGGCAAGCTGTCGGTGTGCATGAACAATCTCAGGGCGGCGATAGAAGCAGGCAGGAACAAGGAAACCTTCTAGCGCGTCACCCGGAAATCCTCACTTGCTTGTAGCGCACGCAGCATGGAGCGACTTGCGCGGCTAATCTTTTCTTCCCAGCCACTCTTGCAGAAACGTCCATTGTCCCAGCTCGCGCTCGGCAATGTGGGGCGGCAGGTCGAACAGCGATTTGCCTTCGAATGCTGCGTTCACGTAAACCTGCGTCTCGCGCAGGTAGGCGAGTATCGGCAGGTCAAGTGTGGACAGGAAATGTTCCAGTGCCCAGGCGGCTTTGGTACGCATCTCCATGCGCATGCCGACTACGCCGATGTGAGTCTTGCTGCTGCGCAGTTTTTTTTCTTCGGCCAGCGTTTGCAAGAAATCCTGGCTGGCCTGCAGATCGAATAATGATGGCGCGACGGGAACAATGATCTTGCTGGCCAGCTTGAGGGCATGGGCGAGGTTCTTGCCATGCAGGCCGGCGGGTGAATCGATCACCAGCCAGTCGTAGCGATGAGCATCTTCCTTCCTTGATTCCAGTGTGCTTATCGGAGCGAGATTGTCAGGGCGCATCGCGAGCCAGCGCGCGGCGGATTGCTGGCGGTCAAGGTCGAGCAGCGCCACGCGCTGGCCGCGATTGGCCAGATATCCTGCGATGTTGATCGTCAGCGTGGTTTTTCCGCTGCCGCCTTTGGGGTTTGCAATCAAAATCGTTTTCATCTCAGCTATACCTTTCCTCGCAGAGGTTTATATATTTAGATTAAACAAGGGAATATTGGGTTAAACAGGTGGAAATGATACCATCGCAACACTTTTTTTTAGAACAGCTTGGATAGTTTTTTTCGGGGAACAGTATGGCAGGGCACAGTAAATGGGCGAACATCCAGCACCGCAAGGGTAAGCAGGACGCCAAGCGCGGCAAGATATTCACGCGGCTGATCAAGGAAATCACGGTTGCGGCAAGATTGGGCGGCGGCGACCCGGACGGCAATCCGCGCCTGCGCCTGGCGATGGACAAGGCCTATGCCAACAACATG
>CAIOKY010000144.1 GCA_903858965.1 uncultured Nitrosomonadales bacterium | reverse complement strand
CCACATCATGGAACAGTGTGAAAAAATTCGGGAACGTCTTTGCCACACAGCGCGGATCGTTGATACGTATTCCTTCCGCACCAAAAGCGGCGAGCGAGAAACACATTGCCATGCGGTGGTCGTCGTAGGTATCAATCGCCGCGTGTTTAATATGTATAGGGGGTGTGATACGAATGTAGTCCGCGCCCTCTTCCACTGTCGCGCCAACCTTGCGCAATTCGGTCGCCATCGCCGCGATACGGTCGGTTTCCTTGACGCGCCAGCTGGCGATGTTGCGCAGTGTGGTCGTACCTTCGGCGAACAGTGCGACCACTGCCAGTGTCATCGCCGCATCGGGGATGTGGTTGCAATCACGATCAACTGCTTTCAACTTCCCACTTTCCGGTGCACACACTTCCATCCAGTTTGAACCATCTGTGCTATAGATAACAAACGCACCCATTCGTGTTAATTCATCGGCAAAATACTTATCGCCCTGAATGCTGTCTCGCCCCAAGCCATATACACGAACAGGACCACCTCCAATTGCTCCTGCCGCCAGAAAATATGATGCCGATGACGCATCACCTTCCACATAAATCATGCCGGGCGAAACATAACTGCTACCGGCAACTACAGTAAAGCTGCGCCAACCATCTCTTTGCACAACCACACCGAAGCGCTCCATCATCTCCAGCGTGATCCCGATATAGGGTTTTGAGATCAACTCGCCGACTACATCTACTGTGACTTCATCATTCAATAACGGCAAGGCCATCAGCAATGCGGTCAGGAATTGGCTGGACACATCGCCACGCACGCTGACACGATTTATTCCGGTCAGGTTTGCCGGATGAATCTGTAACGGTGGGAATCCTTCGTTGCCCAGACATTCTATATCCGCGCCAAGGTCGCGTAACGCATCCACCAGATCGCCTATCGGCCGCTCGTGCATGCGCGCCACACCGGACAGCTTATAGTCACCGCCGGACAACGCCAGCGCCGCCGTCAGCGGACGAAACGCCGTGCCTGCATTGCCCAGAAACAGTTCCGCCTGCTTGACCGGAAAATTCCCACCGCATCCCTGTACACGGAACACATGCGGTTCCAATTGCTCCACAACGACACCCAAGGTACGCAAGCCATCCAGCATGCGCTCAGTATCGTCGGACAAAAGCACATCGCGTATCTCGGTAGTGCCCTGTGCCAGCGCCGACAACAGCAGGATGCGATTGGAAATGCTCTTCGAGCCGGGCAGCATGATCGTACCGCGAGCACTCAGCAGCGGGGGAAGGTCGATGAAATTTTCGGATGTCATTGCGATTGAATTGCAGGGCAGATTTGCAAGGTGGAGATGATACCGCAAAGCAAAGACAAGTTAGAATCGAACCGCGCCTCTCTGCAAAACTATTTTCCAGTTTTGCCGCCATTATCTGATTCAATCATTACAGTTTTTGGGATAGTCGCCATGTCCTTCCATAAATCGGCCAGTCTCTTGAATTTTCATATCATTGCCTAGCATTAAAGTTCAACGTAACATCCACGGTAATTATGCATTAGCGTTGGTAATAGAAATTCTGTATCGCCTGGCAAATGCTTATCCAGAAGGGGAGACAGTGGACGAGAGCAACGCAAGGATCAACTGTGCCGATTAGCGATCGTTATCGGGCGGTTATACTTCTGTCAGCGTTCGGGTTGACTTCTCAGGCTGCAGCGCAAGACGAACACCCTATACCCGTATCATATACTGCAGCGATCTGGGATTACCTTACGGTTGGCAGTAGTCTGACCATAGGAATCGGTGGCCGCGAAGCGGACTTAACGGTAAAAAGACTTTCCGATAACGCCAGCGGCAAGCTGGTTCAGCGTAACGAAAAATCATATTTTTTCAACTATAGTACCCGCCCGATATTCTTCGACGACTCCCGGTTTGGTTACGATTTTGTATTCAACCTGTCGAGCTTCCACATGAGCCAGCAGGAAATCACCAAAAACGTCTATCAAGATATGGGTACCGGTGGAAGTGGCAAGTTCGCATATGTGGTTCCCACCTTATTCTACATGTGGGGGGATCACCGGCAGGGCACTTACTTCAAATCAGGGATCGGGATTGGGGCCGGGGTAGCGACATTTGATGGTGATATCATCCTGACCGACTCCGCAACGCAAGATCGCATCCATTTCTCGCACAAGACCTCTGAGCTTCGTTGGGCCTCAAGCGTAGTGTTGGAGGGGCGCTGGAAAAACTGGGGGTTTCTATTGACTGCAGCCGGTCCGGATATGCAACAGGACGGCTACGAATTTCAGTTAAGTGACATCGCCCTGAGCTTTGGCTATCGCTATCAGTTTTAGCGGCTGGTTTTCCGGCTATGGCTCGCCATCGTTATCTTCGTGGGATGTTCGAATTCTGCGCTCCCTTACTTCAGTCCGCGCCCAACCTTTAGCAAAGGTAATTCGCAGTTCTGCACCGATGTCCAACCGTCCCGCATCCGATACCACGAGGCCGCTTGCATCACGCACCATACTATAGCCACGCGCCAGGACCTTTTCCGGGTCAAGTAAAGTCAGGTGTTGTCCGATGTTATCCACTCTTGCCAATCGCTGCGCCTGACCTACTCGCATCGTTTTTATCAAACGTTCAGCGAGGTTGGTCTGCCTGTCTTGCAGATGAATGTAGTCGCTGCTCGCTGCTCGCAGGCGTTGCGCCAATGATTGCCATTGCCAGTGCTGCTGCTGCTTGAAATAGACAAAAGTACGCTGCATGCGCTGTTGCAATTGGCCTAGCTGCTGAAACTGGCGTTGCAGCTGTTGCGCGGGATGTACCAGCCTGCGCTGCAAGTAATCCATGGACTGCATCGCGTTTTGCAGCCGGTTGCGCTGCGCGCGATACAAGTGTTGCGCTTGGTCTTGCAAACCCCTGAGCAGTGCATGGCGATCTGGAGCCACGCATTGCGCCGCAGCAGTGGGGGTCGGGGCGCGCACGTCGGCAACAAAATCACCACTGGTGAAATCGTTCTCGTGGCCAACCGCGCTGACGATGGGGATTTCACTGGCGGCGATCGCGCGTGCCACGACTTCTTCATTGAACGCCCACAGATCTTCGATACTCCCGCCGCCGCGACAAAGGATCAGCACGTCACATTCCCCGCGCTGGTTGGCAATCTGAATGGCGGCGGCGATCTTCTCTGCACTGCCTGCCCCTTGTACTGGTGTGGGATACAACACCACCGGCACGCTCGGCATCCGCAGTTTTAAAGTGGTAAGTACATCGCGCAGCGCAGCGGCCTGGGGCGAGGTAACGATACCGATGCATTTTGGAAAAATGGGCAAAGCGCGTTTACGGCCGGCAGCGAACAAGCCCTGGTTTTCCAACAGTTGCTTCAGCCGCTCAAAACGTTCATACAGTATTCCCAACCCTGCCGGGCGTATCTGCTCGACGGTCAATTGAAAATCGCCGCGCTGTTCATATAAAGTAGCGACTGCTAATACTTCAACTTGCTGACCGTTGCTGATTTGCCCTTTACCGTTTTGTTGGTTAAGCAATACATTTTTATGGCGGAACATCACGCACCTAACTTGTGCTTGTTCGTCCTTCAGCGAAAAATAAAAATGTCCGGAAGCAGCCTTGACTAAATTTGAAATTTCACCGCTGACCCACAACAAAGGGACGTTGCTTTCCAGCAACTGCTTGATTGCTAAGTTGAGTTCAGCGACTCGAAAAACACGCGGCTTTTCTTCAGAAAAAAAGTTCAAATTCATATTGACAACCCGAAATAATCCACACTCCAAGGAAATTCGCCACTTTTTGCCACTTCCACCTGCAGCACAACCCCGCACTTACGCTAACCAATTGTTTTTAATAAAAATAGTTTACTTGTAAAAAATAGGCAAACTAAGGAAAAGCCTTGTCGCACGCCACCTTTATGCGCTAATCCAAAGAGCCATCCACAAAGTTATCAACAGGTTTTGTGGGTAAACAAAAATACTCTTTTCAAATGGCAGGTTAGCAAAATACTATTCAAGAAAAACCTGAGAAATCTTGCTCAACTGGATGCGACACGTTACAGTTGCTCCCTGTTAATTTAAGCACATTTGGAGAATCCGCGTGTTTGCAATCGTAGAAGCGGCCGGCTGGCCGATCTGGTTTTTGATTCTGGCATCCATCGTCGCAGTCGGCTTGATCGTTGAACGCCTGATGTACTTGCGTAGCAATCGCATCTCCCCCCCTTCTTTGCTGAACGAAGTCGTCAAAGAACTCAAGCAACGCGGGGTTAGCGACAGTATGCTGACCAAGCTTGCCGCCAGTTCGCCGTTAGGGCGTATTTTTGCCGCAGGACTCAAAAACATCAAAAGCACACCCGATGTGATGAAAGAATCGATAGAAGAAGAAGGGCGTGCCGTCGCGCGCGATCTGGATCGCTTCCTCACCACCCTTGGTACGATCGCTTCGATCAGTCCATTGCTTGGGCTGTTCGGCACGGTGGTCGGCATGATAGAGATATTCGGCTCGCAGACTGCCGTTGGCAATTCTCCAGCGATACTGGCACACGGCATTTCCGTGGCGCTCTACAACACAGCCTTCGGCCTGATCGTGGCAGTTCCCAGCATGATTTTCTACCGGCAATTCCGCGCCCAGGTGGATAGTCTGACCTTTGAGATGGAACAGCAGGCAGTCAAACTGATTGAAGTTGTGCATGGACAACGCAAAGACTGAGGCCATGAATTTTAAACGCGGACTCCGTCGCCGAGAGGAACCGGAAATCAATCTGATTCCGATGATAGACGTGTTGCTGGTGATCCTGATCTTCATGATGGTGACCACCAGTTACGCCAAATTTTCCGAACTGCAGATCAATCTGCCGGAAGCCGGCGGCGAAGCAAGTAGCACACAGGCCAAATCCATCAACGTCGCGGTGGATGCCTCGGAGCACTATGCGATCAACAATCGGGGTTTGCCTTTCACCGGTGTGGATGCGCTGGCAGCCGCCTTGAAGAATGCGGCCGGCACTCAGACTGACCCCACCATTGTCATAAATGCCGACGCCAAAGCCCCGCATCAATCTGTTATCAATATCATGGAAGCCGCGCGTCGTGCGGGGTATGGACGCATCACCTTCACCACGCAGAGCCAACCCAAATAACCAAAGTGCACCGGCTGCAAAACTACTGGTATCGCATCACCCCGCTGCACCTTATCCTGTTTCCGATCAGCATTGTTTTTCGTGTACTGGTGGCGTTGCGCCGCGAGATGTACCGCAACGGCATCCTGACCAGCGAACATTTGCTGCTGCCGGTCATCGTGGTTGGCAACATCAATGTTGGCGGAACAGGCAAAACCCCCCTTACCCTTGCGTTGGCGCAGCAGTTGGCCGAACACGGCTGGTATCCGCTTATAGTCAGCCGAGGCTTTGGTGGCGCCACGCAACGGCCGCAATATGTCAACGAGACCAGCGATGTACAGCAAGTGGGTGACGAACCATCGTTGATGGCACGACGCAACATCTGCCCGGTGTGGGTGGGCAGGAACCGTGCCGCCACCGCACGCGTGGCGCTGCAAGCCCATCCTCAATGCAATGTTGTGTTGTGCGATGACGGCCTGCAACACTATCGCCTGCAGCGAGATGTCGAGATCGCGGTCATTGACGGAACACGCCGCTTCGGCAACGGTTTGATGCTTCCCGCCGGCCCGTTGCGCGAACCGGTATCGCGTTTGCAGGAAGTGGATGCAATCGTGGTGAACGGCGACAGTACGGAGGCAGGTCAATACACGATGCGTTTATCGGGAGACAAATTCTACAACCTGCTCGACCCTGACAAACAAGCCCCCGCAGATGATTTCAAAAACAAAAAAAACCATGCCGTCGCGGGTATAGGAAATCCGCAACGCTATTTCCAGCATCTGGGAACACTGGGGATTTCATTCACGCCGCATGCTTTTCCCGACCATCATCCTTACCGTGCGGACGAACTTTCCTTTGCCGAGTGCGATGCGATACTCCTGACTGAAAAAGATGCGGTAAAATGCGCGGCATTCGCCGATGCGCGATATTGGGTGTTGCGTGTCGATGCCCGGATCGATCCGGCCCTGCTTGAAAACATACTGAGGAAGATCGAATCCCATGGATCCAAAACTGCTTGATATCCTCGTTTGTCCCTTGTGCAAATCCCCGCTGGTCTATCAAAAGGCCGTACAGGAACTGATTTGCAGAGCCGATCGCCTGGCATTCAAAATTGTGGATGACATCCCGGTGATGCTGGTTGACGAGGCGCGCAGGCTCACCCCTGAAGAAGCAGAAAAGATTCAATGACTGATTTTCACGTCGTCATCCCGGCCCGCCACGCGTCCACGCGCCTGCCTGGCAAACCGTTGCTATTGATCGCGGGTAAACCAATGGTGGTGAGAGTTGCAGAGAAAGCTGCACAGAGTGGTGCGCAACAAATATGGATCGCCACCGACCATCACGCGATCGCCAACGTGGTGCATGAGTACGGTTTTAAAGCCTGCATGACCAAAGACAGCCACACCAGTGGAACGGATCGCATCGCCGAGGTCGTGGAGCTACACGACTGGCCGGACGACACGATCGTGGTGAATGTGCAGGGGGATGAGCCGCTGATTCCGCCCGCGCTGATACGTGCCGTTGCAGAGCATCTGCATCACCATCCCGAATGCGCGATCGCGACGGCCTGCCATGCTATCCGTGACGAAGCGACGATGCGCAACCCTAACATCGTCAAGACAGTGCTGGATAAAGAAGGCAACGCGCTGTACTTCAGCCGCGCACCCATCCCTTACCCCCGCGATGCCTTCGCCCATCAACAACCGCTGCCCGCCGGATTGCCGGTATTGCGCCACATCGGCATCTACGCTTACCGTGCGGGTTTTCTGCGTGCCTATGGACAGCTTGTTCCGGCAGCGATTGAACACTTCGAAGCATTGGAACAATTGCGCGCGTTGTATCATGGTTACAAGATAGGCGTAACCATCGCTGAACAAGCACCGCCCGGCGGGGTCGATACCGAACAGGATCTGCACGCTGCACGACAATTTTTTGAAACATTAGCCAAAGAAAGTAGAACATGAGACTGATATTGCTAGGCCCCCCGGGTGCAGGCAAAGGCACCCAGGCAAATTACATCAAGGAAAAATTCAACATACCGCAAATTTCCACCGGCGATATGCTGCGCGCGGCATTCAAGGCCGGCACCCCGTTGGGTATCGCGGCGAAGAAGGTGATCGATGCCGGCAATCTGGTTTCCGATGGCATCATCATCGGCCTGGTGAAAGAACGCATCAAGGAGGCGGACTGCGCCAATGGATTTTTGTTCGATGGGTTTCCACGCACCATCCCGCAAGCCCAAGCGATGAAGGATAGCGGCATTGCAATCGATTTTGTGGTGGAACTCGAAGTGGCCGATAGCGCGATCATCCGGCGCATGAGCGGACGACGCGTGCATCTGCCTTCCGGGCGCACCTATCACGTAGAGTTCAATCCACCCAAGGTGGCTGGCAAGGACGACATTACCGGCGAAGATCTCGTGCAGCGCCCAGACGACGTCGAAGACACCGTCATCAAACGTCTGATCGTTTACCACGACCAGACCAAACCACTAGTGGAATACTACACGGCCTGGACAAAATCCGGCGACCCGCAAGCGCCCAGGTGTGTGAGCATCCCCGGCACCGGCAGCATGGAAAAAATACGCGACCAGATTTTTGCCATTCTGGGTAGCAAGTAATGGCCAGCAAACCTGCTCTCACGCTGGATGATGCCAAGCGCATCGCCGCAGCGGCACAGGCTGAAGCGCTAAGCAATGACTGGCATGTGACCATCGCTGTAGTCGATGATGGTGGTCATCTGCTCTATCTGGAACGCAGCCACGACACCCAATTCGGCAGCGTGGAAACGGCAATTAAAAAAGCCCACGCGGCAGTGGCCTTTTTACGTCCCACCAAGATGTCGGAGGATGCCGTCATGGGCGGCCGCCTGATACACTTGGCACTGCCCGGCGTGATTCCTGCCGAAGGCGGGGTGCCGCTGATGCTGGATGGAATCATTGTGGGCGGCTTGGGAATCAGTGGTGTGCGTTCCCCACAGGATGGGCAGATCGCGGCCGCAGGTGCTGCTGCCCTGGCAAAAAACTAGCCATGTTGTATCGCCTGAACGAACGTATCCCCGAGCTTCGCGGCGAGAGACATTTCATTGCCGACAATGCCTCGGTCATCGGCACTGTCATTCTGGAAAACAATGTCAGCGTATGGTTCAACGCCGTATTGCGCGGCGACAACGAACCCATCCATATCGGGGCGAACAGCAATATCCAGGATGGTGCGGTGCTGCACACTGATATGGGTACTCCCCTCACTGTCGCGGCGAATGTCACGGTCGGGCATCAGGCCATGCTGCATGGTTGCACGATAGGCGAAGGCAGCCTGATTGGCATCAAGGCTACGATACTCAATCTCAGTATCATCGGCAAAAATTGCCTGATCGGTGCGAACACACTGATCACCGAAGGCAAAGTGATCCCCGATAACTCACTGGTGATCGGCTCGCCGGGAAAAGTGGTACGTACCTTGACCGCAGCAGAAATCGCTGCAATGCATGCCAACACCGCACACTATGTCGAACTGATCGCACGCTACGCTGCGGGACTCGGCCCAGTGAATTAAACGAGGAGGAGCTCCCCCAACAATCGGCTTGAAAAAACATCATGTAATTACCCGGAATCCGAAGTATCCTATCCCCCTGAAGTCGCGGTATGGGTGCCTCAAACATATACTTAATTATGTCAGGGCAATTGGCTGGTGTATCTTTTAAGGGAGGGATGTCATGTCAGGTGGTCTGGGATTTGCGTTGTTATGTGCAATTGCGGCACTCTTGTACGGTGCGGCTTCGATTAAATGGATTTTGGGCAAGTCTGCCGGAAACGAAAAGATGCGCGGCATTGCGGCTGCCATCCAGGAAGGCGCTTCCGCCTATCTGAATCGGCAATACACCACGATCGGCATAGTTGGTGCAATTTTGTTTGTGGTTATTCTTGTCGCGCTGAAATGGCCAACCGCAGTCGGTTTCGCCATCGGCGCGATCCTGTCCGGATTGACCGGATATATAGGCATGAATGTGTCGGTACGTGCCAATGTACGCACCGCGGAAGCAGCCAAAGAAAGTCTGAACGCAGCACTGAACGTATCCTTCAAGGGCGGCGCAATCACCGGCATGCTGGTCGTGGGCCTGGGTCTGCTCGGCGTCGCGGGCTATTACGCCTTCCTCACCCTGATGTTGGGCACGAGTGCCGATGAAGCAACGCATGCTTTGGTAGGTCTAGCCTTCGGCGGCTCGCTGATCTCCATCTTCGCCCGTCTCGGCGGCGGAATTTTTACCAAAGGCGCTGATGT
>CAIOKY010000143.1 GCA_903858965.1 uncultured Nitrosomonadales bacterium | reverse complement strand
GTCAGTCGTTTAGTGCGTATGCATGCCAATCAGCGTGAAGAAATTGATTCAATTCAAGCAGGCGATATTGCTGCAGTGGTTGGTGTGCGAGAAGCGACTACCGGAGATACGTTGTGCGATCCAGCCAAGGAAATTATCCTGGAGCGCATGGTGTTTCCTGAGCCGGTGATCCATGTGGCGGTTGAGCCCAAGACCAAGGCGGACCAGGAAAAGATGGGGCTGGCGTTGAACCGTTTGGCGCAGGAAGACCCGTCGTTCCGCGTGCGTACCGATGAAGAGTCCGGCCAGACCATTATTTCCGGTATGGGCGAGTTGCATTTGGAAATTCTGGTCGACCGTATGAAACGCGAGTTCGGCGTTGAGGCCAACGTGGGTGCACCGCAAGTGGCATACCGCGAAGCGATCAGGAAGCCGGTCGAGATTGAAGGTAAGTTTGTCAAACAGTCCGGCGGTCGCGGTCAGTTTGGCCATGTGTGGATCAAGATGGAGCCGAATGAGGCTGGCAAGGGCTTTGAGTTCGTGGATGCGATCAAGGGCGGTTCTGTCCCCCGTGAATATATTCCCGCGGTTGAAAAAGGTTTGCGCGAGACATTGCCGAATGGTGTGTTGGCGGGCTTCCCCGTAGTCGATGTGAAGTGTACTTTGTTCGACGGTTCTTACCATGATGTGGATTCCAATGAAAACGCCTTCAAGATGGCTGCTTCGATGGCGTTCAAGGACGGAATGCGCAAAGCCAGTCCGGTTCTGCTTGAGCCGATGATGTCGGTCGAGGTGGAAACACCTGAAGACTACACTGGCACGGTGATGGGCGATTTGTCTTCGCGGCGCGGCATGGTGCAAGGCATGGACGACATGGTGGGTGGCAGCAAGGTGGTCAAGGCGGAAGTTCCGTTGGCGGAAATGTTCGGTTATTCCACTGCGCTGCGTTCCGCAACACAGGGTCGCGCGACTTACACGATGGAATTCAAGCATTATTCCGAAGCGCCGAAGAATGTCGCTGAAGCGATCATGAGCAAGAAATAATTTCTGGTTTTGCAATATTAGATTTGAACGAGGGACAATAAATCATGGCAAAGAGTAAATTTGAACGCACGAAACCGCACGTCAACGTAGGCACGATCTGTCACGTGGACCACGGCAAGACCACCCTGACAGCGGCGATCACCACCGTACTGGCCAAGAAATTCGGCGGCGAAGCCAAGGCCTACGATCAAATTGACGCGGCCCCTGAAGAAAAGGCGCGCGGCATCACGATCAATACCGCCCACGTCGAATACGAAACCGCCAAGCGCCACTACGCCCACGTAGACTGCCCGGGCCACGCCGACTACATCAAGAACATGATCACCGGCGCCGCGCAAATGGACGGTGCCATTCTGGTCTGCTCCGCAGCCGACGGCCCGATGCCGCAAACCCGCGAACACATCCTGCTGGCACGCCAGGTAGGCGTGCCTTATATCGTCGTGTTTTTGAACAAGTGCGACATGGTCGACGACGAAGAACTGCTTGAGCTGGTCGAAATGGAAGTGCGCGAACTGCTCTCCAAATACGACTTCCCCGGCGACGACATCCCCATCATCAAAGGCTCCGCACTGAAAGCCCTGCAAGGCGACCAGGGCGACCTGGGCGAACCCTCCATCTTCCGTCTGGCCGATGCACTGGACAGCTACATCCCCGAGCCCAAGCGCGCGCTGGATGGTGCCTTCCTGATGCCGGTAGAAGACGTATTCTCCATCTCCGGCCGCGGCACCGTGGTCACCGGCCGTATCGAGCGCGGCATCGTCAAGGTCGGCGAAGAACTCGAGATCGTCGGGATCAAGCCCACCCTGAAGACCACCTGCACCGGCGTCGAAATGTTCCGCAAACTGCTCGACCAGGGTCAGGCAGGCGACAACGTCGGCGTGCTGTTGCGCGGCACCAAGCGCGAAGAAGTCGAACGCGGCCAAGTGCTGTGCAAACCCGGTTCGATCAAGCCACACACCAAGTTCACTGCCGAGATCTACGTGCTGGGCAAAGACGAAGGTGGACGTCACACCCCGTTCTTCCAGGGCTACCGTCCGCAGTTCTACTTCCGCACCACCGACGTGACCGGCGCAGTTGAACTGCCGGCCGGTACCGAGATGGTGATGCCGGGTGACAACGTCAGCATCACGGTCAACCTGATCAACCCGATCGCGATGGAAGAGGGTCTGCGTTTCGCGATTCGTGAAGGTGGTCGTACCGTCGGTGCAGGGGTGGTTGCAAAGATTATTGAGTAAGGATACAATGCGCGCCCTCGCGTGGGCTGGGTCAGTATCCGGACCGCGCGATTTCGTTCTTTAATTAGCGGCATTGCCGCGTAAATGCAAGAGAAAATTATGCAAAGTCAAAAAATCCGCATTCGCCTCAAGGCGTTTGACTATCGCTTGATCGACCAATCGGCTGCGCGAATTGTTGAAACCGCAAAGCGTACCGGAGCTGTAGTGAATGGTCCGGTGCCGTTGCCAACCAAGATCGAGCGCTTCGATGTGCTGCGTTCCCCGCACGTCAACAAGACTTCGCGAGATCAGTTTGAGATTCGTACCCATCTGCGTCTGATGGACATCGTGGATCCTACCGACAAGACGGTGGATGCCCTGATGAAGCTGGATCTGCCGGCCGGTGTGGATGTGGAAATAAAATTGCAGTAATGGTTGTGCTTTTGAAGTGGTTGCACCCGGATTTCGTTAGTAAGTATTAGCAGCAAAAAATCGGTTGACCAATTGTAGTCAGCCCCTTAACAAGAGGAAATTAAAATGAGCTTAGGACTTGTCGGTCGCAAGATTGGCATGACCCGCGTATTTACCGATGACGGTTCTTCGTTGCCGGTGACTGTGCTGGAAGTGTCCAATAATCGTGTCACTCAGGTTAAATCCGCAGGTACCGATGGCTATACCGCTGTGCAGTTGGCACACGGGGTACGCCGTCCCGGTCGCGTCAGCAAGGCTGCCGCCGGGCATTACGCCAAGGCGGGTGTTGAAGCCGGGAGTGCACTGAAAGAATTCACTGTATCGCCTGAACAACTGGCCGGCCTGCAAACAGGTTCCGTGGTCAGTGTCGAGATTTTTCAGGTGGGTCAACTCGTCGATGTGACAGGTGTATCCAAAGGTAAGGGTTATGCCGGTACCATCAAGCGCCATCACTTCAAGTCGGGTCGTGCATCGCACGGTAACTCCAAGTCGCATAACGTACCCGGTTCCATTGGTATGGCGCAAGATCCGGGCCGTGTGTTTCCGGGCAAGCGCATGACCGGTCATCTGGGCGACGTGCAACGGACCGTGCAAAATCTGCAGGTTGTGCGCGTTGATGTTGCGCGGCAATTGCTGCTGGTCAAAGGGGCCGTTCCCGGCTCGATCAACGGCAAAATAATCGTGCGTCCCGCAGCGAAGGCAGGTGTGTAATGGAACTTAAAGTCATTAACGATAAAGGTCA
This sequence comes from uncultured Nitrosomonadales bacterium, assembly GCA_903858965.1. Taxonomy (GTDB): domain Bacteria; phylum Pseudomonadota; class Gammaproteobacteria; order Burkholderiales; family Gallionellaceae; genus Gallionella. Next base: position 3,226 of record CAIOKY010000143.1, on the reverse strand, counting down.
GCCGACCGCCAATCTGAAGGCTTCCGACGAATTGTTCGGTCGCGAATACAATGAGGATCTGGTGCACCAGCTGGTTACCGCTTATATGGCAAATGCGCGTGCCGGCAACAGCAAACAAAAGGGCCGCAGCGAAATCGCCAAGAGTACGCGTAAACCGTACGCACAAAAAGGCACTGGACGTGCGCGTGCGGGTATGGCATCCAGCCCGTTGTGGCGTGGTGGCGGCAAGATTTTTCCGAATACAGCCGAGGAAAATTACACTCAAAAAGTAAACCGCAAGATGTATCGCGCAGGTTTTGCATCGATCTTGTCAAAACTGGTCAGCGAAAACCGTTTGATGGTTATTGATAGCTTGACGGTTGATTCTCCCAAAACGAAGTTGCTGGCGCAGAAGATCAAGGGCATGGGCGTGGATACAAATCGCTTTCGCCTGCTGATCATTACCGACAATATCGATGAAAATCTTTATCTTTCTTCGCGCAATCTGTCTAATGTGCTGGTGCTGGAAGCCAATCAAACTGACCCGATCAGCCTGGTGCGTTTCCCCAACGTCTTGGTGACGCGCAACGCAGTGGCTAAAATTGAGGAGATGTTCGCATGAGTACCCCACAAATTAGCGCTGGGCAATTTAGCCGGGAACGTTTGATGAAAGTGCTGCTCGCACCGCAAATATCCGAAAAGGCAACTTACGTTGCTGAAAAAAACGAGCAAGTGATTTTCCGTGTCGCAACTGATGCGACCAAACCCGAGATCAAGGCTGCCGTGGAAATGATGTTCAAGGTGAGCGTGAACAGCGTTCAAGTGGCATGCGTCAAGGGCAAGGTGAAGCGCAGTGGCCGTGTTATCGGTCGTCGCAACGACTGGAAGAAGGCGTATGTGTGCCTGGCTCCCGGTCAGGAAATCAATTTTGCAGCAAATGAGCAAGGATAATCATCATGGCATTGATTAAACTAAAACCAACAACTCCGGGGCAGCGTGCCGTCGTGCGGGTTGTCAATCCTGACCTGCATAAAGGTAAGCCGATTGCAGCGTTGCTGGAAAAACAAAACAGGATTGCAGGCCGCAACAATAATGGGCACATCACCACACGTCACAAGGGTGGCGGCCATAAACAACATTACCGTCTGGTTGACTTCAAGCGCGACAAGGATGGAATTCCTGCGACCGTAGAGCGTCTGGAATATGATCCAAACCGTAGTGCCAACCTGGCGCTGTTGTGCTACGCCGATGGCGAGCGCCGCTACATCATCGCACCTAAGGGTGTTGCGGCCGGCACGACGTTGGTGAGCGGTTCGGAAGCGCCGATCAAGGCGGGCAATGCTTTGCCGTTGCGCAATGTTCCGGTCGGCTCGACGATACATTGCATCGAAATGTTGCCTGGCAAAGGTGCGCAGCTGGCACGTTCCGCGGGTACATCGGTGCAACTGCTGGCTCGCGAAGGCAGTTACGCGCAGTTGCGTTTGCGTTCCGGCGAAATCCGCAAGGTTCATATCGATTGCAAGGCAACCCTGGGCGAAGTGGGTAATTCGGAACACAGCTTGCGTTCCATCGGCAAGGCTGGTGCGATGCGTTGGCGCGGTGTTCGTCCGACCGTTCGCGGTGTGGTAATGAACCCGATCGATCACCCGCACGGTGGTGGTGAAGGCAAGACTGCTGCTGGTCGGCATCCGGTCAGCCCATGGGGTGTGCCCGCCAAAGGTTTTCGTACACGTCGCAACAAACGCACTAGCGGTATGATCGTGCGCCGTCGCTTTCAGGTTTAAGGGGTAGATAGATATGGCACGTTCGATTAAAAAAGGTCCATTTGTCGACGCTCACTTGCTCAAGAAGGTTGAGACAGTGCGCGCTACCAATGATAAACGTCCGGTGAAAACCTGGTCGCGCCGTTCCACGGTGTTGCCCGAGTTCGTCGGCCTGACAATTGCTGTCCACAATGGCAAGCAACACATTCCGGTGTATGTATCCGAAAACATGGTGGGCCACAAATTGGGTGAGTTTTCCCTGACGCGCACCTTTAAAGGCCACTCTGCTGATAAAAAAGCAGTGGTGAAGAAATAGGGGGCATGATGACAACGACTACTGCAGTTGCAAAAAGGATACATCTCTCAGCCCAAAAGGGTCGTTTGGTGGCTGATCAGATTCGCGGTTTGCCGGTTGCGCAAGCGCTCAACATTTTGACTTTCAGCCCGAAGAAGGCTGCCGTCATCATCAAGAAAGCACTCGAGTCGGCAATCGCTAATGCTGAACACAACGACGGTGCCGATATAGATGAACTGAAAGTGAAGACCATTTACGTTGACAAGGCTGCATCCGGAAGGGGTTTTATCGCCAAGGCCAAGGGCCAGGGCAATCGCCTTGAAAAGCAGACTTGCCACATTACGATCAGCGTCGGGAGCTAAGGGTAGACTATGGGACAGAAAATTCATCCAACGGGTTTCCGGTTGTGCGTACGCAAGAACTGGGATTCCAAGTGGTACTCCAATAGCAAGAATTTTGCTGATTTGTTGCTCAAAGATATCGATGTGCGCGCCTATTTGAAAAAGAAACTGGCCGCTGCGGGTGTTTCAAAGGTGATCATCGAACGCCCGGCCAAGAACGCCAAGGTAACGATTTATACCGCGCGCCCTGGCATGGTGATAGGAAAAAAGGGCGAGGATATCGAGACTTTGCGCGCCGAGTTGCGCAAGCGTATGGGTCTGCAATCAGTGGATGTCGCAATCGAAGAAGTTCGCAAACCGGAAATCGATGCGCAACTGATTGCCGAGAGCATTACCGCGCAATTGGAAAAACGTATCATGTTCCGCCGTGCGATGAAACGTGCGATGCAAAATGCGATGCGTCTCGGTGCGCAAGGCATCAAGATCATGAGCGCAGGTCGTTTGAACGGCATCGAAATCGCCCGCACCGAGTGGTATCGCGAAGGCCGCGTGCCGTTGCATACCCTGCGAGCAGATATTGATTACGGTACATCCGAGGCGAAGACCACCTATGGCATCATCGGTGTGAAGGTTTGGGTATTCAAGGGTGAGATCACGGATCAGGAAGTTGTGGCGCCAGTCGCGGCTGAACCGGAAAAGAAAGCAAGAAAGGCGGGAGTAAAGCATGCTACAGCCAGCTAGAAGAAAGTACCGCAAGGAGCAAAAAGGCCGTAATACCGGCGTAGCTACTCGTGGAAACAAAGTGAGTTTCGGTGAGTTCGGCCTAAAGGCTGTTGCTCGTGGTCGTT
>CAIOKY010000142.1 GCA_903858965.1 uncultured Nitrosomonadales bacterium | reverse complement strand
CGGTGAGACGGTGAACATCCCCGATGCCTATATGGCGCAGGGCTACGATTTTTCAGGGACCAAAAAATTCGATGCCAAGACCGGCTACCGTTCACAGTCTTTTCTGACCGTGCCGATGCGCAACCACGAGAACGAAGTCATCGGTGTATTGCAACTGATCAATGCGCAAGATCAGGAAAGTGGAGCGATTGTGCCATTTTCAAGGGACGATCAACAGTTGCTGGAATCACTTGCCTCGCAGGCAGCCATCGCATTGACCAATCGGCACCTCATCGAGCAATTGGAAGCACTGTTTGAGGCCTTCATTCAGCTTATCAATACTGCGATTGACGATAAATCTCCCTACACCGGCGGCCACTGCGCACGTGTACCGGCGCTCACGATGATGCTGGCGGAAGCGGTTAATCGCACCGACCAGGGTCCGCTCAAGGATTTTATGATGACGGACAAAGACCGGCGCGAACTGAAAATTGCCGGTTTGTTGCATGACTGTGGCAAGATCACCACGCCTGTACATGTGGTGGATAAAGCGACCAAGCTGCACACCTTGTTTGACAGGATTCAATTTGTGGATACACGCTTTGAGGTACTCAAGCGTGATGCCGAGATTGCCATGCTGCGCGAAATTATGGCGGCAGGTACCGATGTGCAGCGTGCGGAGGCCGCACGCCAGAGTTACGCGGTGCGAACAACCCAACTTGACCATGATCGGGAGTTTCTGCGGCACTGCAATGTCGGCAGCGAGGCAATGTCTGCCGAGGCGCAGCAGCGTGTGCGCCAGATCGCCACTTATCAATGGCGAGACGCCAGCGGGAACGAGTGCAATTTTCTCAGTGAGGATGAAGTCGAGAATCTTACTATACGCGCCGGCACCTTGACGGCAGCAGAGCGCGAGATCATCAACCACCACATCGATGTCACTATCAAAATGCTGGAATCACTACCTTGGCCCAGACACCTGAAAAATGTCCCGGAATATGCGGGTGGACATCATGAACGGATGGACGGCAAGGGCTATCCGCGCGGATTGACACGCGAACAGATGTCAGTACAAGCCAGGGTCATGGGTATCGCTGATATTTTCGAGGCGCTGACCGCCAAAGATAGACCTTACAAAAAGGGAAAGACCCTTACCGAATCGCTGACCATTCTCGGTAAATTCAAGCTGGGCGGACATATCGACCCCGATCTGTTCGACGTATTCATCCGCGAAAAGGTTTACCTCGATTACGCCAAGCAATTTCTTTCACCCGAGCAGATAGACGACGTGGATTTGAACCAAATCCCCGGCGTTGATTTGCACACTTAACGCGTGTGCGGGCATAACTGCCCAAAATCGTCAGTTGGGTGACGGGTATGCGTATAAAAAGTGTATCGGCAGTGCAAATATATTTTTAATATTGTGTAATAACAATGTATTGCATTGTTGGCATAACTATTGCTGAAATGACACCAACACACTGAGGTTGTGTGTTTAACTTAAAAAGGAGCTTTAACATGATGAAAAAAATTCAAAAGGGTTTTACCCTGATCGAACTGATGATCGTGGTTGCGATTATCGGCATTCTGGCTGCGGTGGCGATTCCTGCATATGGTGACTATACCGCCCGTGCACAAGCTGCTGAAGCCTTTACCTTGCTGGACGGTTTGAAGACTCCATTGACCGAGTTATATACTTCGGCAGGGTTGTTTGGACTCGATACCAAAGGGATTTCCGGCGTTACTGGCATTACCAGCGGAAAATATGTCAAGTCTATCGTTACGGGTAATGCTTTGGGTAATGCTGCCGTAGCCAAAGAATTCAGCGTCGTGGCACAATACCAAACCGTCGGTGTGAGCAGCCGCTTGATGAGTTCTGCTGCTGGAACGCCTACTGCCGTACATATGTTCTATAACGCGAACGACGGCTCTTGGACTTGTGCCAACGGTGATGGTACTGCGGATGATGGAACAGCGGTTACCTCTGTGACATCAGCCTTGCCAGCCAAAGGTACCAGGGCGCAAATCGGTGCAAACACGATTCCGTCAAACGTGTTGCCTAAAGCTTGCACGTAACTTGTGCTCTTACTTAAGGTCTACCCGAGGGTAGTGCGGTAAGTTAAAGCCCCTCGCAAGAGGGGCTTTTTGATTGCAGTAAGTTCAGTTGATGTTTGATTTCTTTCATGCGTGCCTTAGGGATATTGATTTTGGTCTCTACAGAATGGGAACTGGAAAGAAAGAATGACTGACTGACTGAATGGAAAAGCGATGAAGAAAGATTAGCTAGGTCTTTGTTGAAGCCGGAATTTTGAATATGGCTGGTTTATTGAAACAGCAAGATCGTTAACGCGGTAGTGAAAATTACACGTTGATCCTGTTGTTCGAATGGTGGTGGTTTAAATGAGAAGGAGTTCTACGTGAAGAATATTCAAAAGGGTTTCACCCTGATCGAGTTGATGATCGTGGTGGCAATCATCGGTATTTTGGCTGCAGTGGCGATCCCGGCATATGGAGATTACACGGCACGCGGCCAAGCTTCCGAAGCCATGGACTTAATAGATGGCTTGAAGACTCCGCTATCAGAATTGATTACTACGACCAGAATGTTTGCGCTCGACCAAACTGGGGTTTCCGGTGTTCCTGGGATCACATCGGGAAGATATGTTCAGAGTATTGCCATTGTTAATTTAAGTCTGGTTGCAAAATACAAGACATCCGGTATCAGCAGCCGGCTGATGAACGCATCGGGAACCCCGCTTAGCGTACATTTTTTCTATAACCCGAATAGTGGTGCATGGACTTGCGCAAATGGCGATTCAAGCAATGACGATCAAACTGCCGTTGCCAATTTTACGGCGTCTCTTCCACCTGTGACGGCCGTTGCGATGCCGGGTAATAATACAATCCCGCCTAATGTAATGCCCAAAGCCTGTTCCTGAGAGACTTACTTTTTGCCACGTGCATCCAGCATCTCGCGCAGTTCGCGCAAATCGCTCTCAATTGCCGATAGCTGGTAAAAACTACCGCCAGCCTGTTTTGCCAGCTCGAGTTGTTCCATCGCCGCGTATAGGTTGCCTTGCCATGCGTAGCTGTAGGCTTGGGCTTGATGCTGTTCCAGAACCTTGCCTTGCATCGCGTAGGCTCTCGCTTGCAGATCATACAGGGTGGTATCGCTGGGATGGCGGGTAATCTGCTCTGCGAGCAACTTGATAGCAGTTCCAGTTTGGTTGTCTTGCAGCAACAGGTCGGCATAGTCGTAAACCAGGGCGCGGTGCTGCGGAAAATTCTGCACGGCGGCGCGATAGAACGCCAGCGTGTCAGGATCATTTTTTGCGGCGCGCTTTACCTGCCCGGCTAGTGTTTCTATCATCGGATTGTTTCTGGCCGTTTGGTCACTCTGGGCCTGCTTGCGCAAAGTTGCCAGTTCTTGCGTAGCACGCTCGATTTGGTTGTCGCGTAGCAACGCGCTTACCAAACCGTAACGCTGTGCGATCGGATTGCCATATTTTTGTGTGCCTAGCGCATCGTTGAAATAGGTGATAGCTTCAGAGGCCGTTTTTTGTGCCGAGATCAGCTTGGTGCGCACCAGCTGGAAATTCAGGCTGTCTGGAATTAAACGATAGGGCTGCTTTTGTACGCGGTTTTCAATCTCTGCGATACGATCGCTGGTAATTGGGTGGGTGCGCATGTAATTCGGCGCATTTCCTTCCAGCAGGCGGGTGGAATTTTGCAGCCGTTCCAGAAATTCCGGCATGGCGTGGGTATTGAAACCCGATTTTTGTAATAGCTGCAGCCCGATGCGGTCGGCCTCTTCTTCGTAAGCGCGGGTAAAATTGAGCTGTTTCTGAATCGAGCGCGCCTGTGTGCTGACGATAGCGGCTTCCGATGCTTGCGGGTTGGTGCGTGCGGCGAGTATTGCGACGGCGATGGTTGCCAGCGAAATCAGGCCGTCGCCTTGCTGCCCTTCTATCATGCGCGCCAAATGATGTTGTGTGATATGCGAAATCTCGTGGCTTAATACAGAAGCCAGTTCCGACTCGCTTTGTGTAGTCAACAGCAGGCCTGCATTTACACCGATAAAGCCACCCGGCATCGCAAAGGCATTGATGCTGTAATCATTTACGGCAAAAAATTCAAAGTCTAACCCTGGTTCAGCACTATTTTCGACCAGCCTGTAACCAAGCTGATTAAGATAATCGTTGATCTCGGCATCGGCGAGATATTGTTTGCTGGCGCGAATCTCCAGCATGCTTTGTTGTCCGATCTGGCGTTCCTGCAACGGGGTAAGCACGGCCTGAGAGACATCGCCCAGATCGGGCAGGCCATCGCCAACAGCACAGGGTGTAAAACACAGGAACAACAAAAGGGACAGCTTTTTCATAGCCGGTATGATAGTTGTTTTTGCTTCCGGTTCACACTGTCTATTGCGCTACAATTGTTTCAAGGTGTTTCCATATGGACAGCGAACTGTAAAGTGCGCAGAATCGCAGTCTTGTTAAATCGGCAATTCAAAATGGATAAAATCGGCAAATACGAAATCGTGCGTGAACTTGGCACCGGGGCGACCAGCACCGTGTATCTCGCAATCGATCCCTTCAACAAACAACAGGTCGCCGTCAAGTTGTTCGATCTGGGGATTTTGCGCGATACTAATCGTGCCAAGGTTTATCGCAAGCTGTTGATGACAGAGGCCTCGTTGGCAGGCAAGTTGTCGCATCCACATATTGCAAAGATCCTGGACGCGGTAATGGAGGGTGAAGTCAACTATGTGGTGATGGAATATGTCGAGGGCAGCACGCTTGAGCAGTATGCCGAGGTAGATAAGTTATTGCCAGTCAGCACGGTTGCCGAAATCGCCTACAAGTGTTGCAAGGCCCTTGAATATGCGCAGCATCAGGGCGTGATCCATCGCGACATCAAGCCGGCCAATATCCTGCTTCAGGGCGAAACCGACATCAAGATTTCCGATTTCGGCGCGGCAGCACTGCAGAGCGACCAATCCACACAAGTATCGGGCGTGGGTTCGCCGGCTTATATGTCACCAGAACAGGTCAAGGAACACAGACTGACTCATCAGACGGATATTTATTCCTTGGGGGTGGTGATGTACAAGCTGCTCACAGGGAAGTTACCTTTCGATGCGACTAATAACCACAGCATGATCTACCACATCACCAATATCGAACCGCCGCCGCCCAGCACGTTCCGTCCGGAAATAGGGCCGGAGCTGGACGCGATTGTGCGGCGTGCGATGGAGAAGGACACGGCAAAACGCCATCAGACCTGGGATGAATTCGCTAACGATCTGGTCGGCTTTTCCAGCAGTGTGGTGCCGACCCAGAACGAGATACTGGATACGGAAAAATTCGACACACTGCGCAGTCTGGGGTTCTTCAAGAATTTCAGCGATGTCGAACTCTGGGAAGTGTTGCGCATCAGTCAGTGGCGAAAAGTCCCGGAATCAGAATACATTCTCCGCGATGGCGAAAGCGGACGTTCATTTTTCATCCTGGCGCAAGGCACGGTACGCGTGACCAAGCAGGGCAGGTTGTTGAGTCTGTTGCATCGCGGTGACTGTTTCGGTGAAATGGCTCACCTTATAGAACGCGATTTCAAACGCAGCTCGGATGTGATCGCCAAGAATGATGTAATACTGATCGAGATCAATCCGGATGTGCTGATGCATGCCACGATAGGATGCCGGCTACAGTTCGGTGATGCATTTTTGCGCATGCTGGTGAAGCGTTTGTCAGTGGCGAATACCCGCGTGTCGCATTTGCTGGCGGATCATAATCAAACTGGAGATGAGTAGATGCCAATGAATAGCGATGGTTTCAAGGACCTTACAGTTAAAGAGTTGCAGTCGATGTTGCAACAAGGCGGGTTTCGTTTGGTGGATGTACGCACCGATGAGGAGGTGGCTCGGGGGAAAATCCCGCAGGGCGTATCGTTACCGCTGCATCTGTTGCCGATGCGCCTGAACGAATTGGACAAGAACGCCAAGACGGTTTTCTATTGCCATATCGGTGGTCGCTCCGCTCAGGCAGCCGCATTCGCTGCTTCACATGGCTTTGCCGATGTATACAACCTGGAAGGCGGGATCGCGGCATGGGTTCAGGCCGGATTGCCGATAGAGACATGAAATTCGATGTTGAACTGGATGCGCGTCAGCTGGTGTGCCCCTTGCCTATTCTGCGCGCCAAGAAAGCGCTATCGCAAATGACCAGCGGTGAAGTGATCAGAATTGTTGCAACTGACAAAGGCGCGCCCCTGGACTTTTTGGTCTTTTGCGACAATACCGGCAACGAATTATTGTCATCGGTAGAGCAAGGTGACGAATTCATTTTCATGATTCGCCGTCGCTGACTTGTACTAAGGCGGCTTCGCTTACTTGCCCAGAGGCGTGTCAATTCTGTCCAATGTTGTTGCTTACAGGAACATAATCCGGCCTGATCGCGAGGACATGGGAATCGCAATCCTCTGCCTCTTTCAGTCTGCCCTTCAGGTGCAGGCACTTGCCGAGGTTGATGTAGAAATCGGCCATATATGAGCGCAGGTCGAGTGCTCGCCGGTTCAATTGCTGCGCACGCACCGGGTCGCCACGTTGCCTGGTCAGCACGCCGAGAAACTGCAGGGCTGTGGCATTCTTCGGTTTGTGTTCAAGCACCAGACGATAGCCTTGTTCGGCTTCTGCCAGACGCCCTGCATGATGATGTGCCATCGCGTTATGCAACATGAATTCGATTTGTCCGGCTGGTAACGGGGTTGCCGCAGGTTGGTTTTCTGCGATCGCACCGCAGCACAGCTTGTATCGTTTGCCGCTACCGCAGGGACAAGGGTCATTGCGTCCCAGCATAGTTTGTTCCGCTGGAACACCCGCCTGTGGTGAGGAAAGTGAGGAGAGTAATGCTCCTGCTTCGCTATCATCCGGAACCACTTCGAGGCGTCGGTTGAGCATCGTTGTTGCTTCTTCCATGCAGCCCAGCTCAACATAGTTCCTGCACAACTGAATATATTGGCGACTGGCAACAGATGAAGGTGCGAGTGCAGTTATGAATCCGGATAGCTCCTGCTGCGGCAGTACCGACCACATATGGAAAAAACCGTGAAAACCGAACGGGTCGCCTTTGGGAGCGATCGTCTCGTACGAGAACGCTGCGGCTATTTCCTCCGGCGCAAACCGGATACCGTACTTTGATTCGAGCAGCGGACGATAGCGCCGCCCGATGGCTTCGTCTTCCGGATCGAGATCGACGATACCCTCATCGAGCAATGCATCGAGTAGCCGCCGGGAACGCAGCGAAAATCCGCCGTTGCCGACGCGGTGCGTATCCTGATACCAGCCCCATGGCGCGCCTATGTAATCGTATTCGAGAAACTCCGGACGCCAGCTATGCGGGTTGATGATATAGCCGTCCCACTGAACCAACAGCATGTGTTCCGTATGGCAGTACCTGCCCAGCTGCTTAAGCACGAAGCGGGAATATTCTGCAACCGAGCCGATGCGGGGAATCACCTCCATGCGGCAATCTGCTAACTCGTATTGATTTGCGGTATCTGAAAGGAACAGCATATCGCCGAAGTTGCACTGGAGTGCGCACAGATCGAGCGCGCGCAAAGCCAACGAAGGATTGAGACAATCAACGGCACATAGCGTAACAGACGGCAGGTCGGGTATGGATCGCATTCAGCCTAATTTGCCGCGTTGCACTTGCAGTTGTGTCAGTGTGGCACCGAATCCTTCCATGCGCTTGCGTTCCTGTGCCACCACGGCTGCGGGAGCACGGTCCACGAAACTGGCATTGCCCAGCTTGGCCTGTGTCTTGGCGACTTCGTTTTGCAAACGGGTAATTTCCTTGTCCAGCCGTTCACGTTCTGCAGCGACATCGATCTCGATTTTCAGCATCAGCTTGAATGCACCTACGATGGCGACAGCTGCATTGCCTTCCGGTAGATTGGCGACGACCTGAACTTCGCTGAGTTTGGCCAAGCTGATGATATAGGGTACAAACGGATTCAACACTGTGGCGTCGCCGGCGGCGATTAGTGGTATACGCACTGCGGGAGACAGATTCATCTCGCTGCGCAGGCTGCGGCAAGCATTGACCATTGCTTGTAGGGAGCTAATAGTTGCCGTGGCTCCCATACCAGTTAGAGCTACCGAAACATCTTTTCCTACTTGATATAGGGAATCATTTTTAGAATACGGTTGCAACATGATGCTGTCGCCGGATTGTCCGGCCAGTGGTGCGACAAATTGCCACAGCTCTTCGGTGATGAACGGGATAATAGGGTGTGCCAAACGCAAAATGGCTTCCAGTACGCGTACCAGCGTGCGGCGCGTTGCACGTTGCACAGCTTCGTTACCGCTTGCGATCTGAACTTTTGCAAGTTCTACATACCAATCGCAATAGGCGTTCCACACCAGCTCGTATACTGTGCGCGCGGCCATGTCGAAACGGTAATCGGCAAAATGCTGGGCCATTTCTGCTTCGGCATGTTGCAGCATGCTGATGATCCATTTGTCCGCAGCGGAAAATTCCAACGGCAAGCTTACATCCAGGCCGACATCCTGCCCATCGCAATTCATCAGCATGAAGCGCGTGGCGTTCCATAGCTTGTTGCAGAAATTGCGATAGCCTTCGCAACGCTGCATGTCGAACTTGATGTCGCGTCCGGGCGAGGCCAGCGACGCAAAGGTGAAACGCAGCGCATCGGTGCCAAACGCCGGAATGCCTTCCGGGAATTCCTTGCGCGTGCGCTTTTCGATCTGTTCCGCCTGCTTCGGGTTCATCAGACCGGTAGTGCGCTTTTTCACCAACTCTTCAATGCCGATGCCGTCGATCAAATCGATCGGGTCGAGCACATTACCCTTGGACTTGGACATTTTCTGTCCCTCCGCGTCGCGGATCAGGCCGTGCACATACACATCCTTGAATGGGATCTTGCCGGTGACGTGCTTGGTCATCATCACCATGCGCGCTACCCAGAAGAAGATGATGTCGAAGCCGGTGACCAGCACGGAGGATGGCAGATATTTCTGGACAAATTGGTTCTGTTGTTCGAAAGGCTTTCCCTCTTCCCAGTCCAGCGTGGAGAACGGCCACAGCGCAGAGGAGAACCAGGTGTCGAGCACGTCATCGTCGCGTTTGAGGTTGCCCATGTAACCATCTTTTACTGCGAGTGCTCGTGCTTCGGTTTCGTCGTGTGCGACATAGTAGCGACCGTCGTCGCTGTACCAGGCAGGAATTTGATGCCCCCACCACAGTTGGCGCGAGATGCACCAGTCCTGAATGTTGTTCAGCCACTGGTTGTAGGTGTTGACCCAGTTCTCGGGATGGAACTTGATCTCGCCGAAAGCGACGCATTCCAAAGCGACCTTTGTAATTGCAGTAAGGCCACCTGGCCCTGGCTTTCCATCGCGGCGGTTAATTTCGGTAAGGTCAACGAACCACTGGTCGGTCAGCATCGGTTCGATGATTTCATGGGTGCGATCACCGCGCGGAACCTTGAGTTTGTGCTTCTCAATTTTTTCTAACAAGCCCTCTTTTTCGAGGTCCGCGACGATTTGCTTGCGGGCATCGAAGCGGTCGAGGCCTCGATAATGGGGACGAATCGACTGTTCATATAATGGTTCTTGGTATCCATCCAGCGATCTAGAACCCGACTGCTTTTCAGCGACGTAATTGAACCGTGATGAATCGGGTGTGTTATCAGAGCGTCCAATAATTTTTCCATCTAACGTGAGGATTGAAGGCATATCAAGATTACGTCTTTTTCCTACCGCATAGTCGTTGAAATCATGTGCAGGCGTGACTTTCACTACACCCGTGCCGAATTCCTTGTCCACATATTCGTCAGCGATGATCGGAATCGGGCGGTTGCATAACGGCAGTGTGACTTGCTTGCCGATCAGGTGTTTGTAGCGTTCGTCGTCGGGATGTACCATCACCGCCACGTCACCGAGCATGGTCTCCGGGCGGGTAGTGGCAACGGTGAGGTGAGTCAATCCGCGTACGCTGTCTTTCTCAACCAGCGGATAGCGGATGTGCCACATGAAGCCGTCTTCTTCTTCCTGCACCACTTCCAAATCGGACACCGCTGTGCCGAGTTTTACGTCCCAATTCACCAAGCG
>CAIOKY010000141.1 GCA_903858965.1 uncultured Nitrosomonadales bacterium | reverse complement strand
TTCCAATACTGCCGCAATGAGGGCATACAGGGCCATTGGGCCAGCGAACAGCCTCAAGATATTCGCGGGCTTTATCTGCGTCTTGGAAGTGTGGTGCGTTTAAGTTGCTCATGTTTATCTCCTAATGTGTGAGTATTATCGGAGTTAATCATGGGTTTGTCAAGTATATAATTGCGTTATCAAAGGTTCAACCGTTAGCTCTGCCCTATATGGCGCCAATTTTCACAAAATTTCTGAAAAAGGACATTGGGTAGAAGTAATCGCATCCATCTTCAAAAAGAAAAATACGGTTGATACAGTGCTTGGCGAAAAGCTAGTTAAAAGCCTAACCTCGCGCTCTGGAAAAACTACATAAAAACCTGCCTCTTTTTAGCCCCGTGTTAATGGAAAGCAAGGTGCCTTATGGTCGTGATTTATTCATCCCGCAATCTCAACATTTCCATCAATCGCAACGTCAAGGACGTATACAACTTCATCGCCGTACCGGAAAATTTTCCGCGCTGGGCATCGGGGTTGGGCAAGTCGCTGAAACAGGTAAATGGCGAGTGGATTGCTGCAGGGCCGGATGGACCGGTGAAAGTCAGGTTCACGGAACGGAATGAATTCGGGGTGTTGGATCACTGGGTCAGCACTGAGCCGGGATTGGAGATCTATATTCCGATGCGCGTGATTTCGAACGGCAGCGGCAGCGAACTCATCTTTACCTTGTTCCGCTTGCCTGAGATGTCCGACGAGAAATTTGCCGCAGATGCGGAATGGGTGACGCGCGATTTGAACACGTTGAAGAATCTGCTAGAAGCACAATGATCTTGTTTGAACATCGAAAATCACAAGTGATTCAGCTCAACTGAATTCCTTGACGATGTGCTGTTGACGGCGGCTGATCGCCAGCAGTTCTTCCAGCCCTTTCAGCTTTACCATCCAGCCGCTCTCGCCTTCTTCACCGCCTTTTTCGAATCCCTCTATCTCACCCTTTGCAACCAGGCAATTGCGGTGGATGCGCACGAAGCGCGCGTTGAATTCCTTTTCCAGCGCATTGAGCGATTCTTCGATCAGGTATTCGCGCTCGACCGTACGCACCGTGACGTATTTTAATTCAGCGCGCAGATACAGCACCCGTTCAATGGGTATCAGGTGGATCTTGCCGCGTTCATGTATGGATAGATTTTTGCGCGGCTCCGGCAGCAGTTCACGCAATATTTCGGTTTGCACCGGCACAGCTTCGCGCGCGCGATTCAGTGCGTCGAACAGGCGTCCCAGGCGTATCGGTTTGAGCAGGTAATCGATCGCGTGCAGTTCGAATGCCTTGATCGCATAGGCATCGTACGCCGTGGTAAATATGATCACCGGCGGTTTGGGCAATTTTTGCAGATGTTGTGCGAGCTCGATGCCGTCCATTTGCGGCATGCGGATATCCAGCAGCACTACATCGACGGGGATGTCCACGAGCTTGTCCAATGCTTCCTGGCCATTTCCCGCCTCACCCACCACTTCCAATGCCAACTGGTTATTGCAGTCATTCAGCAGATCGCGCAGCCGGTTGTGCGCGGGCGGCTCGTCGTCCACGATGAATACCCGCAATGCCAGTTCGATGGTTGTTGTCATGACGGTCGTACCTTTACATAAGGCAAGGTGATCTCCACACGATAGAAGTTATTGCCGCTTTCGACCTGATAACGCGCCTCGGCGTCAAACAGCAGATCCAGCCGTTCGCGGATGTTCAACAAAGCCATTTTATTATTAGAACGCTGTTTGTGGCCAGTGGCCGGTAGCGACGACTTGCCCGACTCGTATTTATTCAGGAAGTCGCCAATACCGTGCGCTCTTTTTTCCGAAGTATCACGTTCCACGCAGGGATTTTCCACGGTCAGGTACAACTCGTCGCCGCTGAGGCGCAAAAGTATCTTGATACTGCCGCCTTCAGGCAATGCCTCAATGCCGTGATACACCGCGTTCTCCAGCAGTGGCTGCAACAGCAGCGGTGGGATCAGCGCGTTATCCGGCACGTCCTGTATCTGCCAATCCACATTCAGCCGGTCACCCATGCGCAATTGTTCCAGCGCGATATATTGCTTGCTCAGCTGGATCTCGCGGCTGAGTGGCACCAGATCCCGCGCATCCGACATCGCCATGCGGAACAGGTCTGCCATGTCTTCCAAGGCCGTTTCGGCTTGTTTAGGCTGGGTGCGCATGATGCCGAGCACGGCGTTGATCGTATTAAAAAGAAAATGCGGTCGGATACGCGCACGCAATACCTGCAAACGCGCTTCATGCAAGGCGCGCGACAACCTTTTGGTGCGAAGCCGAAAATACAACAGCAGGATACCGCACATCATCATGCTAAGCAGCGCATAGCGCGCTTCGTCAAAATAATATTTCGAGCTTCCCGACGGACTATATACCTCGCCACCGAAATAATAGATGGACAACGTCACCACCACCGCCAAAACCATCACTGCCAGCACGCCGCACCAGTAAGGCAAGCGGTTCAGCCACGGCTGTATTACCCACAGCAGCATCAAACTGGTCAGCAGAACCGGCGTAAGCAGAGTTGCGATCTGCATTATGCGCTGCCCCACATCTGTCCATGCGTTTGCCTGCAGTACTGCCTGCAGTACTGCCAAGCCATTGCTGATCAGCAGGATGCGCAACAGGATGCCCAGATTGCGAAAGTTCGGCAACACATCGAGCTGGGCGTTTTGTTTTATACTGCGCGGGTTATTCATGGTGGGAAAGGCATGGTGTTTTCCATGCTTCATTCTGGGACAGATGGGGGCAACAATGCAAGATCCAATGCAAGATAAAAATAAAGATACTTGGTCTGGCCGTTTCACCGAACCGGTGGCGGAATTGGTGAAGCGCTATACCGCATCGGTGGGCTTCGACCACAAGCTGGCCATGTTCGACATCCAGGGTTCGCTGGCACACGCGCAAATGCTCGCGGCTTGCAACATCATCTCGATACAGGATCTGAACGATATCAAACGCGGTCTCGGGCAGATCGAGAACGAGATCATCAGCGGCGAGTTTGTCTGGTCGCTGGATCTGGAAGATGTACACCTCAATATCGAAAAACGTCTCACCACACTGGTCGGCGATGCCGGCAAACGGCTGCACACCGGCCGTTCGCGCAACGACCAGGTGGCAACAGATGTGCGGCTGTATCTGCGCCACGAGATCGATGTATTGCTCACACTGACCAGGACACTGCAAGTCGCGCTGCTCGACCTGGCGGCACAGCATACCAACACCATCATGCCCGGCTTCACGCACTTGCAGGTCGCGCAGCCGATCAGCTTCGCTCATCACCTGATGGCATACTTCGAGATGCTCAAGCGCGATGCGGAACGTTTGCAGGATTGCCGCAAGCGTGTCAATCGTTTGCCGTTGGGCTCAGCTGCGCTGGCCGGAACCAGTTATCCGATCAAACGCGAATATGTCGCTGATCTGCTCGGCTTTGACGGTGTATGCGAGAACTCGCTGGACGCAGTTTCAGACCGCGATTTCGCGATCGAATTTACCGCCTGCGCAGCGCTGATCATGACGCATCTGTCGCGTTTCTCGGAGGAATTGATCCTGTGGATGAGTCCTCGTTTTGGTTTCATCGACCTCGCAGACCGCTTCTGCACCGGCTCTTCCATCATGCCGCAAAAGAAAAATCCCGATGTACCGGAGCTGGTGCGCGGCAAGACCGGGCGAGTGAACGGTCACCTGGTCGCGTTGCTGACGTTGATGAAGGGCCAACCGCTGGCTTACAACAAGGACAATCAGGAAGACAAGGAACCGCTGTTCGACACCGTGGAAACGCTGACACAGACTTTACGCATCTACGCCGACATGATCGCGGGCATCAAGGTCAAACCGGAAGCCATGCGCAGTGCAGCTTTGCAAGGTTATGCCACGGCGACCGACCTGGCCGATTATCTGGTGAAGAAAGGCTTGCCGTTCCGCGATGCACACGAAGCGGTTGCACAGGTAGTACGCTTTGCCGAACAGCGCGGCTGCGATCTGAGTGACATCAGCATCACCGATTTGCAGCAATTCTCGACGCACATTGCCGCAGATGTGTATCAGGTGTTGTCGCTGGAAGGTTCGCTTGCCAGCCGCAATCACATCGGCGGAACCGCACCGGAGCAGGTCGCCGCCGCAATATCCCGGGCACGTATCAGTCTCGCAAAATAATTTTTGGGCGGCTATGGCCGCTTGATCGTGGCAAGCATGTCCCCGACAGTCGGGTAACGCAGTTTTACTTTCAATTCGGATTTCATGCGGCGGTTGATCAACTGTCTCGATTCATTCATGAATGACAGCAGGCTTTCCGGCATGACTCGTTGCGCCTCTGCACGGCTGATGCGTGGTATATGCGGCAGACCGAACGTGTCCGCCACGCTATCGAAGTACTCGCCCATTTTGAGACGGCTGTCATCGCTGGCGTTATATACGCGACACGTTCGCCCTCGCCGCAGGGCCCTTGCAGAAATGTTCGCCAGATCGTCGGCATGAATGTGATTGGTATAACTGTCCTCGCTGGTGACGATGCCCGGTGTGCCTAGTTGTACGCGGCTTAGCGGTAATCTGTCAGCCGCATAGATTCCGGGTACGCGCAGGATACTGGCGTTCACATGGTTACGTCTGGCCCAATTACGAATTTGCGTCTCGGCATCCACACGCCTTTTTGCCCGTGACGATACCGCCTTGAGCGGACGTGCCTCACTCACCCACGCACCGCCACAATCGCCATATACGCCGCTGGTGCTGATGTAAACCAACCGCTTCGGCAATTTGCCCTGTGACAAAATGCTGAGCAAGTTGCGCGTACGGGTGTCGCGAACCCCATTATTCGGGGGTGGGGCCAAGTGCAGCACCGCATCGGCCAATCCGGCGATACGCGCAAGACTGCCGCGATCATCAAGGTCACCCATCAGCGGCTCCACGCCCATGCTGCGCAATTTTGCAAAATATGCGGCATTGCGGACCAGCGCAGACACCCGGTAGCATTGCTTTAATAGCGGAATCGTACGCAGCGCGACATCCCCACAGCCGATAATTAACAAGCGTCTCATTTTATGATTATGCGTTAAAATTCGCGTCTTTGTGAATCTACAGCATTAGTCATGACCTTCAAGACCACCATTCAGCCCAGCGGTCACAACTTTCCCATCGAGGCACACGAGACTATCCTCGAAGCCGCGCTCAAACACGGCTACATGCTCCCATATAGCTGCCGTGACGGCGTATGCGGTACTTGCAAGGGTAAAGTCTTATCAGGCCAGGTGGATTACGGCAAGCATCAGGAAAGCACGTTGAGTGAATCGGAAAAAGCAGCGGGTATGGCATTGTTCTGTTGTGCAAAACCCCAGTCGGATCTGCTGCTCGAATGTCGCGAGGTGAACGCCGTCAAGGATATTCCGGTCAAGACCATGCCTTGCCGTGTGCACAAGATGGAACGGCCGGCGCCCGATGTGATGGTGCTCTTGCTCAAGCTGCCAGCCAACGAACGCTTGCAATTCCTGGCCGGACAATACATCGATATTTTGCTCAAGGATGAAAAGCCGCGCAGCTTCTCGCTGGCCAATGCACCGCATAACGATGAGTTTCTGGAACTGCACATCCGCAATATCACCGGCGGTGCATTCACTCATCATGTGTTCGAAGTGATGAAAGAGCGCGATATACTGCGTTTCAAAGGTCCGCTCGGCACTTTTTTCCTGCGCGAGGACACTGAAAAACCCATCATCTTTGTCGCCAGCGGCACCGGTTTCGCGCCGATCAAGGCGATCGTTGAACATGCGCTGTACATCGGGATGAAACGCCCTATGCACTTTTACTGGGGGGGGCGCAAACTGGCGGATCTGTACCTGCTGGATATGGCAAAACAGTGGGAAAGTAAAGGTATCAAATTTACCCCGGTGCTTTCCGAAGCCCTGCCGGAAGACGCTTGGCAAGGACGTACCGGTTTCGTACACCGGGCAGTGATGGATGACTATAGCGATCTATCGGGACATGAAGTATATGTCTGCGGCGCGCCAGTGGTCGTGGAAGCAGCCCACCGCGATTTCACCACCCAGTGTAAATTGCCGAATGAGGCTTTCTTCTCGGATGCATTTACATTTGCACCAAAGACGTGAAGCAAAAACACACATGGTGTTTACTTTTCACGCTTCATAGTTTTACCAACGCCACGGCTTTCTGATAATACCTGAATGCTTCGTCGGTTTTGCCCAGACGTTCTGCAAGCTGAGCCAATGCACTGTAAGCCGCATAGCTGGGTACGATACTGATGCTGGCATCCAGATAACTGCGCGCCTTGCCCCACAACTTTTGATGCAAGCATAGCTTACCAAGCGCGAGCAATAATCCGGAATCCTGCTTATGCTGGTTGAGCCATTTTTCGGCTTGCTCGATTTGCGCCAGCACGTCGCCGGAAATGCAATCGCCAAACAGTACTACCAACTCGCTATCCCATTGCGCATTCAGGCTATCGGAAAGCAATTGTTGTGCGAGTGATGCACCGCCGTGTTGTATCAGTGCATGGGTAATAGTTGCCGCGACTTTACTGCGCCGTTTGAAATCGGCAGGAATACTTTTCAGGCAAGAGTTCAGCCCTGCCAAATCTTCCTGCTGGCGGATTTTTTCCAGCCAGGCTTGTTGGCGTAATTGCTCCGCAACCCCAGCATCAATAGATTTGCGCTTTTCCAATTGATCGAGCACCTTCAGCACGTCATCCCATTTACCCGCCTGTTGCTGCGCCTTGAGTTCCAGCGACATTGCGCCAACATGGCCTTTGATGCCGCTATCGCGCAATTCCTGCAATACACTCAATGCGGCAAGAGGGTTGCGCTGATCCAGCATGAATTTGCTGGTGGTCATCAACCGCATCGTGGAGTCGCCTATCGTTTTGCCTTCGGCGGCGGACAGGTAGGCATCGCGCTTTTTGTATTCTCGCAATTCATGAGCCGAGCGCGCCGCTATGATGGGATACAAGGCCGAGGTGTCGCCCAGTTCCATCGCTCGCGTTGCCGCTTTTTCTGCCGCGGCGTAACGACCTTCGAAAAATGCACCCAACACTTCTTCTAACAGTTCGTGCGCCTTGGCCCGTGCCCGATCCTGCCGAAACAGCCGCACATAAGCCGGCATTTTCAGAATGGTAAAGGTCAAACGCACCAACCCATAACCCATTGTAAAGGAGGCCAACAACAGGATGATAAAGAACATAAGCGACAACTCAATACGGTAGGGCGGATATACCAGCAACACGTACGCAGAATTGTGCGACGCTGCCGTGGTCAGAGCGACTGCAGCGGCAAACAGTCCGAGTATCCAGAGCAGATATTTCATCGCCTCGCCTTGGACGAGCTTTCGCGCGTCAAACGATAGTTGCGTACCGCCTGCAGGCTGGCGCTGATATCGGACAGCTCGATACGGATATCGGACGCAGAAAGCTTTTTCAGCTCCTCCGACATCCGCACTACCTGAGTCGATTTCCCATCAAAATAACGTGCGATCCAAAGCTGCGCTGTTTTCAGTTCCTGCCCGAAGCTGTTTTCATCGCGCGATAATAATGCGAGCCGCGCCGACAACAAACGCAACTTCAGATTCTCGCGCAGAAAAAATTCCTGGTCGGGTGACAACAGCGGAATATCGGTCTTGCCGGTATTTTCGATACGCACAAGTTGTTTCACTTCCTGCCAGATTTCACGCAGCAGCTTTTGCCAGGTTGTTTCATCTCTTGGAAGAACAGTTTGCGTGGCCGCTTCATTCGGCACGCGTCGCTGATAAGCCAAGGGCAACTCATCTACAGCGGCAATCATATTGTTGAGTTGGGAATTGATGCCTGTTATATCCACGCTGGGCAGTGCGCGCAATTTGTCCATATCCAGACTGATGGTCTTGCGCAACCCGTTGAATGCTGCCCTATCCATGCGCTGCAAACGCGCATCGGCACTCTGCATGGCAATCAGGGCGGCCTTAACATTGGCCGACAATTGCAGTTGCTGCGCGGCAATCAACAACATTTGTTCAACTTCCGCCAACACGGTCTCGTCACGGTTTGCCGACAGGTCGTTATACAAAGCCTCCAGCGCGGCGTGCTGGTTTTGCGCTTCTGCATAACGTGTTTCCAGTGCCGTAACTTTGGCGAAAAGTTCGCGCTCCTGTTCCTGATTTTGCGCTAACAGCATCCGATTGGCCTTGCTGTTGCCGTCCATCTCGGCGATTTTTTCAGCAAGCTGCAGTTGCATATCATTAATGGCGCGACGTCCGTCCAGCCACTGCCACAGGAATATCAAAGCCAGCACTATCAATGCCAGTTGAGTAAGAGTGATACGCGCGAACGCCCCGGCAATCGGGCTGTTGCGCACTGGAGGCACCGATGTTTTCGGCTCGCTATTTTGCGGCTCTGGCGTTTGTCCGGTCATGGCTGATCTTTCCTGGCGGTCTTCTGCTCTGCCCATTCTTGCAGGGCCGACAGTAAGCCATCATCACCTGAGCCCGTCAATTGCACATGCTGCCAACCTTGCTGGAGAGCCAGTTCGGCGATACGCTGATGGGGGACGAAAATTGGGGTGCTGCGCAACATTGCACGAGCCCGATCGTCCAGCATCTGTCCCAAAATTTGCCAAAGATAACCGAGCGCCTCGCTACTGGTCACGGTGATCGCATCCGGTTTTGCATTCAGCAGCACACCGGCATCCTGCTGCGGCTTGCTGCGCACATAACAGGTGGCGTATTCGACTGTCGCGCCGCGCGCCTTGAGCGTATCGCCCAATAATTCGCGTCCGCCGTCACCGCGGAAGACCATCACGTGCCATCCGGCGACATTCTGCAATTCCGGCAACGCCAGCAAACCCTCGCTGTCGAAACGTTGAGTGGGTGCAATGATGTCGACGATGCCAAGTTCACGCAACGCTTTCGCGCTACCCTGGCCTACTGTGGCAATCTTTAACTTCTGCGGGATATCACCAGCGGCGCGTATCGCCGCGATACCGTAGTTCACCGCGTTCGGGCTGATAAAGATCGCGAGATCGATTTGCGCGAGCCGGGAGATTTGTTCATCCAGTTCGCGAGTATCCTGAACCGCCGCGATATCCAGCAACGGAAACAGCAATGCCACGCCGCCTGTCTGTTCAATACTCCGCACCAACTGCACCGCCTGATTGCGTGGGCGAGTGACTACGATTTTTAGTCCGGTGAGTGTGTGTGTATTGAGCATTCCTAAATGGAAACCTATTCACCCTACTGATTTGTTTTCCAGCGTGGCCAATTTTCTGGAAGAGATTTTTTCGATATTTGCTGGCGAAGGAATATATAAAAGGCCGCACAAACCATGAGAAATTCCTCATGCCAAGGCTGAAATTCCGTTGAATGGCTGTTGTATCGAAGAGATACCTGACATCCCGGACATTTTGGAAAACCACCAAGGTATCGACTATTCAGATCCAGATTGCAGTGAGGGCAACGAGTATCCATAACGTTGCAATAGCAATTTAAAGCGCCAACTCCGCCAAGATCACATCCGCACCCTGTGCGCGCAGTTCATCGGCGATCTTGTTGCCCAGCACTTCGGGATGGGCGACATCGCCTGTCATCTCGGATTGCATCATGCGCTTGCCATCCGGACTGGCAACGAAACCGCGCATACGCAGCTTGCCGTCCTTCACTTCAGCAAAACCGCCCAGCGGCACTTGGCAGCTACCCCCCAGCGCACGGCTCAGCGCGCGTTCTGCGAAGACACAGGCAGCCGTATCAGGATGGTGCAGCGGTTGCAGACAGGCAATCACATCGGCACGATCGGCGCGACATTCGATGCCCAGCGCGCCTTGGCCAACGGCGGGCAAACTATCTTCGCTGGAGATGATACCGCGAATGCGGCTACCAAGCCCGAGACGTTTCAACCCGGCGGCGGCCAAGATTATTGCGGCATATTTTCCCTCGTCCAGTTTGCGTAAACGGGTTTGCACGTTGCCGCGTAGCGGCTCGATCTTGAGATGCGGAAAGCGCGCGCGCAACTGGCTCTCGCGGCGCAGGCTGGATGTGCCAACGACGCTGCCTGCTGGCAATGAGGCCAGATTTTCAAACTTGTTCGCGACGAACGCATCATGCGGATCTTCGCGTTCGCCGATGGCGGCAAGCACAAAACCTTCCGGCAGATTCATCGGTACATCTTTCAGCGAATGCACGGCGAGGTCGGCGCGACCGTCTTCCAACGCGGTTTCCAGCTCTTTCACGAACAAGCCCTTGCCGCCGATCTTGGACAACGTGACGTCGAGAATCTGATCTCCCTGCGTGGTCATACCTAATATACTGACTTCGGTTTGCGGATATAATGCGCGCAACCTGTCCCGGATATGCTCCGCCTGCCACATCGCCAGCGCGCTTTCGCGCGAAGCGATCACTAATCGGGCGGGGGCTTGATGGGATTTCTGATTCATGGTTTTTCCTGAATTTTTGTAAACAATAATCGGCGCATTCTAACATAAGGTGCGCCGCGCTTTTGTCCCGAGAATGTGATGAACTTGATTTCCGCCCCTACCGATATCTCCAGCAAGGATCTGCCGCTGCGCGATGATGTACGCCTGCTTGGGCGTATTCTTGGTGACACGCTGCGCGAACAGGAGGGAGAGGCCTCCTTTCAGCTGATCGAAAACGTGCGCCGCGCCGCAGTGCGTTTCCGCAAGACGCAGGACGACCGCGACCGCGTGCAACTCGAACAGACCCTGGACGCGCTTTCTCCCAGCGAAACGCTGGTGGTGGTACGTGCCTTCAGTTATTTTTCGCAGCTTTCCAACATTGCCGAAGACCTGCACCACAACCGCAGACATCGCGCCCATCTCCAGGCCGGCAGTCCGCCGAAAGATGGTAGCCTACTGTTGGCGCTTGAGCGCATCAAAGAAAAGCATATCAGCCAAGAAACGCTGCAGGCATTTTTAAACAATGCACTGATTGCACCGGTGTTGACCGCTCACCCCACCGAAGTACAGCGCAAGAGCATCCTCGATTGCCAGCTGATCATCTCGCGTTTGCTTTCCGATCGCGATCGCGTGGACATGACGCCGGATGATCTGGCCGACAATGAAGAGACTCTGCATCGCTTCGTGTTGATTCTCTGGCAGACACGCATGCTGCGCACCGCCAAGTTGACCGTGTACGACGAGATCAAGAATGGCCTGGAGTTTTACCGCTACACCTTCCTCAGTGAAATTCCGAAGATCTACGCCAATCTGGAGAAGCAACTGGAAGCGCGTTTCGATAAAGACATTCATATCCCTCCGCTGTTGCGTGTGGGCAGTTGGATCGGCGGCGATCGCGACGGCAATCCATTCGTCACACACGAGGTGATGCTGGATGCGGTGCAGCAGCATTCATCGCTGGCATTCGAACATTATTTGAGCGAGACACATCTTCTGGGCACACGCCTGAGCCTGACCGACCGTCTGGTGGAAGTCAGCGATGAATTGCGCAAGCTTTCCGATGAGTCGCCGGACAAGGCGGCCAGCCGCGCTGACGAACCTTACCGGCGTGCACTGATCCTGATCTATTCGCGCCTGACGGCCACTGCCAAACAGCTGGGCCATAGCATCACACATCTGTCGCCGGTGGACAAGCATGCCCGGCCTTATGCTACACCGCAGGATTTCATCGCCGATCTGGATATGCTGATCGATTCGTTATTCAAGCATGGCGCGGTATATCTGGCACGCGGACGCCTTGCATATCTGCGTCGCGCCGTGGAAGTGTTCGGCTTCCACCTTGCCCCGCTGGACATGCGCCAGCACAGTACGATCCATGAACAAACCGTATCAGAGCTTTTTTCGCATAGCAGCGGCAAAGCCAACTATAAGGATCTGGATGAAGTCTCACGCCGCGAAGTACTACTGTCTGTTTTACAGGCAGACAAGGTTCTACTCAAGGATATTGAACAGTACTCAGCCGTGGCGCAAAGCGAATTGCGCATCATGCAAGCCGCCGCACAAATCCATCGGCGTTTTGGCCGCGCCGCGTTACCCAACCACATCATCTCCATGACAAGGACTGTCAGCGACATGCTGGAGCTCGCACTGATGTTGCAACAGGTACAATTGCTTGAAGGCGGTACAAAACCTTCGCTGCACGTCAATATCATCCCGTTGTTCGAGACCATCGAAGATTTGCGCGGTTGCGGGACGATCATAGATGAGCTGTTCGCTATCCCGTACTACCGCAAACTGCTGAAAAGCCGCGGTGATACCCAGGAAGTGATGCTCGGCTATTCTGACAGCAACAAAGATGGCGGCTATCTCACTGCCAATTGGGAACTATATAAAGCTGAAGTCGAACTGGTCAAAGTTTTCGCCAAACACGGTATCGAGCTGCGCCTGTTTCACGGTCGTGGCGGTACCGTCGGACGCGGCGGTGGTCCGAGCTATGACGCAATCCTTGCACAACCACCCGGCAGCGTGAACGGACAAATCCGTATCACCGAACAAGGCGAGGTCATTTCCAGCAAATACTCCAACCCCGAGATTGGCCGGCGTAACCTGGAGACATTGATCGCCGCAACTATGGAGGCAACCTTGCTGCATCACCATGGTGCAGACAGCACGATGCCGGAATATCACCGCATCATGGAAGCATTGAGTCTGGATGCCTTCGCGGCCTACCGCAAGCTAGTATACGAAACGCCCGGCTTCACCGACTATTTTTTCACCGCGACACCGATACGCGAAATCGCGGAGCTCAATATTGGCAGTCGTCCTTCGGCACGCAAGGCCTCCGACCGCATAGAAGATCTGCGTGCGATCCCGTGGGTGTTCAGTTGGGGCTTGAACCGCACGCTGTTGCCCGGCTGGTTTGGTTTCGGCAGTGCGGTTAAACAATTTGTCGAGCGCGAAGGTGATGCCGGTCTCATGCAACTGCAAGCCATGTACAAGAACTGGGCATTCTTTCGCGGCTTGATGTCCAATATGGACATGGTGCTATCCAAAACCGATATGGGTATCGCGTCCAGTTATGCCGAGTTGGTGGAGGATGTCGCATTACGTGAACGGATATTCGGCGCGATTAACAGCGAGTGGGAGAGTACCGTGGCCATGCTGTTCGCGGTGACCGGCAACACCACACTGCTACAGGACAACCCGGCATTTGCACGCAGCCTGCTGACTCGCACACCCTATATCGATCCGCTCAACCACTTGCAGGTTGCACTACTGCAACGTCACCGTGCCGGTGACAAAAATGAACTGGTGAAGCGTGCAATCCACCTTACCATCAACGGTATCGCCACCGGTTTGCGCAACAGCGGCTAACTCGAGTAATCTCAAGGTATGCAGCCAATGAAAATCCTGTTTGCCTTGTCTTCGCTTTCACTGCTCTCTGCCTGTTCTTCACAGGGAAATAACGTAAAACTTGACAGCTTGCTGGATATTGCAAACAGCACCAGCGCCAAGAATCTAACCAAGATCGCATCCAGCTCAGACCCAAAAGCTGCCGCAAAAGCATTACTTGAACATAAGCGCATCCAATGGGAACACGACCCAGAACAACTGGCACGAGACTTGAAAGTTGCCAAGCGCGATTTTGATAACCTGATGGACACTCTTTCCGGGAACGTAAAAAAGAAGTGGGGCAAAAAGGAGGCCCGTCTTCCGGAGCGCAAGACTTACGTCAAATACACCAAGCAATACAAAAGCCGTGCCATCGTGGATTTTGAACGGGGTGAAATCAGCGTTGAAACACTGGATGAAAATGCCGAAACCAGTCTGAAGGGCGCTATTGTCTCGACGCTGCTCACGCCGGATGACCCCGCTTCCGTGGATGTATTTTCCGACAGCGCTGTCAATCTGAATAGCCATCGCAGCCCATTTTTACTCGGACTGGTTTTGAACGACGCAGGACAAGAGATATCAACTTCTGAGTTGGCCGGAAACTTTGCAGACAAGCTATTGCCACTAGCTAAGACGCGCAAGATTCAAACCGAGAACGGCGAAAAGCAGGTTCGATATGTCTCTTTCCAGATGGTCGCTAACTTTGAGGATCAAAAGGCGCAGAAGTATCTCCAGACCGTGCGCAAATATGCCAAACAGTACAACGTCAGCCCCAGTCTGGTGCTGGGTGTCATACGTACCGAGAGCAGCTTCAACCCCCATGCAGTCAGTGGCGCTCCGGCTTACGGACTGATGCAGCTGGTGCCCACCAGCGGCGGACGCGAAGCATACCGTCGCGCCAAAAATCAGGATATCGTTCCTTCCACGGATTACCTGTTCGACGCCGAAAACAATATCGAGCTGGGTGCCGCTTACCTGAGCGTCCTCACTTATGACCAGTTGGATGGCGTGGATGACCGGATGGCGCGTGATTATTGCGTGATTTCCGCCTACAACACCGGCCCAAGCAATGTAATGCGTGCCTTCACCGATGCCAAAGGCAAACAACGATTCGAAGATGGTTTGCAGCGGATCAATAGCCTGAGCCCATCACAGGTATTCCAGACATTGCACGAAAAACTGCCTTTTGAAGAGACCAGAAATTATCTGCCCAGTGTCAATACCAACCGCAAACGCTATTACAGCGTGGATAAAACCGTAATAGCTGACGACAAGAATTTCCCTGCCTCACCTTAGGAAATAGATATTACCCGGTAAGCGTCACATCTCCTTGCCGCTGCCTTGCAGGTTGTTATGCTAGAATTTTGTCACGCTTCCGTTTGTAGTTTAACCTTTTGGTCGGGTGCTCATGGCTTTTGTGCGCGGAATTCTGGATCGTATCGTTTTGGTAACGGGTGTTGTTGCCGCGGGTTGTGTTCCGAGTTTCATTGCACAATACAGGCAACGCGTAGGCGGTCGACTCGATCAGGTACTTCAGGATCTCGCGCCATTCCAGGAGATTGCCAACCAATTCCACCATGGCAGTCTTCAAGAGCTTATTCAGCATCACCTGGCCAGCCCTGATTCGACATTTCATAACGAGGGTGCAGCAATTCAGGCTATGCTCGCTTCTTCAGAGCAATTAAGGCGGGTTCTTGAAGCGCTCAATACAGACTTGTTTCATCAACTGGTTTACCTGCTTACCAGGATAGATCCGGTTATTGCTCGTGCAACCTGGGGAATCTTTTCGCCTTCATTCAACCTGACTGCCGAGAGTGTCATTTTTGCTTTGATCGTGGGCAGTATTATTTGGCTGGTATTTTTCACTGTTTGGTACGTTCTCGCTCGTTTAGTAAGAATATTGACTGCCCGCTAATTTTTTGAATTTTCGCATCAAAAAAGGCAGCCGAAACTGCCTTTTTACTTATTGTATTTAAATTTAGTGCCCGCTACGTTTGCGCAATTGCTTGATTGCCGCCAATTGTGCAATTGCTTCAGCCAATTCAGCCTGAGCTTGGGCGTAGTCAATATCAGAACTGCGATTTTTCATTGCCTCTTCGGCATCTTGCTTGGCTTGCAGCGCTCGCGCTTCATCAAGTTCACCACCGCGTATCGCGGTGTCCGCCAATATGGTAACAACACCCGGCTGTATCTCAAGCATGCCACCAGAAACATAGATCAGTTCTTCCTGTTCCTGGTCTGGTCGCTTGATCCTGACCGAACCGGGTTTTATGCGCGTCATCAACGCTGTATGGCGTGGATAGATACCCAGCTCTCCCATTTGACCAGGAACCACAACCATTTCGGCGAGCCCTGAAAAAATGGATTCTTCCGCGCTCACTACGTCTACATGTACGGTCATTGCCATGCTGGTTCCCATTCTTTAAACTAGACTAGAGTGTCTTGGCCTTTTCAACCGCTTCTTCAATGCCGCCCACCATGTAGAACGCCTGTTCCGGCAGATGATCGTAGTCGCCTGCGACGATGCCTTTAAAGCCTTTGATGGTGTCTTTGAGCGTAACGTATTTACCGGGACTGCCGGTAAACACTTCGGCCACGTGGAAGGGTTGTGACAAAAAGCGCTGTATCTTGCGCGCACGCGCAACGGCTAATTTATCTTCCGGTGCGAGTTCGTCCATACCCAAGATCGCGATGATGTCACGCAATTCCTTGTAGCGTTGCAAAGTAGCCTGTACACCGCGTGCCACGTTGTAATGTTCTTCACCCACCACCAGCGGATCCAGCTGGCGTGAGGTCGAGTCCAGCGGATCGACCGCAGGATAGATACCCAGCGAGGCAATATCACGCGACAGAACTACAGTGGAATCCAAATGAAGGAAGGTGGTCGCGGGAGACGGGTCGGTCAAATCATCCGCGGGTACATAAACAGCCTGAATCGAAGTGATTGAACCGGTCTTCGTGGAAGTAATACGTTCTTGCAGGCGGCCCATTTCTTCAGCCAACGTCGGCTGGTAACCCACTGCTGAAGGCATACGGCCCAACAACGCAGACACTTCGGTACCGGCCAGTGTGAAACGATAGATGTTGTCGACGAAGAACAGAATGTCACGGCCTTCGTCGCGGAAGTACTCGGCCATGGTCAGGCCGGACAACGCGACGCGCAGGCGGTTGCCGGGTGGTTCGTTCATCTGGCCAAACACCATGGCCACTTTGGATTCTGGCAAATTATCCAACTGAATAACGCCTGCTTCCGACATTTCGTGGTAGAAATCGTTACCCTCGCGTGTGCGCTCGCCCACGCCGGCAAACACGGACAGGCCCGCATGCTGTTTGGCTATATTGTTAATCAGCTCCAGCATGTTCACGGTCTTGCCCACACCGGCGCCACCGAACAAGCCGACCTTGCCACCCTTGGCAAACGGGCAAACCAGATCGATCACCTTGATGCCGGTTTCCAGAAGGTCTACAGAAGGGGACAGTTCATCAAACTTTGGTGCCTTCTGGTGAATCTCGCGTCTTTCATCGCACTTGATTTCGCCGGCATCGTCAATCGGGCGTCCCAGTACATCCATGATGCGTCCCAGCGTACCGCTGCCGACTGGCACTTTAATCCCGCCACCGCTGGCGTTCACTTTCATGCCGCGACGCAAGCCATCAGAGGAACCCATCGCAATGGTACGCACCACGCCGTCACCGAGTTGCTGCTCCACTTCAAAAGTCAAACCTGCCTCTGCAGTTGAGGAGCCAACATCTGCCAACTGTAATGCTTCATATACTTTGGGCATTTGATCGCGTGGAAATTCGATGTCGACCACCGCACCGATACACTGAACAATCTTTCCTTGATTCATTTTTTGTTCCCTGTCTAAATTAATTTTGTATTTTGCGGTTAAAGCATTAACCAACTGCTGCTGCACCGCTCACGATCTCAGATATCTCGCGGGTGATGGCTGCTTGGCGCGCCTTGTTGTATACCAGTTTAAGTTCGCTGATCACGCTCTTGGCGTTATCCGATGCGGCTTTCATCGCCACCATCCGCGCACTTTGTTCAGAGGCCATATTTTCCACTACGGCCTGATAGACCAACGATTCAATGTAACGAACCAGCAACTCATCAATCACCTGCTTGGCATCGGGCTCGTAGATGTAATCCCAGTTACCTTCGGCCGTTCCCATTTGTTCGCCACTGAGCGGCAGCAGTTGTTCCACACGAGGCTCCTGTTTCATCGTGTTGACGAAATGGTTGTAGCTGATGTGTATCGCGTCAATCTCGCCTGCCACATAAGCGTCGAGCATCACTTTTACCGCGCCGATCAATTTTTCGATATGCGGCGTATCTCCCAAACCAGTCAGGTGTGACTTGACCTTGGCTCCCACGCGATTCATGAAGCCCAAGCCTTTGTTGCCAATCGGGCAAAGCAGAAGGCCCTTGCCTTCGCCTTCCCAGGACTTCATGCGGTTTACTGCCAGACGTAGCACGTTTGTATTCAAGCCGCCGCACAGCCCCTTGTCCGAAGTAATAACGATCAGGCCAATGTTCCTGTTCTCTTCGCGCTTGACCAGAAAAGGATGTTTGTATTCCGGGTTCGCTCGCGACAAGTGCGCAGCTACCGCACGTATCTTTTCTGCGTAGGGGCGCGCTGCGCGCATCCGTTCCTGCGCTTTTCGCATCTTGGCTGCGGCGACCATTTCCATGGCGCGCGTGATCTTGCGTGTATTTTCTACACTCTTGATCTTTGCGCGGATCTCTTTACTGCCAGCCATCTCTCACCCCGCCTTAGTAAACAGCCGTAGACTTGAACTTCTCAATCGCCGCTGACAGCAGCTTTTCGTTATCCGCATTCAGGTCTTTTGTGGACTCGATCGTGTCCAGCAGGGTCTTGTTGTTGGACTTCAGGTAAGCGTGCAATGCTGATTCGAATGCCAGCGCTTTATTCACCGGAACATCATCGAAATAGCCCTTGTTAACCGAGAACAAGGTGACCGCCATGTTTGCCACCGACAATGGGGCATACTGCAACTGTTTCATCAATTCGGTCACCATGCGGCCACGCTCCAGCTGTTTGCGTGTCGCTTCGTCCAGATCAGACGCGAACTGCGCGAAAGCCGCCAACTCACGATATTGCGCCAATGCCAGACGCACGCCGCCGCCAAGTTTCTTGATCACCTTGGTCTGTGCCGCACCACCCACACGGGACACTGAAACACCGGCATTGATTGCTGGACGAATACCGGCATTGAACAGATCTGTTTCCAAAAATATCTGGCCATCGGTAATGGAAATCACGTTGGTCGGCACAAAAGCCGATACGTCGCCGGCTTGCGTTTCAATGATAGGCAAGGCGGTCAACGAACCGGTCTTGCCCTTTACTGCGCCTTTGGTGAACGCTTCTACATAGTCAGCATTCACTCGTGCTGCACGTTCCAGCAAGCGAGAGTGCAAATAGAACACGTCACCAGGATATGCCTCACGGCCAGGCGGACGGCGCAACAACAAGGAAATTTGACGGTATGCCCAAGCTTGCTTGGTCAAGTCATCATAGACAATCAGCGCATCCTGTCCGCGGTCGCGGAAATATTCTCCCATCGTACAACCCGCATAAGGTGCGAGGAACTGCATCGCAGCAGAATCTGAAGCGGTCGCAGCAACTACAATGGTGTAACCCAGCGCACCGTGTTCTTCCAGTTTGCGCACTACGTTGGCGATGGTCGATGCTTTTTGACCAATGGCCACGTACACGCAGGTCATGTTCTGACCCTTTTGATTGATGATGGCATCCACCGCCACGGCGGTCTTGCCAGTCTGACGGTCACCAATAATCAGTTCGCGCTGACCGCGACCGACCGGTACCATGGCGTCAATCGATTTCAAACCGGTTTGTACCGGCTGATCAACGGATTTACGCGCAATCACGCCCGGTGCCACTTTTTCGATCTTGTCGGTCATCTTGGCATTGACCGGACCCTTACCATCGATCGGCTGGCCCAGTGCATTCACTACACGTCCGCACAGCTCCGGACCGACGGGCACTTCCAAAATGCGGCCTGTACATTTGACGGTATCGCCTTCGGTGATGTGTTCATATTCACCAAGTATCACCGCACCGACGGAATCACGCTCGAGATTAAGCGCCAAGCCAAAGGTATTGCCGGGGAATTCCAGCATCTCACCCTGCATCACGTCGGAAAGACCGTGTACCCGGACGATACCGTCAGTAACGCTGACCACTGTACCTTCGGTGCGTGCCTGTGTCAGCGCCTCGAAATTTTCGATACGGCTGCGAATCAAATTACTTATTTCAGAAGGGTTGAGCTTCATGTGGATTTCCTCATTGATAAATCTTTATATCAGGCCAGCGTGTTTATTATTACGCAAGCGCGTTTGCCATTTCACCGAGACGAGTGCGCGCAGAACCATCGATCACCTTGTCTCCGGCACGAATCACCACACCACCCAGCAATCCTTTGTTGACTTTACAGACCAGCTTGATTTCGCGCCCCATGCGCGCCTTCAGCGAGCTGATGATTTTTTCCTGCTGAGCAGTAGTCAGTTCGAACGCCGAATCCACCACGACATTCACGGTCTTTTCCGCCTCTGCGCGCAATGATTCGAAGATCACAACTATTTCCGGCAACAGCAGCAAACGCTGATTGTCCACCAGTACCCTGACAAAATTACGTTGCTGGGCTTTTGCCTGGCTACCCAGAAAAGCGTCCATTAATTTGTCGATTTGCGCTTTGAGAACGCGCGGGCTGGTTACTACGGCACGAACTTCAGGATTGCTGACTGTTTCAGCGAGGGACAACAATATTTCAGACCACCCTTTCAAGTCCCCGAGCTTCTGCGCTTCCTCAAATGCTGCCTGGGCATAAGGCCGGGCCGTGGTAATAGCTTCAGACATGGTTATTTGATTTCCGCGACGAGTTTATCGAGCAGATCACTGTGCGCCTTGGCATCAATTTCACGGCCAAGTATTTTACTCGCGCCGGCCAGAGCAATTGATGACACTTGGGTACGCAGTTGTTCCTTGGCACGAAATACTTCCTGATCGATCTCGGCTTTCGCGCCCGCGATGATACGATCACCTTCTACCTTGGCTTGTGTCTTGGCTGTCTCGACGATTTCGCTGGCACGGTTCTCACCATTAGCCACGATTTCGCTAACCTTTTCCTTTGCTTCACGCAAAATCTCTGCGGAGCGCTTGGCAGCCAATTCCAGATCGTGTTTTGCCCGTTCTGCATCCGCCAAACCATCTGCGATTCGTTTTTTGCGTTGTTCCAGTGCGGCCATGATCGGTGGCCAAACGAACTTCATGCAGAACCACACAAACAGTGCGAACATGATTGTCTGAGCAAGAAGAGTTGCATTGATATTCATGCAAGCTACCTTTCTTAAATTTTGCGTTATCGCTTATGGCGAATTTAGTGCGCCACTGCAAACAGAACATACATCGCAATACCGACAGCAATCATCGGCACCGCATCGACCAAGCCCATCACCACGAAGAACTGGGTGCGCAGCATGGGAATAAGTTCTGGTTGACGCGCTGCACATTCCAGAAAGCGACCACCCAGAATACCGATGCCAATCGCTGCGCCCAGTGCGCCCAGACCCATCATCAGTGCTCCGGCGATGTACAGTAGTGCATTTGCCTCATTCATTTTTTAATT
>CAIOKY010000140.1 GCA_903858965.1 uncultured Nitrosomonadales bacterium | reverse complement strand
GCGATCATCGGGATATTGCAGAATTTTCAGTATTGCCATGTTGCTATTGAATTACGGTGTAGATTTTAGAGGTTCCCATAAATGCTTGCTAATTTAGTAGACTAGATGCAGAATTTAACGCAACGCAGCAACATTGCGTGCCCTTTTTATCGACTCTGTCGGAGTGTCCATGCGCAAGATTATATCGCTGATTTGCCTTTTGTTGCCTGTCCTGGCCTTTGTTGCAGAGCCTGGAGCACTTGCTGCCGAGCCCGAGAGCAGTCCGGACATTCGCTTGAATATTCGCAGCGATGCGCCGGATCGGCATATCGTCGTCAAGGGCGATACCCTATGGGACATCTCCGGGAAATTCTTCAAAGACCCGTGGAAATGGCCGAAAATATGGGGATTCAACAAAGACAGTATCAAAGATCCCCACTGGATTTATCCGGGCGACGTGATTTATCTTGATCGCGTCAGCGGCACTTTGCGCATCGGTGAGGCGGCCACTGGAGCAAGCAGCACCGCAAGCACAGATACAGCCCAAGCTGTTGGAGGCGCAAGCAGTGTTGTTGCTACCACCGAGGCAAACGGCGTTGTGAGGCTATCTCCCAGAGTGCGTGATCTCCACAGTGATCATGATGCCATCCCAAGTATTCCCGCTAATGCGATCGCGCCATTTTTAAGCCGTCCTCTGGTCATTGAAGAGGATGAATTAAAAGATGCCCCGACCTTGATCGGTGCGCGCGAAGGGCGCGTGGTACTTGGCAACGACGATATTGCTTTCGCCAAGGGACTGCCTTCAGACAAGGGCGACAAGTGGCAGATCTACCGCCCGGGCAAAACCTTTGTAGATCCTGACACCGACGAGGAACTGGGTGTCGAAGCTATTTATCTGGGCAAAGCCGAGGTAACCAACTTTGCGGATATCAGCACCCTTACGATTACGAGTTCTGTGCAGGAAGTTCACGCCGGAGACCGTCTGGTTGTGCCTTCCATCGAAGACATCAGCACCTACTTGCCACGTGCACCGGAAAGCAAAATTTCCGCAAGCGTTATTTCCATTTATGGAGGGGTGTCCCAAGGCGGGCAGAACTCCATCATCACCTTGAATAAAGGCAAGCGGGACGGACTGGAGAACGGCCATGTGCTCGCGTTGTACCGCAAGGGTGAAATCGTAAAAAATGAAGGTGAAGAATATACCCTTCCGGATCAGCGCTATGGCTTGATGTTCGTGTTCCGTGTGTTCAATAAGGTGTCTTATGCACTGGTAATGCAGACTAAATTGCCGGTGCAATTGTTGGATCACGCCAATACTCCATAAATAATGGCCGTTGAAGCATCGCTCAAGGCTTGGCTGGCATTGAGCCTGACGCAGGGCTTGGGCGGCGCGCGCGCGCGCCGCCTGTTAATGGAATTCGGTTCGCCGGATGCGGTTTTCTCCGCATCCATCAGTTCACTCAAGTCTGTCGTCAAAGCCGACGTTGCCGCCGAAATCAACAAGGGCATTGCAGAAGACGCGGTTACGCCGGCTTTAACTTGGCTTGAAGACAGTAACAACCACATCATTACCCTTGCCGACAGCGATTACCCCCAGGCGCTGTTGAACATCCCCGACCCGCCGTTGTTGCTGTATGTGAAGGGGCGGCTGGATTTGCTCAATTGTCCTGCACTGGCCATGGTCGGGAGTCGCAGCGCGACACCACAAGGTATCAGCAACGCCGAAGCGTTTGCCAAATCGCTGAGCGATGCCGGGCTGTGCATCATCAGCGGCATGGCGCACGGTATCGACGCCGCGGCGCATCGCGGCGCATTGCGCGGACAGGGTAGCAGCATCGCCGTGGTCGGCACCGGACTGGATAAAGTCTATCCTGCTGCCAATCGCGACCTTGCTCATGCGCTCGCACAGCAGGGTGCGCTGATCTCGGAATTCCCGCTAGCTACACCGCCACTGGCTGCCAATTTTCCGCGCCGCAACCGTCTCATCAGCGGCATGAGTCTCGGCTGTCTGGTAGTTGAGGCATCGTTGCAAAGCGGTTCGCTGATCACCGCACGGCTGGCACTGGAACAGGGTAGGGAAGTATTTGCGATCCCTGGTTCGATACATGCTCCTCAAAGTAAAGGCTGCCACGCGCTACTGAAACAGGGCGCCAAATTGGTCGAGGCCGCGCAGGATATTCTCGAAGAATTGGGCGGTCTACTGGTCCCCGTGCCCAACATGACTACGAACAGCACCGACATACAAGGCCCGGACTTCATGCTGCTTGATCATCTCGGCTTCGACCCGGTGGATGTTGACACGCTCAGTGTACGCTGCGGCTTGACGATAGCCGAGCTATCCGCCATGCTGTTGACACTCGAGCTGAACGGACGCATCTGTGTGTTACCGGGCGGCTTGTATCAACGAATCCATTAACTCGCTGCCCATAACTTACTATAAAGCCCATGTTTGAAATCCTGATGTATTTGTTTGAAAGTTATTTTGACGCAGGCAGTTATCCTGAACCAGACAAGCTATCGCGCAAACTTTCCGCCGCCGGATTCGAGGGGG
Organism: uncultured Nitrosomonadales bacterium; assembly: GCA_903858965.1. Lineage (GTDB taxonomy): Bacteria > Pseudomonadota > Gammaproteobacteria > Burkholderiales > Gallionellaceae > Gallionella. The sequence goes on along the minus strand of CAIOKY010000140.1, from coordinate 22,492 downwards.
AAGAGATCAGTGAAGCATTGACCTGGTTGTCCGCGTTGCAAGAGCAGGATCCGAACAGCTATCCGGCCAGCCTTGAGCATACAGGACAGCGTCACTTTGCCGATCTGGAGTTGCAGTTCATCAGTGATGAAGCGCGCCAATTCCTGCTGTTTGCTGAACAACAACATTTGATTTCTGCTGTCGAGCGCGAGATGATCATTGATCGCTCCGTCGCACTGAAACACGAGAATCTCGCGCTGGACAAACTCAAGCTGATCATGCTGATGGTGCTGTGGAATCGCCATCAAGACCTTGATCCGCTGCTGATCGAAGAACTGCTCACGCCGCTACATTCCGCGCAACTGCACTGAACCCAATATAAAAACCAAGACCGCACGCATGGCAACCAACTTACTGATCGTCGAATCTCCGGCAAAAGCCAAAACGCTGCAAAAATACCTGGGCAAGGATTTCGAAATACTCGCCTCGTACGGGCACGTGCGCGACCTCGTTCCCAAGACCGGCGCGGTCGATCCAGATAATGATTTCGCGATGAAATACGAAACCATCGCGCGCAACAGCAAGCATATGGACGCGATCGCCAAGTCAGCCGCTGCTGCGGACAACATCTATCTGGCGCCTGATCCGGACCGCGAAGGTGAGGCGATCGCCTGGCATATTTCCGAATTGCTCAAGGCCAAGCGTGGTATGAAGAACAAGAACATGCAGCGCGTGGTGTTCTATGAGATCACCCAGTCCGCAGTGCGTGAGGCAGTCGCCCATCCGCGTGAAATCTCGCAGCCGCTGGTGAACGCGCAGCAGGCACGCCGCGCGCTGGATTATCTGGTCGGTTTCAATCTGTCGCCTTTATTGTGGCGCAAGATACGTCCCGGTTTGTCGGCAGGGCGCGTGCAAAGTCCCGCACTGCGCATGATTGTCGAACGTGAATTGGAGATCGAAGCGTTCAAGAGCCAGGAATACTGGACCGTGCATCTCGATACGAATAAAGATCACCTGCCTTTTACCGCCAAGCTGTTCCAGTATCAGGGCAAGAAGCTGGAGCAACTCAGTATCACCAGCCAGGCCGAATACGACGCGATCCACGCCAAGCTTCAGGATGCCAAGCTGCCGCCCAAGGTGGTGCGTGTCGAGAAGAAAGCCAAGCAGCGTTACGCCGCCGCGCCATTCACCACATCTACGCTGCAACAGGAAGCCGTGCGCAAACTCGGCATGACTGCCGACCGCACGATGCGTACCGCACAATCGTTGTATGAAGGCGTGGACATCGGTGGCCAGACGGTCGGCCTGATCTCATACATGCGTACCGACTCGGTGTCGCTGGCGAAAGAAGCGGTGCAGGAGATACGCGATTACATCAAGGATAATTTCTCGTCGGAATATCTGCCCAGCACCCAACCGACTTTCAAAAGCAAAACCAAGAACGCGCAGGAATCGCACGAAGCGATCCGCCCGACCTCGATACTGCGCACACCGGACAGCATCCGCGATCACCTGACTGCAGATCAGGCGCGCCTCTACGAGATGATCTGGAAACGCACGCTGGCCTGCCAGATGTCTCCGGCGCGTTTTGATACCGTCAGCGTGGATATTCGCCTGGGTGGCGATACCACGCTGTTTCGCGCCAACGGCCAGGTGCTGGTGTTCCCCGGCTTCATCGGCGTGTATATGGAAGACGTCGATGACGCGACCGAAGAAGAGGGCGGCAAGCTGCCGCCGCTGACCGAGGGCGATGTGTTGCCTATCGACAAATTATACGGTGAGCAGCACTTCACCCAGCCGCCGCCGCGCTATTCCGAAGCCAGCCTGGTGAAGTCGCTGGAAGAGTATGGCATTGGACGTCCATCCACTTATGCCACCATCATCTCCACGCTGCAAGCCAGAGAATACGCTGTGCTCGACAAGAAGCGCTTCATGCCGACCGATGTCGGTCGTGTGGTCACGCGCTTTCTCACCGATCATTTCACCCGCTATGTGGATTACGGTTTCACCGCGCACCTCGAAGACGAACTGGACGAAGTGTCCGAAGGCAAGCGCGACTGGATAGGCGTGATGGGCGAATTCTGGAAAGGTTTTTCCAAGCTGATCAAGGAAAAAGCCGATATCGACCGCCCGGTCGAATTGATAGACGAAGCTTGCCCGGAATGCGGCAAACCGCTCGCCAAAAAACTCAGCCGCTACGGCAGCTTCATCAGCTGCACCAACTATCCCGAGTGCAAATACAAACGCAGTCTCAGCGGTGAATCGCAGGACGATGCTTCGGCCAGAGTGGAACTCGGCACGCATCCGGACAGCAAACAGCCCGTGCTGTTGCTGCGCGGTCCTTATGGCCACTATGTGCAACTCGGTGAAGCGGTCAAAGAAGAGAAGGTCAAACCGAAGCGCGTGTCATGGCCCAAGGAAATGCAGCTTGAGCAGGCCGATCTGGCCAGCGCGCTCAAGCTGCTTGCGCTGCCGCGCGAACTCGGCATGCATCCGGAGACCGGTAAGAAAGTCATCGTCAACATCGGGCGCTTCGGTCCTTACATCGGCCACGACGGCAAATTCAAATCCATCCCGCGCAGCGACAGCATCTTCGACATCAGCCTGGCGCGCGCGGTCGAGCTGCTGGCGCAAGCGCGCGATGGCACCACGGTGTTGCGCGTGCTCGGAGATCATCCGGACGACAAGTCCAGTGTGGAAATCTGCAGTGGGCGTTATGGACCATACGCGCGTCACGGCAAGATCAACGCGACGTTGCCCAAGGGCGTTTCGCCGGATGACATCACGCTGGAAGAAGCACTGGAATTGATCGCAGCCAAGGCAGCCAAAGGTCCAACCAACAAGAAACCGGCGGCCAGAACCACCAAAGCCAAAGCTGCGCCGAAGGAAACAAAAGACAAAACGGCCAAGCCGAAGACATCGCCAAGCAAAGCCACGGCTACCAAGGTGAAGACAGCAACGAAAGCAGCCAAACCTGTTGCCAGGAAAGCTGTTGTTGGGAAAGTAACGAAGCCAGCCGCGAAGAAAGTTGCTGCGAAGAAAACCGTTAGGAAATAAAACTAACTTTTAAGAACCGCCTTACATGGGCTGGATTTAATTCGACTCCGGTACTTGTAATTCGAACCGTGTTCCTCACTTGCTTATTATGTTCTCCATGGGTGTCCAAAAGACAGTAGGAGGATTTCCATCATAAACCCTTACCTCAACTTTTCCTGTCCATGTTGTTTTAAGAACCGATACTTTATAACCCGCTTTTGTCATAACGCAGCCGTTGTCCAAATCCGATAAATACTGAAGCGCATTTTCATCTCTTTTTGCTGTCGCGGTTACCCATTGGTCAAGTAACTCTTCGGAGAAGCAGGCTACGTATCCACCTTTCAGGGAGTCAGCTTGAGCTATTCCACTAAACGTACAAGCACAAAACAAAACCAAGTATCGTTTGTTTAGCATCTATTTTCCTCCTTTCAAAATGTAATCATAACTTAGAGTGAAGTGGCTATAGGCTAAAGAAGAAGATACCTGCGAGGTCTATCTGTCCGAGTTCTTTCTGCAACTTTCAGGATTACTTTTGTGTTCCATTTGCCAGAGCGTGTTTCGTTTTCAGAACAATAGTCTGAGAACGATCCATAATCACTAGCATTCAGCCCCAATTCTGAAGGTTTGAATGCTTGAGTATATGGGTCAATTCCGCACATTCTACTTGCGCTCAATATATCTTCTTTAAGTCCCATTTCTACCTCCTATTGATCAATTTATCAAACTCCCATCATTACTCAATGTTGGCGATGGGTTGCGCTACACTCTACCCATCTTTCAAAATTCAATGCGCCTCATCCCAATTCTTCCCCTCGCCCAACTCCACCAGCAGTGGCACTTTCAGTTCGGCGACACCACACATCAATTTAGGCAACATCTCCCTGACCAGATGCAGTTCTGCCTGCGGCACTTCGAGCACCAGTTCGTCATGCACCTGCATGATCAATCGGCTGTGTAATTTTTCTGTCTCAAGCCAGTGTTGCACTTTGATCATCGCGAGCTTGATCAGATCTGCCGCCGTGCCTTGCATGGGCGCATTGATCGCGGCACGTTCGGCGCCTTGGCGGCGCATGCCATTGGCACCGTTGATCTCGGGCAACCATAACCTGCGCCCGAACACAGTCTCGACATACCCGTGGGCTTTCGCCTGTAGCCGCGTGTTGTCCATGTAGTTTTTTACGCCGGGATAACGTGCGAAATAGAGGTCTATGTATTGCTGCGCCGCGCTGCGTTCGATGTTGAGCTGGCTGGCCAAGCCGAAGGCGGACATGCCGTAGATCAGGCCGAAGTTGATGACCTTGGCATAGCGGCGCTGTTCGTTGCTGACCGCAGCTAGCTCGGCACCGAACACTTCGGCAGCGGTAGCGCGATGGATGTCTTCGTTATTCGCGAAGGCGCGCAACAGGCCGGCATCGCCGGACAGGTGCGCCATGATGCGCAACTCGATCTGCGAATAATCGGCAGACACGATGCGCGAACCCGGCGGTGCGATGAAGGCCTCGCGGATGCGCCGGCCTTCTGCGGTGCGTATCGGGATGTTCTGCAGGTTGGGATCGTTCGAGGCCAGCCGTCCGGTGACTGCCACGGCTTGCGAATAACTGGTGTGCACGCGACCCGTTGTACGATTGACCGACAGCGGCAATTTGTCGGTGTAAGTGGATTTGAGTTTTGCCATGCCGCGATATTCCAGCAAGATCTTCGGCAAGGGATAGTCGAGCGCCAGTTCCTGCAGCACTTCTTCATCGGTCGATGGTGTGCCGCTCGGTGTCTTTTTTTTCACCGGCAATTGCAGTTTGTCGAACAGTATCTCTTGTATCTGCTTGGGCGAATTCAGGTTGAACGGCTGTCCCGCAGATTCATGGGCCTGCGCTTCGATGGCGAGCATCTTCTCGCCCAGTTCGCGGCTCTGCGCGGCCAGCATGGCACTGTCTATCATCACGCCGTTGCGTTCCATCTTGAACAACACTTCGCGCACCGGCATCTCGATATCGCGGTAGACCTCGGCGAGTTTGCCCTGCAACTGCGGCGCAAAGTGCTGATACAGTTGCAGCGTGATATGGCATCTTCGGCGGCATATTGGGTCGCGGTGTCAAGATCAACCTGGTCGAAACCGATCTGCTTCGCGCCTTTGCCGACCACATCCGTATAGGGGATGGTCTTCAGCCCAAGATGACGCATCACCAGGTTTTCCAGGTCGTGTGGTTTGTGCGATTCCAGCACGTAGGATTGCAGCAGGGTGTCCTCGGCGATGCCCGCAAGCGCGATGCCGTGGTTGGCGAAGATGTGCTGGTCGTATTTGAGGTTCTGGCCGAGTTTTTTGTGCGCAGGGCTTTCCAGCCAATGCTTGAGTTTGTGCAGCGCATGTTCGCGCTTGAGATGATCCGGCGCACCGGGATAATGATGGGCGAGCGGCAGGTAAGCAGCGTGATGCAGCTCTATCGAAAGGGAGATGCCGACCAGTTGAGCGTTCATCGTATCAAGGCCGGTGGTTTCGGTATCCAGGCTGACCAGTTCGGCTTGCATCAGCTTCTCCAGCCAAGCATCGAGCTGGGCATCCGTGAGTATGGTTTCGTATTCGCCGGTAGAGGTGAACAGATCGCTACCATCATGTTGTGGGGCTGTTGAAGCAGAGTAAGAACGCACCTCCATTTTGCCCGCGCCATTTTCTTGCGTGGAGGAGGGCGATTGCTGGGCGCTGTTCAACTCGCGCAACAAGCTCTTGAAGCCAAAATGTTCATACAGTTTTCTGAGCTGTGCATCGTCCTGCGCAGGAGCAGCCAATTCGTCGTAGCGCATCGGCAAGCGCACATCGCATTTCACCGTGACCAGCCTGCGGCCTTGCGGCAACCAATCGAGTGCTGCGCGCAGGTTCTCGCCGACCGCGCCGCCGACTTCATCGGCATGGGCGATCAGGTTATCCAGCGTGCCGTATTGGGCCAGCCATTTCACCGCGGTTTTGGGGCCGCATTTGGTTACGCCGGGCACGTTGTCTACTGTGTCGCCCACCAGTGTCAGGTAATCCACGATACGTTCCGGCGGCACGCCGAATTTGGTGTTCACTCCTGCAACATCCAGTGTCTCGTTGCTCATCGTGTTGACCAGTATCACGCGCTCATTCACCAGTTGCGCAAGGTCTTTGTCGCCGGTGGCGATCACGCAGCGCACTTCATCCTGCGCCTGTTGCGCCAGCGTGCCGATCACATCATCGGCCTCCACGCCGTCTACCATCAGAATATTCCAGCCGGACGCTGCGACAGCCTGGTGCAGAGGTTCGATCTGCTGCGCAAGATCGGTCGGCATGGGCGGGCGGTGCGCTTTGTATTCGGGGAACCAGTCGTCGCGGAAGGTTTTTCCTTTTGCGTCGAATACGCACGCGCTATAATCGGCCGGGTAATCGTTGCGTAATTTGCGCAACATGTTGAGCACGCCGTGGATCGCGCCAGTGGGTTCACCTTGCGGACTGCGCAGATCGGGCATCGCGTGAAATGCGCGATACAGGAACGATGAGCCGTCGACCAACAATAATGTTTTCATTTTTACTTAAATAGTATCCGGGAGAAACCGCATGAGCATACCGTCCAAAATACCCACCTCCGCGATACCGGAAGCATGGAACTCCAAGGAGGCGTGGCGCGTATTCGGCATTATGTCAGAGTTTGTTTCTGCCACGGAACGTCTTAACCAGATCCATCCCGCCGTGAGCATCTTCGGCAGCGCGCGTACCAAGCCTGACCAGCCTTATTACAAACTCACCGAGGAGATCGCGCGCCTGCTTTCGGATGCCGGATTCTCGGTCATTTCAGGCGGCGGTCCCGGCATCATGGAGGCCGCCAACAAGGGCGCGTTCTATGGCAAATCGCCCAGCGTCGGGCTGAACATCCAGCTACCGCACGAACAAACCGGCAATCCCTACCAGAACATCAGCCAGACCTTCCAGCATTTTTTCGCGCGCAAGGTGATGTTCGTGAAATTCGCCAGTGCCTACGTCGTGATGCCGGGCGGTTTCGGCACACTGGACGAATTGATGGAGGCACTCACGCTGGTACAGACCGGGAAGACACGACGCATCCCGATCATTTTAGTGGGCAAGCAATTCTGGGGCGGCATGCTGGATTGGTTTCGTACCGTGTTGATAGACGAAAAAGTTATCAGTCCCGAGGATATGGACCTTATCCAGCTCATCGACGAACCCGAAGCCGTGGTTAGCGCGATTTTCAAACACTATGAAACGCGCGGCTTCGAGCCTTCAGAGGCGGATCGCGAGAAGCAGCTTTATTTATAACAAGCCTGCAAGATTGCCAATATGTGGAGTATGCGCGAGCTCAACCTGAGCAGGGCGGGCATGGCATCATGCAGCAACTCGCGCAGACTCCCTGCGCATCGGCTAAAATGCGATTATTCCATTCAGCATTCCAAATCATGGCGACCATCCCGATGCGTTTTTTATTCTTGCTGCTGCTGAGCGGTTTTTCGCTTTGTGCTATTGCCGCAAAACCGGTTCCAGAAAATCTCGAACCCTTGCCTCCGCCACCCGCAATGGATAACTCTTCTGACGAAGAACCCGAAGTGACCATCATCAAGCAGACCGAACAAACCGTCGAGGAGTTTCGTGCGGGAGGCAAGCTGTACATGATCAAGATCACTCCCAAGGTGGGCAAGCCTTATTACCTGGTAGATGACCAGGGCGATGGAAAATTCTCGCGGCAGGAAAGCTTGGATTCCGGTGTGCGCCCACCGCGCTGGGTCATACACCGCTTTTAAATATGGCGGTTTTTACCAGCGTCTCCGAGGCGGAACTCACTGCTTGGCTGGGCGATTATTCGCTGGGCCAGTTGCTGGAATTGCAGGGCATCGCATCCGGCATCGAGAATACCAACTATTTCGTGACCACCAGCAATGGCCGCTTCGTGCTCACGCTGTTCGAAATACTGACTGCCGACGAATTGCCGTTCTATCTTAATTTGATGGCGCATCTGGCGCGCCATGGCATTCCCTGCCCCAATCCGGTGGCGAATCGCGCCAACCAATTTTTAGGCAAGCTTAATGGCAAACCTGCCTGCATCGTCAGCCGTCTGAGCGGCAAGTCCACGACCGAACCGAATAGCGCCCAGTGTGCCGCCATCGGCGCGATGCTCGGGCAGATGCATATTGCCGGACAAAGTTTTTCGCAGGTCATGCCCAATCCGCGCGGCGCGGCATGGCGCGCGGCAACGGCTCCACAGGTGCGGCCGTTTCTGGATGCACAGCAGGCAGCATTACTGGAGAAAGAAGTCGTGCTGCACGCGCAACAGAAATATGCGCAATTGCCGCAAGGCGTGATTCACGCCGATTTGTTCCGCGACAACGTGCTGCTCGAAGAAAACCGCGTTGGCGGCCTGATCGATTTTTATTTCGCCTGCAGCGATGCGTTGCTCTATGATGTGGCAATCACCGTGAACGATTGGTGCATGAACGCAGACGGCACGCTGGACATGGCAAAGACACAAGCGTTCCTGCGCGCCTACTATGCAGAGCGTCCGTTGCTGGATAATGAACGCGAGGCCTGGCCGCTGCTGTTGCGTGCCGCCGCGTTGCGCTTCTGGCTTTCGCGCTTGTTCGACAAATACCTGCCGCGCGACGGCGAATTGATACACGCGCATGACCCGCGCCACTTTGAGCGTATCTTGCAGAACCACATCGCGGCAACAAAATTTGTTTGGCTGTAATTGCAATAAGGAGACATCATGGAACCGCAACGCTTACAAACGAAGCAAGGCTGGGAATGGATCAAGCAAGGCTATGCGCTATTCATGAAAGCGCCACTGCTTTGGATAGTATTGCTGTTTATCTGCGTGATCGCAGCGGTAGCCTTATCGAATGTGCCCGTTGTCGGCGAACCACTGGTGAGCCTGCTGATGCCGGCGGTATTGGTCGGCCTGATGTCCGGATGCCGGTCGCTGGAACAAGGCGAGGATCTGGAACTGGCGCATTTGTTCAACGGTTTCAAGCAACACACCTCGCAATTGGTCACTTTAGGCGGCATTTCGCTGGTCGGACAACTCCTGATTTTCGGTGCGATGATGATGGTGGGTGGCGCCACGCTGGTTGGCATTTTGATGAACGGCCAACCGGATGCAGACCCCAATGTAATGATGCAGGCTCTGGCGGGAGCAGGCTTTGCAGTGTTGCTCGGCCTTGTGTTGTTCAGCGTGCTGATGATGGCAATGCAATTTGCCCCGATGCTGGTGTTCTTCAATAATGTCCCGCCGGTGCAGGCGATGAAACTCAGCTTGCGTGCGTTTCTCCACAACGTCGGTCCGATGCTGGTGTACGGTATAACGTTCGTATTTTTGGCAATACTCGCCAGCCTGCCGATGATGCTGGGTTGGCTGATATTGTTGCCGTTGGTATTCACCTCGCTGTATGCCAGCTATCGCGATATTTTTCCGCTGGTGAAGGAAGCCGGCAGCGCGCCGCTGGAAGGCGATGTGTTGAGTCGCGACGACCAATCGCACTTTTAAATCCCGCCACGGCAACCTGTATGCAGGGGCAGCAACCACTGGCAGGGTTTCTGCTTACAATGCCGTCAGCTTTGCATACTCAAGCGCCAACCACTTTACGCCGGCCTTGCGGAAATTCACTTGCACGCGCGCATCCGCGCCGCTGCCTTCGAGATTAACGATCATGCCCTCGCCGAACTTAGTGTGAAATACCGCCTGGCCACTACGCCAAGGCGAACTTCGCGGTTGTTCGCTGGCTGCAAAAGAGGATGCCGGTGCGGAAGGCGTCGAGGGCAGGTAGGCATCGAAGCTCTTGCGCGCACTTATACGCGGCGTCAACCAATGCAATAGATTGTCCGGTAACTCGCGCAGGAAACTCGACGCCATGCCGTAACTGACCTGGCCGTGCAACATCCGGCTTTGTGCGAAACTGAGATACAGTCTGCGCCGCGCGCGCGTGATTGCCACATACATCAGACGACGCTCCTCATCCAGCCCGCCATCCGTGTTGATGCTGTTCTGATGCGGGAACAAGCCCTCTTCCAGGCCGGTGATGAATACGGTGTGGAACTCCAGTCCCTTGGCGGCATGTACGGTCATCAGATGCAGTGCATCGTCCTGATCACCTGCCTGATGTTCTCCTGCCTCCAGGGATGCATGCGAGAGAAAGGCGGTCAGGCTGTCGTCTTCGTTCTCGTGCACGAACAGCGTGGCCGCGTTGATCAATTCGTTCAGATTCTCCAGGCGCTCTTCCGCTTCGCGCTTCTTTGCGCCGGTTTCGTTCTGGTAATGCGCGGTCAGGCTGCCGTGTTGCAGCACATGATCGATGATCTCAGGGAGCGGCAATTCGCGCGTCGCGCTGCGCAATGATTCGATCATCGCAACAAATGCCGACACCTTGCCGCCTGCGCGCGCCGCCGCGTCCCACAATGGCGTGTTGTTTTGCTTTGCTGCTTCCTGCAATTGCTCGATGCTGCGCGCACCGATACCGCGCGTCGGAAAATTGATGATGCGCAGCAGCGCATTGTCGTCATCGGTATTTTCCATCAGGCGCAGGTAAGCCAGCGCATGCTTGATCTCCTGCCGCTCGAAAAAGCGCAAGCCGCCGTACACGCGATATGACAAACCTGCAGAAACCAGCGCATGTTCCAGCACGCGCGATTGTGCATTGGAGCGGTACAGCAGCGCGATCTCCTTGAGGTTGACACCCTCGGATTTCAACTGCTGAATCTCGCTGACAATAAAGCCGGCTTCTTCCACATCGGTCGGCGCCTCATACACACGCAGCGTTTCCCCGCCGCTTTCAGAAGTCCACAGATTTTTGCCAAGGCGGTTGCGGTTGCGGCTGATCAGCGCATTGGCGGCATCAAGGATGTTGCCGTGTGAACGGTAATTTTGCTCCAGCTTGATGACGTTCTCGACATGAAAATCGCGCAGCAATTCCTGCATGTTGCCCACATGTGCGCCGCGAAACGCATAGATGGACTGGTCATCGTCACCCACCGCGAACAGTGCATTATTCTTTCCTGCCAGCAGCTTCAGCCAGCGATATTGCAGCGGGTTGGTGTCCTGAAACTCATCCACCAGAATGTGGCGGAATCGCTCCTGGTAGTGTTCGCGAATAGAAGTGTTGCGCGACAACAGTTCATAGCAGCGCAACAGCAGCTCGGAAAAATCCACCACGCCTTCGCGCTGGCATTGTGCATCGTACTCGGCAAATACTTCAACCTTGCGCCGCGTGTAAGGATCATAGGCTTCCACTTCATTGGCACGCAAACCCTGTTCCTTGCTGCCGCTGATGAACAACTGCATCTCGCGCGGCGGATATTTTTCATCGTCCACATTCATCGCCTTCATCAGTCGCTTGATTGCGGAAAGCTGGTCGCCGCTGTCGAGTATCTGGAAGGTCTGCGGCAGATTTGCTTCGCGGTGATGGGCGCGCAACATGCGGTTGCATAAGCCGTGAAACGTGCCTATCCACAAGCCGCGCGTGTTGATCGGCAGCATCGCCGACAGGCGCGTGAGCATCTCCTTGGCCGCTTTGTTTGTGAACGTCACCGCCAGGATGCTATGCGGACTGGCCTGACCGGTGCTGACCAGATAAGCGATGCGCGTAGTCAGCACGCGCGTCTTGCCGCTGCCCGCACCAGCCAAGATCAGTGCGGACTGATGCGGCAGCGTGACAGCCAGTCGTTGTTCCGGGTTGAGGCCGTTAAGTAGGTCCATTGCAAATAAAACGGGGAAGCAGACTGATAGCCCGCTTCCCCGTTGCTCCTTTCGAAAAGCTTACTTCTTCTTGTTCTCGATCATCTCATGCATGATAGGCGCAAGGATGATTTCCATCGCATGACTCATCTTGCCGCCGGGTACCACCATCGTGTTGGCGCGGGACATGAAGGAGTTCGGAATCATGCTGAGCATATAAGGAAAATTCACTCCTTTTGGGTCGCGGAAGCGGATCACCACGAAACTCTCGTCCGGCGTCGGGATGTCGCGCGCGATGAACGGGTTGGAAGTGTCCACGGTCGCCACGCGCTGAAAGTTGATGTGGGTTTTCGAGAACTGCGGAGTAATGAACTTGATGTAGTCCGGCATGCGGCGCATGATGGTATCGACTGTGGCTTCTGCCGAATAACCGCGCTCGGCGCCATCACGATGTATCTTCTGGATCCACTCCAGATTCACCACCGGCACAACACCGATGCCCAGATCCACATATTTGCCGGCATCGATCTTGCCGTCGGCAGCCAGGCCGTGCAGGCCTTCGTAAAACAGCAAGTCGGAATTCTCCTCAATGTCTTCCCACGGCGTGAACACTCCGGGCTTCAGGTCTTTCAGCTTGAAATGCTGGTTGTGCTGTTCGGCTTCGGCTTCGCTATGCACATAGTAACGCCGCTTGCACATGCCGGTTTCGCCGTAGGTCTTGAAAGTTTCCTCGATCTTGTCGAAATGATTGGCTTCCGGACCAAAATGGCTGAACGTGTTGTTGCCGGCCTTGGCCGCTTCTGCCGCAGCTGCACGAAACGCCATGCGATCCAGACTGTGCAGGCTGTCGCCTTCGATAACCGCAGCGGTGATCTTTTCGCGGCGGAAGATGTTTTCAAAGGCACGTTTTGCCGTAGTGGTACCTGCACCGGACGAACCGGTCACGGCAATCACGGGGTGTTTGCGGGACATAGTGAACTCTCCTGAGGGGATTTATAAAAATTTTAGGCGGCAATTCTAGCAGAATGCCTTCGTCGGAGCGAACGTGAATATCTAGTGCACGACTCTCGGCGCAGTGATGCCCATTTGGCCGGTCAATTTGAGCGCCAGTGCTTGCGCCTCGGCGCGGCTGGGCAGTTGCGTGATGCGCAGCTGATATTGCCCGCCTTGCACCGGGCGAATGCGCGCGTCGTAACCCGCCGCACGCAGTTCATCGTATGCCGCCATCGCATCGTGCTCGCTGTTTGCGGTGAGCAACAGTACTTTCCACTTGCCACCGCTGCGTATCGCACCCTGGCCTGCTGCGATCTCGGTTTCACCCGCCCATTTGGTCAGCTGTTCGGTCGCGAGCCCGGCGACCGGAAACGGAGGCGCATCCTTGCGCATCACATAGAACGTCTGCGGTTGATCCATCACGAAGGGCGTTTCGCTGCCGTGTGCAATGTTGATCTTGCCCTCGATCAGGCACACCACATCGAAATCCATCTTCGCTTCTTTCTCGCTGTCGGCCAAACTTTTGCCCATCGCCTTTTCCATCGCGGCTATGCTCATCTTGCCGCCCACCTTGCCCCATACATCGGTGCCGCGTATCCCCACCGTCGCCCCCGCGATCCTGACAGTCACTTCGCGCGGCCTGAGCTTGGCGATGGTTGCAGTGGTAAAACGGAATGCACCTTTGGCAATATCCAGCAGCGCGCTGAACAATCCATTCTCTTCGCGCTGTTGCGCGAGATTGGACAAGATCAGTGTGGCATTCTCACCCAGCTTGATCGCGCTGCCGTCGGCCGCTTGCAGCAGGACGCGGGCGTTCGCTCCGGTGATGAGTTTGTCGCCATTGCTCAACTCCATGCCCGGCGATAACGGTCGGGTGTTAGTGCCACGCTGCAGCCAGGCCGGCATCTGTATGCCCTGCACAACAACTTCGGGCGCGGCTTGAGCAGGCATCGCCAGCAGCAATAAAAGAACAGCAACGATATTTCTCATGATCGGCTCCCTGGTATTTGTTTGGGTTCGCGGCAGGCTGGTGTTGCCGCTATAATGCCATATTGATAAATCACGCAACAGAATCATATCGCATGCAAGCCAATTACGATCACCAGAGTATCGAGCAACAAGCGCAACATTACTGGGAACAGACGCAGTCCTTCCGCGCCAGTGTCGATGCAGGCAAGCCCAAGTATTACTGCCTGTCGATGTTCCCCTATCCATCCGGCAAGCTGCACATGGGTCATGTGCGCAACTACACGATAGGCGACGTGCTGTCGCGCTGGCACAAGATGCGCGGCTACAACGTGCTGCAACCGATGGGCTGGGATGCGTTCGGTCTGCCTGCGGAAAATGCCGCGATCCAGAACAAGGTGCCGCCGGCCAAGTGGACTGACGATAACATCGCCTACATGAAGCAGCAGTTGAAATCGCTGGGCTTCGCGATCGACTGGTCGCGCGAGCTGGCAACCTGCAAGCCGGACTACTACAAGTGGAACCAGTGGCTGTTCCTGCGCATGCTGGAGAAGGGCATCGCCTACAAGAAGACGCAAGTGGTGAACTGGGATCCGGTGGACCAGACTGTGCTCGCCAACGAACAAGTGATAGACGGACGCGGCTGGCGCACCGGCGCGATTGTTGAGAAACGCAAGATACCCGGCTACTACCTCGGCATTACCCAGCTCGCCGAAGAATTGCTGACCGATCTCGACCAACTGCCAGGCTGGCCAGAGCGCGTGAAGACCATGCAGGCCAACTGGATAGGCAAGAGCTACGGCGTGCGCTTCGCATTCACCCACGACATCCGCAATAACTCGGGTGCAGCCATCAACGACGGAAAGCTGTGGGTGTTCACCACGCGCGCCGACACCATCATGGGCGTGACCTTCTGCGCTGTAGCCGCCGAGCATTCGCTGGCTGCACATGCTGCGCAAGGTAATAAAAAACTTGCTGACTTCATCGAGAAATGTAAACACGGCTCGGTAATGGAAGCCGATATGGCGACGATGGAAAAAGAAGGCATGGATACCGGGCTGACGGTGGCGCATCCACTGACCGGCGAGCAAGTGCCGGTGTGGGTGGCCAACTATGTGTTGATGAGTTACGGCGATGGCGCGGTAATGGCGGTACCTGCGCATGATGAGCGGGACTTCCAGTTTGCTATTCAATACGGCCTTCCAATCAAACAAGTGACTCAGCATGTCAATTTGTATACCGAAGAAGGGAAGATAAGATTTCCCATTTCGGATTATGGACATCTATATTTTGATAGCAAGCAGTGGAAAGAATGGTATGCGTCAAAATCTGAGCACGAAGTTCTTGTATTTAACTCCGGAAAATATAACAGCCTGAATTATGCAGAAGCCGTAGACGCCATCGCCACCGACCTTGCCGCAAAAGGCTTGGGTGAGAAAAAGGTGCAATGGCGTCTGCGCGACTGGGGTATCTCGCGCCAGCGCTACTGGGGCTGTCCGATACCGATCATCCATTGCGACAGTTGCGGCTCGGTGCCGGTGCCGGACGATCAACTGCCAGTGAAGCTGCCGGAAGATTGCGTGCCGGACGGCTCCGGCAATCCACTGCTCAAGCGTGCTGACTTTCTGAATTGCGCTTGCCCGAAATGTGGCAAACCTGCGAAGCGCGAAACTGACACGATGGATACCTTTGTGGATTCGAGCTGGTATTACGCGCGTTACGCCAGCGGTTTCAAGGACAACGCGATGGTGGACGAGGAGACCAGTTACTGGATGCCGGTGGATCAATACATCGGCGGCATCGAACATGCCATCCTGCACCTGCTCTATTCGCGCTTCTGGACCAAGGTGATGCGCAACCTAGGTCTGGTCAAATATGATGAGCCATTCGCAAACTTGCTCACGCAAGGTATGGTGCTCAACCATATTTTTTCGCGCAAAACAGATAAGGGTGGCATCGAATACTTTGCCCCGGAAGAGGTGGCGTTGATTCACGATGCGGATGGCAAATTGACTGGAGCTAAAGCTCTTGTTGACGATCAACCTGTAGACTTCCAAGGCATGGGCACGATGTCCAAATCCAAGCGCAACGGTGTTGATCCGCAGTCATTGATCGACCAATATGGCGCGGACACTGCGCGCCTATTCATGATGTTTGCCGCTCCGCCGGAACAGACTCTGGAATGGAGCGATGCTGGTGTGGAAGGGGCTTTTCGCTTCCTAAAACGCGTGTGGAATTTTGCATTTACGCATAGCATCAAAAACGCTATCTCAAGCTCGCAACCTAATTGGAGCAATGCCCAGCAAGCAATTAAAGACCAACGTCGCGACGTTCATCTAGCGCTGAAACAGGCTAATTACGACCTTACCAAACATCAATTCAACACTGTTGCTTCAGCCTGTATGAAAATTCTTAATGCGCTAGAGAGATATATCGGCGAGAGAGAAGATAAAAACGAGAACTACAATGACGATATGGCGGCCCTTGTGTTTGTAAAAGCAGAAGGATTCTCAATATTGCTGCGTCTGCTGTCACCAATCTGTCCGCACATTACACATACGCTGTGGCGCGAGTTCGGCTATTGCGACGACATCCTGCATGCCCCGTGGCCCGAGCCGCTGCCCGCGGCGTTGGAGCAGGACGAGATCGAACTGGTGCTGCAAGTGAACGGAAAATTACGCGGTAACCTGCGCGTCGCAAAGGATGCGGACAAGGCAACTTTGGAACAATTCGCGCTGGCGCATGAAGCTGTACAGAAACACTTGGCGGGCGCCGCGCCGAAAAAAATCGTCATCGTGCCGGGACGTTTGATCAATGTCGTCGCCTAGAAAAATGGCCTTGCGCATTTTTCCAAAACCGTTCGCGTTATTGCTGCTCACGCTATTGCTGGGCGCCTGCGGCTTCCACCTGCGCGGGCAGGCTGGGATGCCTTTCAAATCGCTGTATATAGACACGACCAGTCCCAAGACGCCACTCATCACTGAGTTGCGGCGCGATCTGGAATCCAATCAGGTAAAGCTGGTTGCGACTGCCGACCAAGCGGATGTGGTGCTGCAAATCGTGTCTGAAATCTCCGATAAGCAAATCCTGACGCTGAACACCAGCGGGCGCGTGACGGAATTTCGGCTGAACTATCGCATTTCCCTGCGCGCATACGACCATAAGCAACAAGAGTGGATACCTGCCGAAGAGATGGCGTTGCGCCGGGATTATTCTTACGATGACACCCTGGTTCTCGCCAAGGAGTCCGAAGAGAATCTGTTGACCCAAAGTATGCGCTCGGAAATGGCGCAACAAATCTTGCGCCGCTTGAGCCGGGCCAGACCTCAGCCTCAATAGATAAATATCATGCCCATCACCAGCGAAGACTTGCCGCGCCATCTCACCTCCGGTTTGAAACCGTTGTATGTGATATACGGCGATGCATTGTTGCTGGCGATCGAAGCAGCGGACAACATCCGTGCGGCAGCGCGTGCTGCCGGATATGGCGAGCGGGAGACATTTATCGCCGAGCAGCATTTCAAATGGGGCGAATTGCAGAACAGCGCGCAAAGCCTGTCCCTGTTCGCCTCGCACAAAGTGATTGATTTGCGCATCCCTTCCGGCAAACCGGGTGTGGAAGGCGGACAGGCATTGCAGGACTATTGTGCTAATCTCAGCGAGGATGTACTTACGCTGATCTCCTTGCCCAAGCTCGACTGGACCGCCCAGAAAAGCCAATGGTTTGGCGCATTGGAACGGCACGGCGTGATGGTTTCCGCTGACGACATTCCGCGTAGCGCGCTGCCGCGCTGGATTTCCGGCCGCCTGAAACGGCAGGAACAGACGGTTGATGAGACTACGCTGGAATTTCTCGCTGACCGTTGCGAAGGCAACCTGCTTGCGGCGTTTCAGGAGATACAGAAACTTGCGTTACTGTTTCCGTCCGGGCAATTGTCTTTCGAGCAGGTCAAGGATGCAGTGATGGATGTGGCACGCTATGATATTTTCAAACTCTCGGAAGCAATGCTAAGCGGCAACGCAGCACGTTTCGCGCATATTCTCGACGGGTTGCGCGCCGAAGGAATCGCCACCGTGCTGATACTGTGGGCGGTCAGTGAGGATATACGTACACTGGGCAAGGCGCTGCAGGCAACGCAACATGGCGGCAACCTCGGCAATGTCCTGCGCGACATGCGGGTGCGCAAGGATAAGCAGGGGTTGATCGAAACCGCCGCGCG
The DNA here is from genome assembly GCA_903858965.1 of uncultured Nitrosomonadales bacterium. GTDB lineage: Bacteria > Pseudomonadota > Gammaproteobacteria > Burkholderiales > Gallionellaceae > Gallionella. The sequence continues at coordinate 4,614 of CAIOKY010000140.1, read as the reverse complement.
GCGCCTGAAATTTCCGCATATCGAGCGTGCCATCCAGCAAGCGGCACGGTTGGACAAAACCATCAAAGGTTTGCGTCAGGGTGATGTATGGGATGAGCTGCTGCAACTTGGCTTACGCTTTGCCAAATGAACGATATCTTATTGGTCATCACTAATCTGCCCGACGCGCCATCTGCGGAAAAACTTGCACGCCAGCTTATAGAGGCGCGTGCCGCCGCTTGTGTGAATCAGCTTGCCCCCTGTATTTCCACTTACCGCTGGCAGAACAATATCGAAACCGCCAGCGAAGTGCCATTGCTGATCAAAACCACACAGGTTGCCTACCCGCGCCTTGAAAAATTGATACGCGAAGCGCACCCTTACGAACTTCCCGAAATCATCGCTGTCTCCATCACAGCCGGTTTACCTGCTTATCTGGACTGGGTAAGCAGTGAAACCATCACTCCCAAGGAATAGTTATGCGCTTTATCTTACTGTTATTGTTGTGTATCACCGTTCCCGCCGCGAATGCGGAAAGCTTTCTGGATCGCCTGCCCGGCCTGGGTGGAAGCAAGCAACCCGATTTTCTGCCGCCGGATAAAGCTTTCGGTCTGGAGGTGCTCGTGCGCGATGCACATACTTTACAGGCCAATTTCAGCGTGACGCCCGACTATTATCTGTATCGTGAAAAGGTCTCCTTTACCAGCAAGGATAGTGCCGTCAAAGTCATATCGGTGAGTTTGCCCAGAGGCGAAATGAAACATGATGCCAACTTCGGCGACATGGAAGTCTTTCATCAATCATTCCAGGCTTTGATCACGCTGGATCGGCCCAGCAATATGGCGACCAGCATCACGTTGAATGCTGTCTATCAAGGTTGCAGCGAGAAAGGGCTATGCTATCCGCCTATCACCAAGACATTACAGGTCAGCCTGCCGGATGTGTCGACAGGCCAGCTCGCACCACCAGTCATTACTGAAACCCCACTGTCTTCAGTCCCAGTGCCCGTATCTGAAGGTTCGCAAATTGCCCAGCTTTTCAAGGGCGGCAGTTTCTGGCTGATCATCTCATTTTTCTTTGGCGCAGGGCTGTTGCTGGCATTGACCCCGTGCGTGTTCCCTATGATTCCGATCCTGTCCGGCATCATCGTCGGACGCGGCCACAAGATCACTCATATGCACGCTTTCATCCTGTCGCTGGCATATGTGCTGGGCATGGCGGTCACTTATGCGGGGGCTGGCGTTGCGGCAGGATTTTCCGGCAACCTGATTTCCAATGCGCTGCAAACACCATGGGTATTGGGCAGTTTCGCCGCCGTGTTCGTGCTTCTATCGCTTTCCATGTTTGGTTTTTACGAGCTGCAAATGCCGACCGCGCTGCAAAGTAAATTGTCCACGACCAGTAATCGCTTGCATGGTGGCCATCTGGGTGGTGTATTTGTGATGGGCGCCCTGTCTGCCATCATCATGGGGCCATGCGTGGCTGCACCATTAGCTGGTGCACTACTATACATTGGGCAGACACACGATGCTGTACTGGGAGGCGTTGCCTTGTTTGTGATGGCGCTGGGCATGGGTATGCCGCTGTTGCTGATTGGTACTTCGGCAGGTGTGCTGTTGCCCAAGGCTGGCGCGTGGATGGAAGCGGTCAAACAATTCTTCGGTGTGATGTTGCTGGCGTTGGCGATCTGGATCATTCAGCCGTTGCTGCCGGTTAGCGTGCAGATGATATTGTGGGCGGCTTTGCTGATTTTTTCGGCAATTTACCTTCGGGCATTGGATGCGTTGCCGCACAATGCCGGCGGTTGGCACAAGCTGCTTAAAGGCATCGGCCTGTTTGCCCTGTTATTGGGTGCGGCTTATCTGATCGGCGCATTATCAGGGGCTCGGGATATTTTGCGCCCGCTCGGTAGTATCGGTCGAGCCGAAGCACAAGCCCAGACCACACTGCAGTTTACCCGCGTCAAAAACATTGCGGAACTGGATCAACGCATTGCTCAGGCAAAAGGGAAGTCGGTAATGTTTGATTTTTATGCCGACTGGTGTATCTCCTGCAAGGAAATGGAGCGCTTTCCCTTTTCCGATGCTTCCGTACTGGCGAAACTAAAACCGGTGTTACTGCTGCAAGCCGATGTCACGGCAAATAGTGAAGCCGATAAAGCCCTGCTCAAGCGCTATGGCTTGTTTGGCCCGCCCGGCATCTTATTCTTCGACGCAGCAGGCAAAGAATTAGGCGATTTCCGAGTGACAGGTTATCAGGATGCAATGCAGTTTTTGAAAACATTGCAAGGTGTTGGGCTTTAACATCTTTTTTCTTAATCTTCGCCAAAACACTGGACAATTCCCCCTAATTTACAGTAAAGTGTCTGCATGGAAAACATCCTTGTGCTGCACGGCCCCAATTTGAATTTGCTCGGCAGTCGCGAACCTGATGTGTATGGCCACACCACGTTGAGCGAAATTAACGAACGTTTAAAGACATTGGCCGGCAAAAATAGTGCGAGCTTGTTTTGCTTCCAGAGTAATGCTGAATCAGAGTTGGTGGAGCGGGTGCAGCAGGCTAGGACCGATGGTACGCAGTTCATTGTCATCAATCCGGCAGCATTTACCCATACCAGTATAGCGTTGCGCGATTCACTGGCGGCGGTTGCCATCCCATTCATTGAAGTACATCTTTCCAACGTGTTTGCGCGCGAGGCGTTCCGCAAGGAATCGTTCTTTTCCGATCTTGCCATTGGCGTGATTAGTGGCTTGGGCGCGGCCGGCTATGAATTCGCAGTGCAATTCGCACTGAACCATAAAAAATAGGCTTAAGGAGGTCATCATGGATTTACGAAAACTCAAGACGTTGATTGAGTTGGTAGAAAGTTCCGGCATTGCTGAACTGGAAATCAGCGAAGGCGAGGAGCGGGTGCGCATCACTCGCACCGTTGCTTCTTCTCAGCAGGCATATGCGGCGGCACCGCAACAAACTGTAGCTGCTCCTGTTGCAGTACCTGCGGCTACTGCGGTGGTTGCCGCTGAACCTGCCAAAGCCCCGGTAGCGGAAGGCCATGTGGTGAAATCGCCTATGGTAGGTACCTTTTATCGTTCAGCCTCACCGGGTTCAAAGGCGTTTGTAGATGTGGGGCAAACCGTCAATAGCGGAGATACCTTGTGCATTATCGAGGCAATGAAACTGCTTAACGAAATCGAGTCGGATAAAACTGGGGTCATCACAGCCATCCTGGTCGAAAATGGCCAACCTGTGGAATTTGGCCAGCCGTTGTTTGTTATCAGTTAGCCGACTGTGCCCATGTTTGAAAAAATTCTGATCGCAAATCGCGGTGAAATAGCATTGCGTATCCAGCGCGCTTGTCGCGAACTGGGAATTAAAACTGTTGTTGTGCATTCTGAAGCGGATGCAGATGCCAAGTATGTGAAACTTGCCGATGAGTCGGTTTGTATCGGGCCGGCCTCGCCCGCCCTGAGTTACCTCAACATTCCGGCCATTATCAGCGCGGCTGAAGTGACGGATGCACAGGCAATCCATCCGGGCTACGGTTTTCTTTCAGAGAATGCCGATTTTGCCGAGCGTGTGGAGAAAAGCGGTTTTGTTTTCATCGGCCCGAAAGCGGAAACAATCCGTTTGATGGGCGACAAGGTCAGTGCCAAGGCCACCATGAAAAAAGCCGGCGTTCCCTGTGTGCCCGGCAGTGAAGGCGCTTTGTCCGACGTGCCCGAGGAAATCGTCAAGGCCGCACGCTCTATTGGCTACCCCGTCATTATCAAGGCGGCGGGTGGCGGCGGCGGGCGCGGCATGCGCGTGGTGCATACCGAGGCGGCGTTACTCAATGCAGTGCAGATGACGCGCGCCGAGGCGCAGGCGGCATTTTCCAATCCCATGGTCTACATGGAAAAGTACCTCGAAAAGCCGCGCCATATTGAAATTCAGGTGCTGGCAGACAAGTTCCGGAATGCGGTTTATCTGGGCGATCGCGATTGCTCGATGCAGCGTCGTCATCAGAAAATTATCGAAGAAGCGCCGGCGCCGCATTTGTCGGCGCGCAGCCGTGCGCGCGTGGGCGAGCGCTGCGCCGAGGCTTGCCGCAAAATCGGCTACGAGGGCGCGGGTACCTTCGAGTTTCTATATGAGAACGAGGAATTTTATTTCATCGAGATGAACACGCGCCTGCAGGTCGAGCATCCGGTGACCGAATTTGTCACCGGCATTGATCTCGTGCAGGCCCAGATACGCATCGCCGCCGGCGAGCGTATGCCGGTCAAGCAGCGCGACATCGTCTTGAAGGGCCATGCCATCGAATGCCGGATTAATGCGGAGGATCCGACCAAGTTCACGCCGTCGCCTGGTCGCATCACTTCCTGGCACATGCCTGGCGGGCCCGGCATTCGCGTCGATTCGCATGCCTATAACAATTATTTTGTGCCGCCGCATTATGATTCCTTGATCGGCAAGCTGATTGCCTATGGCGATACGCGTGAACAGGCGATTGCGCGCATGAGTATCGCGTTGTCCGAAGCGGTGGTCGAGGGCATCAAGACCAATCTGCCGCTGCATGCGGAACTCATGCAGGACGCGGCATTTCGTCGTGGCGGCACCAGCATCCACTATCTTGAAGAGAAGCTCGCCAAGTCG
>CAIOKY010000139.1 GCA_903858965.1 uncultured Nitrosomonadales bacterium | reverse complement strand
GGCTGAGGCGCAACGTCCCCTTACACAATTGCGTGATGCGCTGGTGATGCGCGACTATCAGGAAACCATCAATTATTCCTTCGTGGATGCGGAATGGGAGCGCGACTTGTACGGCAACGCTGCGCCCATCGCCCTGAAAAATCCCATCGCCAGCCAGATGAGCGTGATGCGCAGCAGTTTGCTGGGCGGCTTGCTTGGCGCGTTGCGTACCAATCTTGCGCGTAAACAACCGCGTGTGCGTTTGTTCGAAGTGGGTGGATGTTTTTCTATCGGGGTTGGCAGTTATGTACAGCATGAGCGTTTTGCCGGGTTAGCTTATGGCAGTGTATTGCCTGAGCAATGGGGGGCAGTTGCGCGCAAGATCGACTTCTATGATGTGAAGGGCGATGTCGAAGCGCTGTTTGCACCGCGCCGGTTGGGCTTTGTGGAAGAACATCATCCCGCCTCTCATCCGGGACGTTCAGCGCGTATTCTCCTGAATGACTTGGCCATTGGCTGGATAGGTGAACTACACCCGCAATGGCAGCAGCAATACGATTTGGCGCAAGCCGCAGTGTGGTTTGAAGTTGAGCTGAATGCGTTAGTCCGGGGCTGTGTCCCCAAAGCGGTGGATGTCTCGCGCTTCCCGATTGTGCGGCGCGATCTGGCCGTAGTGGTGGACGAAAAAATTGACGCACAAACGTTGCTGGATGCGATGTGGCAAACTAAGAATGCAGCTATACAGTGTTGTGTGACAGAGATTACGTTATTCGATGTATATCGCGGCAAAGGATTGGCATCAGGTAAAAAAAGCCTTGCATTCCGCGTGTTATTGCAAGATACTCAAAAGACACTCAGCGATTCTGAAATTGAATCCAGTATTGAGTTGCTAGTAGCTGTTATGAAAATGCATGGTGCGCAATTGCGTATGTAAGGGGAAGAAATGACAACAACACTAACCAAAGCCGAACTGGCTGATCTGCTGTTCGCAAAAGTGGGACTCAATAAGCGCGAAGCCAAAGATATGGTAGAAGCATTTTTTGAGGAAATCCGTATGCAGTTGGAGAAGGGTGAGAGCGTCAAATTATCCGGCTTCGGGAATTTTCAGTTGCGCGACAAACCGCAACGCCCCGGGCGCAATCCCAAGACTGGCGAGGAGATTCCCATTACTGCACGCCGTGTGGTGACGTTTCATCCCAGCCAGAAACTAAAGACCATGGTGGAAAAGTCCTATCATGGAAAACCACAAGCCTAATTCAGAACTTCCGCCGATTCCCGCCAAACGTTATTTCACCATCGGTGAGGTAAGCGAACTGTGCGGGGTAAAGGCGCACGTGTTGCGCTATTGGGAGCAGGAGTTCACCCAGCTCAAGCCGGTCAAGCGTAGCGGTAACCGTCGTTACTACCAGCACCATGAAGTGATGCTGATTCGCCGTATCCGGGAGTTGCTTTATGGGCAGGGCTTTACAATCAGCGGTGCGCGCAATCTGCTGGAAAATCCTACCCAGCAACACAGCCAAGCCGACGTGCTTGCGGCAACAACGGTTAATATTGTCATGTTACGTCATGAGATCAGAGAGATCATCACGCTGTTAGGGGCATGACATAAACATCGGCGGAGTCTAGCGTTAGTCAGCCTTTTGAACCTGTCCAACGAATAGTATTTCCTTAAAAGTGCGATTCAATTCCTTGCTGTAAAAACCAGTCATCAGAACGCCCTGGCTGTAACGCACCAAGCCGTTGGGCTGGACAGAAATTTTTGGCCCGGCTAGCCAGACCACGCCTTGTTTGAGGCTGTCCACTTCCAGATATGTATAGGCTTCTGCCTGGAGGACCGTTTTTACGGTACCCAGATTAACTAACTGGGACTGGTTTGCTTTGTGTTCCTCTAGCTTTGCTTTATAAGCCAGCGCGTCCGATTCGGCACCCCAGTATCCGAAATCTGCGTTTCCATTGACTGTCGCATACTCTACATCAGACAGATAATTATCCCGTCCGGTGCCACCAATTACATATATCCAGCCTTTGTATTCAATCACACTGAACATGCCGCGCGGCATTTTGAGCGGAGTACTCGTTTGCCAGGGTGATAATTGGCCATCCGACTTAACCTGGCTTTTTTCCACGCTATCGAGGAATTCCATTCCGGTAAGGCCACCGAGCGCATAAATGTAATCGCCGTGTGTAACCGCAGATAATCCATATCTTCCGGTTTGCAGTGGCTGCGTTGCCTTCCAGTCGCGTTTTTCTGAATCGCCTATCGGCGACCATTCGACATCGGTAATGCCGACGCCTTTGGTTTGGTCATGCCCGCCGATCACATAAGCAGAAGATCCCCATTTCTTGACGGCATTGACGTAGCGCGGCATGAGCATGGTTTTGTCTTCGAGTTGCCATTCGCCGAGGCTTCCATCCGGCATGAATTCAGCACGTTCGACTGTATCCAGCAACGTGCCACCAAAGCCACCGAAGGCATACAAGAATTTATCGGTCGCAATGAGTTTGCTGCAACGACGGGCTACGACCATTTGAGTTTTTTCCATTTCCCATGGCCCCAGTGTACCGTCTGGTAAAATTTTGGCACGTTCTACGGAGTTCAATAAATTATGTCCATTCGGGCCGTTGCCGCCGCCGGCCACATATACCGAACCATTATGTACCACCGCATCGATAAAGCCGCGCTTCTCCTTTAAGCTCGGCCCCGGTTGCCAAAGACCTAAAGAATGATCCGGCTGAATTTTGGCATATTCGGTTGTATCGAGAAAATCTTTACCGTCGACACCGCCAATCAAGAAAAGTGTGTCATCAGCTGCGACAACTGCGGTTCCGGCACGTGCGCCGGCAAGAGGGGATGCGGATTTCCAGTCCGGGATCCAGAGTTTGTTCTGGGTACTACACGCGGCTAATGTATATATCAACGCGAGGACAGCGATTCTATTCATCCAAAAATCCTTCATTGCCAATATCTGAAACGGTTGAACTTCTCATCGGTATGACTTCCATAACCCGATGAGTAGTGTTGTAAAAACATACCTCCGCAGGATTGCGGGAGCATGTCGTGACAGGCTTTAGGGGATGAGCCTGACGATATCCCCCACTTGGAAACCACTGCCGGACAGGATGGTTGCCTCGGAGAGATTTTCATTTTGATGGCGATTGATTTTGATGATGCCCACTTTGCTTTCCTTGTATCCCAAAATCTGCCCGTTATCCGGGTCGCGCAAAGTTTCACCCACGTGGTAAACAGCAAGTTGTGTACCTTCTTTCAATTGAGATCGGGTGCCTGCCTTTAACACCAATGAATCACTGTCAATGGAAAGAAGCTTGCCTTGAAATGGCATGGTGCTCAATTTGCGAATAACCTTTTCGGTTGCCTTGGCGAGAGCATCACGCAGCGCGCCGTCGCGAAGGTTGGGATCAAAAGAAGATTTGGCCCCCAACCCCAATGCACCCGTGGTGGTTTTGCGATATTCGCCGGCACCGGATTCTGCCACTAGCGGCTTGCCGGTAGCAATGTCCACGAGAGCATAATCTACCGTGACACGTGCAACGACAGATTTTTTCTGGAAAACGATTGCATCTATCCCTTCTTCTACTTCGGAGTATGCGGTGATGGCACCGGACAAGCGATAATCGAGTGCATCAAAGCCGCTATCAGCATATTTCCCGCCGGTCTTGATGACGCCGGATCTTTGCAGTGCGATGAATTTATCCGATTCCTTGAGCGCACTGTCATCCAGCATGATGGTTTTGAGCCCGGCAGTTTCCAGTTGTGTCCGCAGTATGGTCGCGGCGGCTTCGCCCACACCCGTAACTTTGGCCGGAGCCTTGTTATCGAACTGAACTATGCCGATTGTGTATTGAGGACCTGTATAGGCAGCGCCCGCGCTTTCCAACTGCTGCGTCTCGCCCGATAATGTACTGTCATCTTTTACCTGGCCAGTCATGTGCGTGATGCAGGCACTGGTCGCAAGCGTCAGGACTATGAGAATGATGCGAACAATATGACGTGACATGATTACTCCTTAATGTAAAGTATCCCAGCCGGTCGGAAGGGTAAGCTGAAGCTGCTGATAATACTTGGCAACAGCTTCCTGCAAAGGTGTTCCCATAGACCGCTCCAGAACATTACCTATCATCCCCCCGATGATTTGGGTGCCGAAATCCCCATTGTTCTGTAACCTTGAAAAAGGTGCATTTGCCGCACCGTCATAGGCCCACTTGGGTTGCCAATCACCGGCTGTATACAACGTAAAATTAGCGGATACTTCATTATACGACAATAATACGGCACTAAAATTTTTCAGGCGTCCGGTTATTATTGCGTCAACTCCAAGTCCAGCCGCAATTTTGGGTATGTCAGCTTCACTTATTTGGCCGCCTAGAGAGATTCCAAACTGGTTGGCAAGGGTGAGGTCGGTTTTATCGATCTCTAACGGCGCATAGCCTTTGCGCTTTAAAAGCTTGACCATTTCCTCCCTCATATATAAAGCTCCGGCAACGGAGTTGGTCTGGTTATCTAGCGGCATTACGGCAATTGTCTTGCCATGTGCGGCGTCAATAACAGGCGCATTGGACAAGTGTGCGCAGCTGCCGATGCATAAAAGTATGAATAGCAATAGTAAATTTTTGAACAACAATGGGGTGGGTGACTCCAGTAGTTTCGATCGGATGCTGCATTTTGGCGGTCAGCCTTGTCAGTTGCTGGTTATCTTTTGGCTACCGCCCTGAATAGCGTCTATACGACACAATAATATACATTATTCAATTGGCAGCCAAGTTCTGGTGTCCTGATTGTTGCATCGAAAGTTAATTAGTACTAAAATAGTCTACATTAATTGAGGTGAGTATGTTGCGGTTAAGCAAATTAGCGGATTATGGATGTCAGGTCATGGCCTATATGGCTTGCGACAGAGGTGTCCACAGCGCAAGTGAAGTGGCCAACAGTTTAGGGATTGCGGCTCCTACAGTAAGCAAGATTCTTAAAATGCTTGCTCGCGGCGGTCTTGTGGATTCTGTGCTTGGTGCCAAGGGCGGTTATGCGCTTGCGCGTTATCCCAAGGAAATTTCAATCGCTGAGATCATCCATGCCATGGATGGTCCTATTTCCATCACCGAATGCAGTAGCACCTCGACCTGTACGCGAGAATCGTTTTGTTCAACCAGGGGAAACTGGCAGGTGATCAATCATGTCATACAGGAGGCGCTTGACAAGGTGAGTCTTGCTGAAATGATCATACCTAAATCTCATGTCGTGGATATGAGCGCAATTCGTTCGCGTAGGGTGTCAGTATGAATTTATTATTGGAGAGAACATGGCAATAACATTGACGGAATCGGCGGCAAGGCATATCCGCAGCCAGATCGAAAAGAGTGGTGCGGGGGTCGGGTTACGGCTCGGGGTCAAAAAGTCCGGCTGTAGCGGCTTTGCCTACACCATGGATATTGCGCAGGAGATTCGGGAGAATGACACGATCTTTGAAAATTTTGGTGCAAAGCTATTGGTAGACGCAACGAGCCTGCCTTTTTTAGAAGGTATGGAGCTCCAGTACGTCAAGGAAGGACTGGGGCATGTATTCAAATTTAACAATCCCAACGTCAAAAACCAGTGTGGGTGCGGGGAAAGTTTTGCAGTTTAAGGGTTATCCATGAGCACGGCATTACATAATCTTGTCAATCAGCCATACAAACATGGCTTCGTCACAAACATCGAAACCGAGGCGGTTGCGAAAGGTTTGAACGAAGATGTGATACGCATGATCTCGCAAAAGAAGAATGAGCCGGAATGGCTGCTTGAGTTCCGTCTGGGTGCTTATAGGCATTGGTTGACCATGAAGGAACCTGATTGGGCCAATGTGAGTTATCCGAAGATCGATTTTCAGGACATCATCTATTTTGCGCAGCCCAAGCCGAAGAAAAAACTGGCAAGCATGGACGAGGTCGACCCTGAATTGAGGCGCACCTTTGAAAAACTCGGCGTACCGTTGCATGAGCAAAAGCTGATGACCGGAGTGGCGGTCGATGTGATCTTCGATAGCGTTTCGGTGACTACGACGTATAAGGCCAAGCTGGCCGAGATTGGAATCATTTTCTGCTCGTTTTCGGAAGCGGTGCATGAATATCCCGAATTGGTGAAACAATATCTGGGCAGCGTAGTTCCCAGTGGGGACAATTTTTATGCCGCGCTTAATTCGGCAGTGTTCACCGATGGTTCTTTTTGCTACATCCCCAAAGGGACAAAATGCCCGATGGATCTGTCCACCTATTTCCGGATCAATACTGAAGGCTCGGGTCAATTTGAACGTACGCTGATCATTGCCGAAGCGGGTAGTTCGGTGTGTTATCTGGAAGGCTGCACTGCACCTCAGTTCGATACCAACCAGCTGCATGCAGCGGTGGTAGAGCTGGTCGCGCTGGATAATGCCGACATCAAATATTCAACGGTACAGAACTGGTACGCCGGAGACGAAAATGGTAAGGGCGGGATTTACAACTTTGTCACCAAACGCGGCTTGTGCAAGGGTGTCAATTCGAAGATTTCCTGGACCCAGGTCGAGACCGGTTCTGCGATCACTTGGAAGTATCCGAGTTGCGTGCTGTTGGGCGACAACTCGACCGGCGAATTCTATTCGGTGGCTTTGACCAATCACCTGCAACAGGCCGACACCGGAACAAAGATGATCCATGTCGGCAAGAACACTAGAAGCAAGATCATTGCAAAAGGAATCTCCGCCGGACGTTCGAACAACAGCTATCGTGGTCTGGTCAAGATTGGCAGCCGCGCAACGGGAGCGAGGAATTATTCGCAGTGCGACTCGATGCTGATCGGCGACCGATGCATCGCAAACACTTTTCCAACCATAGACGTGCAGAACACCACAGCAACGATCGAACACGAGGCATCGACCTCAAAGATCGGCGAAGACCAGATGTTCTTCTTCGCGCAGCGCGGCATCGGTTCGGAAGAAGCGATCTCAATGATCATCAACGGCTTTTGCAAGGATGTGTTCGTGCATTTGCCGATGGAATTTGCGGTCGAGGCAACCAAGTTGCTCGGCCTGAAACTGGAAGGAAGTGTAGGATGATCAACAAAGGCAGCAAAGTTTTGCTGGAAGTCAAAAATCTCAAGGCGGAAGTCGCCGGTGTCGAGATATTGAAAGGTGTCGATCTCACTGTGCGCGCTGGCGAAGTGCATGCCATCATGGGCATCAACGGTTCAGGCAAGAGCACGTTCTCCAAGGTGTTGGCCGGGCATCCCGATTACACCGTGACAGGTGGAACCGCGGCTTTTGAGGGCAAGGAACTTTTTGCACTGGAACCGGGAGAACGTGCTCGAGCCGGATTGTTTTTGGCATTCCAGTATCCGGTGGAGATTCCCGGTGTATCGAACAGCGCATTTTTGCGCTTGGCCTACAACACACTGCAGACCGAACGTGGCCTTGAAGAGCTTGATCCACTTGAGTTTGAAGACCTGGTTCAGGAGAAAATCAAGATCGTTGAAATGGACGCCAGCTTTTTGAGCCGCAGTGTCAATGAAGGATTCTCAGGAGGCGAAAAAAAGCGCAACGAAATTCTGCAAATGGCGGTGCTGGAACCCAAGCTTGCAATTCTGGATGAGACGGATTCGGGTCTGGATATCGATGCGTTGAGGATAGTCGCGCATGGCGTGAACAGCCTGCTCTCTAAAGATAATGCGCTGGTGATGGTGACACATTATCAGCGCCTGTTGAATTACATCGTGCCGGATTATGTACACGTGATGGATGGCGGGCGCATCGTCAGAACCGGCGGAAAAGAGCTAGCTCTGGAGTTGGAAGCGCGCGGCTATGACTGGCTCAGGGCGGCAGCGTGAAGCCGAGTAGAGAACAATGCTTCGAGCAGCTGTTGCTCGGCAAAACCGTCAAATCGCAAGGCTGGCTGGAGCGTATCCGCACGGCAGAACTCGAACATGCCGCGATCCTTAACTTTCCCTCGACCAGCCAGGATGACTGGCGCTTCACCGATTTGTCGGCGCTATTTCAATACGGTTTCCATCCTGTCACCAGCTATGCCAAATTGACTTTGAGCGACATCGGGAAATTTTTGATTCCTGGTGCGATCAGGCTGGTTTTCGTCGACGGATGCTATGTTGCCGAACTTTCCGATGTGACGCAATTAGGCGCTGGCGTGACAGTGGCAGCTCTTGCCGATCGCTTCGGGGATAAACTGGTCGAGAAGAATTTTGGGTACCATGCGCCGTACAAGCAGGATGCTTTCGTTGCGCTGAACACGAATTTTTTCGAAGACGGTGCATGGGTGCATGTCGCAGGTGAAGCGGCAGAGCCTATCCATTTGCTGCATGTCGCTACCAAGCGCGAGGTGCCATCCGCCCTTTATCCGCGCTGCATGGTGGTGATGGATGCATCCAGTCGCGCAACCTTGATTGAAGATTATGTCGGGCTTGGCGACGGGATTTATTTTTCGAATGCGGTGACAGAAGTCGTATTGAAAGAGCATGCCCGATTGCAGCATGTGCGCGTGCAGCGCGATGAAAAGAACGCGTTCCATATCGGGCACTGCTCGGTCGAGTGTGGCCGGGGCAGTATCTATACTGCAACTTCGCTCGCATTCGGCGCGCGCATGTCGCGCCATACCCTGCATGTTAAACAGCAAGGGGAGAGGGCTGAAATACATCTCAACGGGCTGGCCTTGATTGCGGGACGCCAGATCGCCGATACACATACGCAAATCGACCATGCCACGCCCAGAGGCAAGAGTATTCAATTGCATAAATGCATAGCCGATGATTCGGCACATGCGATTTTCAGCGGCAAGATTATGGTGCACATGGGCGCGACGGGAACCGATTCGGCACAAAGCAGCCGCAACTTGCTGCTTTCAGGCAAAGCGCATATCGACACGCAGCCGCAGCTTGAGATTTTCAACGATGACGTGAGTTGCAAGCACGGCGCGACAGTTGGCCAGATCGATGCCGAGGCGTTGTTTTTTCTCAGGAGCCGCGGGCTTACCGAGAAGCTTGCGAGAAATCTGCTTACTCACGCTTTTGCTGCCGAAATCATCGCCAAAATTCCCGTGCCATCCCTTGTCGAATCCTTGGGGCGGACAATATTGGAACGCATGAGCGGAGCCCACATATGAAGTCCAATATAATTACAATGCCTGTGGAAATAATGGAAGGGAATCGATTCAATATCGAACGTATCAGGGCCGACTTCCCGATACTTTCCACGCATGTTTCCGGCAAGCCGCTGGTCTATCTGGATAACGCGGCCAGCAGCCAGATGCCGCAGGCTGTCATCGACCGTATCGTACGCTACCAGAGTCAGGAGCATTCCAATATACATCGTGCAGTGCATTACTTGAGCGAATTGGCTACCAGGGAATTCGAGGCGGCACGTGTCAAAGTGCAACATTTCCTGAAGGCCAGAGAATCACGCGAGATCATCTTTACGCGCGGTACAACAGAGGCGATTAACCTGGTGATGCATGGCTATGGCCGTGCCTTCATCGGCAAAGGTGACGAGATCATCCTGTCCGGCCTGGAGCACCATGCGAACATTGTCCCCTGGCAGATGCTGGCCGAGGAAAAAGGTGCGGTACTGCGCGTGATCCCGATGAACGACGCGGGAGAATTGCTGATCGACAAATTCGAAGCGTTATTCAATGCAAAAACGAAATTCCTCGCACTGTCGCATGTATCGAATGCGCTTGGTACGATCAATCCGGTAAAGGAGATGGTCGCTTTCGCTCATAGCCGTGGTGTGCCGGTATTGCTCGACGGAGCGCAGGCCGCACCGCACCAGTCGCTCGACATGCAGGAGCTGGATTGTGATTTCTATGCCTTCTCAGGGCATAAACTGTGCGGGCCCACGGGTATCGGCGTGCTATACGGCAAGGCGCACCTGCTGGAAAAAATGCAACCCTTTCAGGGCGGTGGCGACATGATCCTTTCGGTGACTTTCGAGAAGACTACTTACAATGTCATCCCATCCAAATTTGAGGCGGGTACGCCGCCTATCATGGCGGCGATCGGCCTGGGTGCCGCCATCGATTATTTGAACGGCATCGGTTTGGATAACATCGAGGCGTACGAGAAGGAGCTGTTGCATTATGCGACTAAGCGCATCTCGACGTTGACCGATGTCAGGATCATCGGTACAGCAGCAAAAAAAGCAGCAGTACTGTCTTTCGAAATCAAGGGGGTGCACCCGCACGATGTAGGTACGATCCTTAATGATGACGGCATCGCGATCCGTACCGGCCACCATTGCGCCCAGCCGGTGATGCAGCGTTTCGGCGTGCCTGCGACGGCGCGCGCATCATTTGCTTTTTACAACACCAAACAGGAAATCGACAAACTGCTCGATGGTATCCTCAAAGTTCAGGAGATGTTCTCATGAGCGACATGCGGCAGCTTTATCAGGAGGTGATACTGGATCACAATCGCAAGCCGAGGAATTTCGGCTCGATAGCAGGTGCAAATCGACATGCTGATGGGCATAACCCGCTGTGTGGTGACCATATCAAGGTATCCCTGAATGTGCTGGACGACAAGATTGATTCCATTGCATTCGAAGGTGAAGGTTGCGCCATCTGCAAGGCCTCTGCCTCGATGATGACAGGCGCGGTCAAAGGTAAAGCCGTGCAGGATGCGGAAACACTGGTCGAAGAATTCCGTAACATGGCGACTGGTGCACTCGATCCGGACGCCCAGGATAATCATCTTGGCAAGCTGAAAATCTTTGTCGGCGTCAAGGATCTGCCTTCGCGGGTCAAGTGCGCGATCCTGCCCTGGCATACATTGCACGCAGCTTTGCATTCCGAAACTTCTGTCTCGACTGAAGCTGAAGCCGGCACGGCGAGTGATCATGCCTAAGATCGCTGACATCGAAGACACGCCGAATCCGAACGCGGTCAAGTTCGTGCTCAAGGACAGGTTGACCTGGGGCACGGCCCATTCTTTTGATAGTGCCCAGGTTGCTACTGCCGATCCACTCGCAAGCAAATTGTTCGCGATTCCCCATGTCGTCAATGTGTATTACATGGATAAATGGATCACGGTTACCCAGGATGGTGAGGCAGATTGGCCGGCATTGGTGCGTGAGATTGCGATACCTATCCGGGAAGCTGAAGCTGCCGAGAAACCGGCATCGGAAGATACCGCCAATTTTGATGATGACGAACCCAGGCTGGCTGCGATACGCAAGTTGCTTGACGAACAGGTCAGGCCAGCGCTGGTATCGGATGGCGGCGATCTTCAGATTGTCGGACTGGATGGCAATTTGCTGAAAATACGCTATTTTGGCGCATGCGGAAGTTGCCCGAGCTCCCTTGCAGGAACACTGATGGCGATTGGCAACCTGGCTCGAACCATAGAACCGGAAATCGAAGTGGAAGTTGTATGAGTGGATGGGTAGAGGTTGGGCGCGTGGAGGCCATCTCCATCGGCAAGCCTGTGCATGTGGAAATAGACGGTGTTGCAGTTGCGGTATTCAAACTTGACCAAACGTTTTATGCTATCGAAGATGTCTGCACTCATGACGGAGGCAGACTGACCGGTGGTTGCGTTGAGAATGACCAGATTGTCTGCCCACGTCACGGCGCGAGGTTCTCGATCAAAACTGGCGAGGCGTTGACTGCTCCTGCTTACGAGCCGACGGCGACATTTCCCGTCAGGGTCGAAAATGGGATGGTTCAGGTCAGGGATGATCGATGGGATTGATCTAGTGACTTGTTTCATATCATTCCAAACTTTAAATGGAAAGTTAAAACAGGATATGATGCGATTCGGTGAATTTCTGAAGATTCAATCTTGAGACACTTGGTCAGATTCCCCTTCTTAAGTTTGCTGTTGGCCTTTTATCTTGCTGCGTGTGGAGGTGGCGGAGGCGCGACGGTATCCATACCATCAGCACCGAATGGTGTATCTTCCAATCCGCGCGACAGCAATAATGTCATCAGTTGGACCGTAGTCACCGGTGCCGCCTCATACAACATCTACTGGTCCACTTCGTCTGGTGTGAACAAGTCGAGCGGTACAAAAATCAGCCTGGCCAATAACCCACAGACACATACGGGGCTTACCAATGGCACGACTTACTACTATGTTGTCACTGCATTAAGTGACGGTGGTGAAAGCGCGGAGTCGTCGCAAGTCAGCGCAACGCCTGTTGCCGCCGTCGCCGCACCAGACCCGCTTTACGGGGATCAATGGAATCTCAAGAATACCGGTCAACTGGATGCCAATAACGTGGCAGGTGTAACCGGCGAAGATATCAATCTGGAACCGGTTTGGACAACATACAAAGGAGAGGGTGTGCGCATCGCGATAGTGGATGATGGCCTGGAGATCGGTCACGAAGACTTGGCCGCGAATATTGCCGCAACGGGCCTGAGTTACAACTATGTCACCGGCAGTGATGATCCCACCAATGATCCAACCGATTCTGCATCAGGCCATGGCACGGAAGTCGCTGGTATCGCCGCGTCTCGTGATAACAATGGTCTGGGCGGCAGCGGGGTAGCGCCGCGTGCAAACATGGTCGGATACAACCTGCTACAAAACGATACTACGTCCAATGAAGCTGATGCGATGACGCGGGATTCGCCAAGTGTTGATATCTCGACCAACAGTTGGGGCGCGCCGGATGGGACGGGAGTGCTGTCTGCACCTGATCCAACCTGGTACAGCGCGATCGATACCGGAATCGCCAGCGGCCGTGGCGGTCTGGGCACTATTTATACATGGGCAGCCGGGAATGGAGGCCTTCAGGGTTGCACGCCAGCCTACTCGTGTATCTTCGACAATTCCAACTATGACGGACAAGCCAATTATCGCGGCGTGATTGCCGTGACTGCGGTGAACGATCAGGGCAAGCAATCTTCCTATGCCGAGCCGGGGGCGAATATCTGGATCGCAGCCCCGGGCGGAGAATTCTGTGATACGCACACTATCACCACGACTGATCGTACCGGTACTGCAGGGGACAATTCGTATAACAATGCAAATGATGGTTACGCAGGCTTGGATTACGCCAATATTAATTACACGAAATGCATGAATGGCACTTCGGCTGCTACGCCGCAAGTCGCAGGAGTGGTCGCCTTGATGCTGGAAGCCAACCCGGCCTTGACTTGGCGCGATGTGCGCCTGATTCTGGCGCAAAGTGCTCGCCAGAACGATTCCTCCGATGCGGGCTGGACAGCATATGGAGCTACAGTGTCTCCTTATCATTTCAATCACAAATACGGTTTCGGTGTGGTCGATGCCGCGGCCGCAGTTGCGCTGGCTTCAACCTGGACCAACGTCGGCGCACAAGTGATCTCGGCAACTTTTTCTGGCTCGCCTAATCAATCGATTCCCGATAGCACTGCGACTGGAACTTATGGGACTCCCGTAAGCAGCACCATCAACGTTTTCGGAACCAATATCCCAAGTATCGAATTCGTCGAAATCACATTTACATCGAACCACAAATATTCTGGCGACTTGTCTATCACACTGACCAGCCCTGCCGGTGCTGTCAGTCAACTTGCCGAGACGCATGTTTGTGCCAGTACTTGTGCCGCCTACAGCGGCTGGGTGTTCGGTAGCGTGAGACACTTGGGCGAAGCTGCTGACGGCAACTGGATACTGACCGTGAAAGATGGGGCGCCAGCGGATACCGGGAAATTCCAATCCTGGAGCCTCAAATTTTACGGGCACTGATTATAGGATGGCCATCATGACAAGATCAAACACATCAACTTTGATTGGCGCTATGCCAGTGATATTGCTTTCCCTGATAATTTCGGCGAATGTCGGTGCCGTGGAATCAAAACAAGCTACAGATAAAGCCGCACCGCTCACCCAATCTTACACCTGGTATAACGGCGACCGCGAGCAGCAGGTGTGGTTGAACCCTCATCTGGTGGCTGAGTTCAATCCCAGTTTGCAAGGCAAGAGTACAGTCAAAAGCATAATTCCATCTGCTTCGGTCTTGCCCGCAAAACACCAGCACATGGCCATCCGCTTTTGGCAGATGGATAACGCGGATGAGACTACCATTCGCAATCTCAAGGCTAAGCATCCCCAAGGAAAATATTCGGCTGTCATGCATGATGGACCGAGCAGCAAAGGTCGCATGCGTGCTTTGCCGGGTAACATCATCGTGTATCTGAATCCGGGATGGAGTGAGGCTGAAGTGCATAACTGGCTAGCCTCACACAATTTGGAGATCGCAAAAAAATTGGCGATAGGTTCAAATGTCTATGTCATCAAAACCAATCCGGGGCTGGAGGCACTCGATACCGCAAATATCTTGTACCGTTCGGGCGAAGTAAAAGCCGCGTTCCCGGACTGGTGGCAAGAGGCCACAACTCGTTAGTGTTATAAACTTCAGCAGAAAATATTGCCGGCTATATTGTGGAGCATAGACTGCTCTTTGCTTCGGGGTACGGAAGCAATCAACAAATATCCGCATACACCGCGAGAATGATTTGTCATTAAGGGCAGCCGCTCTGTATAATCCGCGCCTTCGGGGCGTAGCGCAGCCTGGTAGCGTACGTGCATGGGGTGCACGTGGTCGGAGGTTCGAATCCTCTCGCCCCGACCATATGAAACAATCGTCGGGATGATTTCGCGAATGATATGAAAGCTGTGTACACATTATGTACACGGCTTTTTTTGTATACACTGGCAGTGTCAAGATGAGTGGATGGCCGGTTTGTTATGGGGCATCACTCGAATCTGGAATTATTGCGATTTAGGGGAGTATGTTCGGATGAATGCCTGTGAATAACCAAGTCTTGACGGTGCCTGATTCGGTATCCGGCTTTGGCGCGGCGCTGAATGCGGCGTTGCGCGCATTGGAATACGACACACTGTGGCAGGATGCCGGGGCTGATGTCGCGCCATCATTACCGGAGCTGAATCTGTTTCTCGTGCCGCTGGGCTTGCAAGTACAGCATGTGACGGCGCCGCTGGAACAGGTGCTGGAAACGCCTGCCGCGGCGGTACTGATCAAAACCGAAGATGGCTATGCAGCGCTGGCCTTCCCGGGCGGCGGACGCAACGCGGTTTTTTTGCGCGCAGACGGCCAGACTAGCGATGCCCCTCCATCCGAGATTGCCGCGCGTTATGCCGGCGAGGCGTTGATCGTGCATCCGCTAGCGACCGGCAATAAACGGGGGCGTGCAGAACCGTCCTATTTCATTCCATTGCGCGCTTATTGGCCGCAATATGTGGAAATCCTGCTGGCAGGGGTTGCAATCAATTTTATCGCGCTATTGACACCGGTATTTTCGATGTTGGTGTATGACAGGATCGTTGGCAACCGCATTTCTGAAACGCTGTGGGCGCTGGCGCTAGGCATGGGACTGGCAGCGCTGCTCGATTTCAGTTTGCGCGCCATTCGCGCCTGGTATGTCGAACATATCGCCAGCAATTCCGATGTGTTGCTCGACCGTGCGCTGTTGCGTCGCCTGTTGCATCATGATGCAGCGGTGTTGCCGCCGGTATCCAGCGCAAACTGGCGGAGTCATTAAGGGTCAACTTTAATGATCTTCGTACCGTAGAGGGCCGTATCAATGGAGTCAAGCAGGAAATGGAATCGAACGACATCGTGCTGGCGGCATTCAACGAACAGTTGTTTGCCGCGAATCGTTCCTTGCTGGATGTACTGGATGCCTATCAGCGCCAATTCGATTCGCAAACGGAAATGACGAAATTGCTTATCGCCGAAGCGACGGCAGGCCTGGATATGCTGCGCAATATGGGTAAATTACAGGAGGGCATCGTCGCGTTGCACTGATAATTTAGTGCAGCGCAGAGATCAATATGGAAGGCGGAAGAGAACAGAATTTTTGGCCGGGCTTTGTCGATGCGCTCAGCAATCTGGTGCTGACGCTGGTGTTCGTCATGGTGATCTTCGTGCTGGCGTTGTTTTATCTTTCATCCAAGGTGTCCAAATCGAAGCTGGATGCTTTAACGCCAATGACAACATGCTGATGGGCGGTGGCGGCAACGATACGCTGACCGGTGGTGTTGGCAACGATACACTGATAGGCGGTACAGGCGCTGATACCCTGATCGGCGGCACCAGCACCACCGATGCTGCAGGCGGCAGCGACTGGGCGAGTTATGCAAGTTCTGCGGCAGGAGTCACGGTCGACCTGACTGACGCCAACAATGATGGCAAGGCGGATGCCGCCGGCTTGGGTGGTGATGCTGCAGG
This sequence comes from uncultured Nitrosomonadales bacterium, assembly GCA_903858965.1. Lineage (GTDB taxonomy): Bacteria > Pseudomonadota > Gammaproteobacteria > Burkholderiales > Gallionellaceae > Gallionella. The sequence continues at coordinate 14,912 of CAIOKY010000139.1, read as the reverse complement.
GGATAGTTACTATTACATCAACAATTTGCAGGGTAGCGCCAACAACGATGTTCTCACCGGCAACGCCAATGACAACACCCTGATTGGCGGTGGCGGGGCGGATACGTTGTCAGGCGGTGGCGGAGCCGATACGCTCGTCGTCGCAACCGCTGATTTGGTCAATACTGTTGTAGATGGCGGCAGCGCTGATACCAGCATCGACACATTGCAATTAACCGGCATGGCAGCGGGCACTACGCTCGATCTGAGCACCTTTGATGCGAATGTAAGCAGCATTGAGAAACTGGATATCAAGGACGGAACCAACTCCACGCTTGCGCTCGGTTTGAATGATATCCAGGCGATGGTGGACAACGGCAATGCATCCAGTCTGACTATTCGCATGGATAGCGGGGATACCCTGAGCTTCAACCTGGCCGCAAACGATACTGTGTCCAGTTCCTTCGACCCGACCTTTGGTACCACACATTACACTTTTTCAAATAGCGTGTCGTTGGCTACCGCAACCCTCGATCTGGTGACGGCGTAACCGGGCAACCGTATAATGCTGCGACCATCTTTTCCCGATGGTACGCAGCTGATTTACTTGCGGGCAATTAAAATTCTTGGCGTTATCCATCCCATGCCCGATCAATTCGCCATACCAGAATCTGCGCTCATTCAGCGCAAGGTAGTTATCGCAGCCTGCTTCGGCACTTTTCTGGAATGGTACGATTTTCTCACCTTCGCATCGCTGGCCACCTATTTCAGCACGCTGTTTTTCCCGCAAGGGAATCCGGTAGCGGCATTGCTGGCCAGCCTGGCCACCTTTGGTGTCGGCATGCTGGTGCGTCCGCTCGGCGCTGTCCTGTTCGGATCGCTGGGCGACAAGTACGGTCGCCGTCCGGTATTTATCGCCACCATCGTGCTGATGGGTTTTGCTACCTTCAGCGTCGGTTTGTTGCCGACCTATGCACAGGTCGGCATGCTAGCACCCGCATTGCTATTGGTGTTGCGTCTGTTGCAGGGTTTTGCAGTAGGTGGCGAGATCGGTGGCGCGGCGGTCTACCTGACCGAGCATGCGCCTGCCAATAAACGCGGTGCGTATACCAGCGTGCTGCAACTGATGGGGCCGCTGGGCATTCTCGTGTCGACGTTGCAGATTGTGTTGCTGCAAGCCTGGTTGACTGTTGATGATTTCCAGGCCTGGGGTTGGCGCGTGCCATTTTTGCTTTCCATCCTGTTGTTGCTGATCTCGATCAAGAGTCGGGTGAACATGTATGAATCACCGGTGTTTCTCCATCTGCGTGAAAAGCACGCCTTGTCCAAGGCACCGTTGCGCGAATGCTTGTCCAATCCTCACACCCTTGGCCGTATGGCACTGTTGTTTTTTTGTATTTCGGCAGGCGGCTCACTGCTGTTCTTTGCGTCGCAAGTCTACGTCAATGTTTATTTGAAAAGCGTGGTCAGGCTTGATCCGCAACTTGCCGGGACACTGGTGATGTTGAGTACGCTATTGTTGTTCCCGCTGACCATTTTTTTCGGCTGGCTGTCGGATCGTATCGGCAGAAGACCTGTGCTGCTGGCCGGTCTGCTGCTCGGCAGCCTGTCTATCTTCCCGGTATTCAAGGGTCTGATGCATTACGGCAATCCGGCACTGGAGCGCTTTAATCGCGAGGTTCCGGTGGCGTTGTATGGTGGATCCTGTGCCTACGACCCATTCACATCGACACGCAACGATTGCGAACGCAACCAGCAATTGCTCGCCAATCTGGGCGTGTCATATACCCTTTATCCTGCCCGTACCCCCGATGATACGGCGGTGCGTATCGGCAACAGCGAGATTGTCGGCCATCGGCCTGCGGAGCTCATACAACTTTTGCAGTCGCAAGGCTGGACGGAACATGCCGATGTGAGAGATACCAACCGGGCGATGATATTTGTGTTGCTGATCATCCTGCTGGTTGCCGTCGGACTCATTACCGGTCCGCAGACCGCCACACTGGCCGAGTTGTTCCCGGCCCGCACACGCTACACTGCGGTGGCGTTGCCGCACAATCTCAGCGCCGGCTGGATAGGCGGTTTGTCGCCGTTCATGATCACATTGCTCAGCGTGAAAGCGGGTGATGCCTTGTCGGGCATGTGGTATCCGGTCGGATTGCTGGCATTCGCTTTTGTCATCGGTTTGATCTTCCTGCCGGAGACACGCAATGCATCTCTGGAAGTCTGAGCTCTTGCGAAAGTCTTCGATCAGAATACAAATCATCGTGTGCTTGTGGCACAATCGCAACGATTCTTTTCAGCCTATTCCTGACCCCCATGCGCATCCTGATCAGCAATGACGACGGTTATTCCTCACCAGGCATAGCCTGTCTCGCCGAACATCTCGCCAAGATCGCCGATGTTGTCGTGGTCGCTCCCGAGCGCGATCGCAGCGGCGCGAGCAATTCGCTCACACTGGATCGACCGCTCAAGTTGCGCCATGCCGCGAACGGTTTTTATTACGTCAACGGCACGCCGACCGACTGCGTGCATCTGGCAGTCACAGGCATGCTGGCTCAGCAGCCCGACATGGTGGTGTCCGGCATCAATGCCGGGGCGAATATGGGCGATGACACGATTTATTCCGGTACTGTGGCGGCAGCAACGGAGGGATTCCTGCTCGGGATTCCCGCTATCGCGGTTTCGCTGATAGGCAAAGAATGCATACATTATGAGACCGCCGCCAGGATTGCCAGCGAGTTGGTGCTACGTTTTGCCAGGCAGAAACACAGCCATCCCTGGTTACTCAATGTGAACGTACCGGATGTGCCCCACGATCAATTGCAGGGCATTGCCGTGACTCGCCTGGGCAAGCGCCACAAAGCGGAACCGGTGGTGAAGGCCAGCAATCCGCACGGTGAGACCATGTATTGGGTAGGCGCGGTTGGCAAGGCGCAGGATGCGGGCGAGGGCACCGATTTTCATGCGATCGCACAGCGACAAGTTTCGCTTACGCCGTTACAGATAGACCTTACGCAGTATAGCCAGCTCGATGCCGTGCGTGATTGGCTGGCGCAAGTTTGATGAACAAAAATCTTAACGGTATTGGCATGACTTCCCAACGTACGCGCGCACGCCTGATCGAGCGGCTGCGCGAACAGGGCATCAGGGATGAAACGGTGCTGGCCGCGATGTTCGAAGTGCCGCGCCATTTGTTCATCGATGAGGCCCTGGCGAGCCGTGCTTACGACGACGTGTCGTTGCCGATCAATTTCAACCAGACCATTTCCCAACCGTACATCGTGGCGCGCATGATCGAAGTTTTGCGTGCCGCTCCGGATAAGCCAGACAGCCCGCTTGGCCGGGTGCTGGAGATAGGCACCGGCTGCGGTTACCAGGCTGCGGTGCTGGCGCAGATAGCGCGCGAGGTTTATACGATCGAACGCATCCAGCCTCTGTACGAACGCGCCAGGAAACAATTGCGTGACCTGAAGATACGCAACGTCAGCGTGCGCTATGCCGATGGCAGCGTTGGCTTGCCGGAAGCCGCGCCGTTTGACGGCATCATCATGGCTGCTGCTGCGCCTGCGCTATCGGCGGCTCTGCGGGAACAACTTGCGCCCGGTGGTAGAATGGTGCTGCCGGTTGGAACACAGGAACAGTGGCTGTATCTGGTTGAACGTGATGAGCATGGATTCCGGGAAACTCGCCTGGAGCCCGTGAAATTCGTACCGTTATTAATAGGGAAAGCATGAAACAGAATCAATTCTTCACATTGTTGATGATAGCCATATTGGCGGGCTGTGCCTCGAAAGGGCCACACGCACCAGTCCTCGAGCGCGGTGTGGCGGGAAAGAAAAATGGCGCCACGGTAGATGCAACCGGCAAAAAATCCCAGCGCGAAAAGGATTGGCGGCCCGAATCGCATATCGTGCAGAAAGGCGATACGCTGTACAGCATCGCTTTCAACTACGGGTTCGATTATCACGAACTGGCCGAATTGAACGGCATCAAGGATCCCAGCGTTATCTCGATAGGACAGGAAATCCGGCTGTTCCCGGGGAAAGCGTTGTCCGTTGCCCGTACCGGTGCGCCAGTCGAGAGCAAGCCGATCGAAGCATCGATAAAAGAACAGCCCAAACTGGTGAAATATCCATACAGCGAAGCAGCAATGGCGCAAATCGAGAAAGTCCAGGAGCCCGGAAAAATCGAAGTCGTATCTGCAACAAAGACCGAAACCAATCCCAGGCTTGATACCGAAACGGAAGAGGTTGCCGATACAGGGGATGATGCGGCAATAGAATGGGGCATGCCCGCCCAGGGTAAATTGATAGGCCAATTTTCCGAATCCGCCAATCGTAAAGGCATCGATATTGCAGGGAAACTCGGACAACCTATCGTCGCCAGTGCCCCGGGCAAGGTGGTATATAGCGGTAGCGGATTGCGCGGTTACGGTAAGCTGATCATCATCAAGCATAACAAGAGTTATCTGAGTGCGTACGCGCATAACGATAAAGTGCTGGTCAAGGAAGGCCAGAATGTCACGCGCGGACAAAAGATCGCCGAGATGGGCAATACCGATGCCGACCAAGTCAAGCTGCATTTTGAAGTGCGCCTGCTCGGCAATCCGGTGGATCCGGCGAAGTATTTACCGCTTGGAAAATCATGAGCGAACCTGCCGCATCATTCCCGTCATAAGACGACGATGAAGCTATAGAGACTTCCTTGAGCGACAAGATTCTCAACGTGACAAACCATGACCGCGACAGCGCGTCTTTGCGTTATGTCTATCCGGTCGTATCACGCCGTGCCGGCAGCGTATCTGTCGGCATCAATCTCAACCCCAACAATGCCTGCAACTGGCGCTGCATCTACTGCCAGGTTCCCGATCTGAAACGCGGCACTGCGCCGGCGATAGATCTGGCTGTTCTGGAAAACGAACTGCGCGGATTTCTCTATGATCTGATGCATGGTGATTTCATGCGCAACCGTGTTCCGGAAGGCTTGCAGCGCATCCATGACATTGCGTTATCCGGCAATGGCGAACCGACCAGTGCTGCCGAATTTGCCCAGGTGATCGAACTGATTGCTCGGGTGCGCGCTGCAATGGCCCTGCCGGAAGAGATAAAAACCGTGCTGATCACCAATGGCAGCCTGTTATATCGCAGCACAGTCCAGCAGGGTCTGCGCGATATGGCGAAGCTCAACGGTGAAGTGTGGTTCAAGCTGGACCGTGCCAGCGAAAAGGGAATGCTGCAAGTCAATGACATCCACATGAACATGAATAAGGTTCGCGACAACTTGATCGCAGCCATCGCGTGTTGCCCGACCTGGCTGCAAACCTGCTGGTTCACATTGGATGGCGCACCGCCATCGCGTCGTGACGAAGATGACTATCTCGAATTTGTTGCGGCGCTATTGCATGCAGGGCACAAGCCGCAAGGTGTGTTGCTCTACAGTTTGGCAAGGGCCTCGCTGCAACCCGAAGCGCCACGCCTGTCTGCACTACCCGCAGAGCATTTGCAAATATTTGCGGAACGCATAAAAGAACTGGGCTTGATGGTTAGGGTCACTCCATAAGAGCAAGGAATGAATTGTTTGTACGGAAAGAACAACAAGCGTCACGGCAACACCAGTCAGCGTTGCTATCTCGCGCCTTTTGGCGCGAAAAATGATCCGGTTAACGTTGGTTGAAGTACATCTTGCTCAGGAATACTTCTGCATCAACAGCTACCAGATCATCCGGTATGGCGGATTTATTTTCCCATTGCAGCGGTAAAGACAGTTGCAGCGGAAAAACCGGAACCCAGCCGGAACACAACACTTCCTCGTCATATTCTGCGGCGGCAGAATCACTCTCCAGAACTTCATAGCTGCCCATATCCATCGTCAGTATGCCCATGACACACCTCCTGTTGTTGAAGGGCTGCGCACGAATACGCAATCCTTATTGTTGATATCGGCAGCAGTCGAAATAAGTTTAGCCATACATTTTCTTTTTTCTGGAGTTTGACGTGATTCGGGTAAAATCTGTGCATGAATAAAGCACCGGAATGGAACAGGAAAATATTGCTTCAATCCCCACTGTTTGCCCCGCTGCATCCGATACTTGCCGGTCTTGAGACAGATCATTTTCCCACGCTGAACGATTGCAATGCGCTGCTGACTGCTCGTCATACACCCGTTGCTGTTCAGAATGGCCTGGCATTGCGCTTCGTGGCGCAACAATCAGGCAAGTTATCCTTCGAGGCGCAATATGAGCCGCGTTGTTATCTAACCGGCGAGGTGCAGATGCGCGCGCACAACCGGCATGACTTGTTCAATGCACTGGTGTGGCTGACCTTTCCCAGAACCAAAGCGGCCATCAATGCGCGCCATTACCATGTTCTGACAAACGGCACAGAGTTGCCGACCAACGCGGGGCGCGGCAGCGTGCGCGACGTCAGTACGCTGCTGGATGAGTCCGGCGTGATCGTGGCATATGCGGATGTCGAATTGGCCGGACTGCTGCGCGACTTTAAATGGAAAGAATTATTCTGGCAGCGGCGCAAACAGGTGAGGCCCCAATCCGACCAACAAGCAATGGAATTTTTCCTGTTTGGCCACGGCCTGTATGAGAAGGCGCTGCAACCTTATGTCGGGATGACCGGGCAAGGGCTGCTGCTGGCAGTGGAGCAGGCGTTTTTCAATTGGCCGTTGGCCCGACAATTGACCCATCTGGATGGTTTGTTGGCGGAGCATCTGGCCGGACATTGTCGCAGCACCGGCGATCTTTCCCCGGTGCCGTTGCTGGGCATACCGGGATGGGCAGCGGATAACAGCAACGAGACGTATTACGACGATACGGCGTATTTTCGCCCCGGCAGGCGCGGATAGAAATTTCAAATCCTGTAAAAGCCGTCTGTTTTGGTATCATGGCTACCTTGTGTAAAGGTATTACATTTTCCCCTGGCGTTTCCGAATATCAAGCATCCCTGAATGTTAAGTAAACTCAATTCTGTGCAACGCGAAGCCGTTACGCACCTCGACGGTCCTTTGCTGGTGCTGGCTGGCGCTGGCAGTGGCAAGACGCGCGTCATCACCCACAAGATCGCCTACTTGATCGAGAAATGCGGCTATGAGCCACGCAATATCGCGGCGATCACCTTTACCAACAAGGCTGCCAGCGAGATGCGCGCGCGCGTCGGCGATCTGCTGAAGAATACCAATACCAAAGGCCTGGTGGTGAGCACCTTTCATTCGCTGGGCATGAACATCCTGCGAGCCGAAGCCAAACTGCTGGGCTACAAACCGCAGTTCTCGATCTTCGACAGCAGCGATACCTGGAAGATATTCAGTGAACTGAGCAACTCCGCTGACAAGCAGGAGATACGCGACATGCAGACGCAAATCTCGAACTGGAAGTCAGCCTTTATCTCACCTCAACGAGCGGTCGAAGTCGCCGACGGCGATGAGGGAAAAGTGCATGCGCGTGTCTATGTCCGTTACCAGGAAACACTGCGCGCTTATCAGGCTGTGGATTTCGACGACCTGATCCATCTGCCGGTGGTATTGTTCAAGCAGCATCCGGAAGCCCTGCTGCGCTGGCAGTTGAGGTTGCGTTATCTGCTGGTGGACGAATACCAGGACACCAACGATTGCCAGTACCAGCTGATCAAGCTGCTGGCCGACATGCGCGGCGCACTCACGGTGGTGGGTGATGACGATCAGTCTATTTACGCGTGGCGCGGTGCGAGCATCGAAAATCTGCATAATCTTCGCAACGACTACCCCAAGCTGCGCGTGATCAAGCTGGAGCAGAATTACCGATCTTCGCAGCGTATCCTCAAGGTGGCGAACCATTTGATCAACCACAACACCAAAGTATTTGAGAAGAAACTGTGGAGTGACCACGGCATCGGCGATTCTATCCGCATTTACGCGGCGCGCGACGACGAGCATGAAGCCGAAAGTGTGGTGATGAGGCTGATATCGCACAAGTTCGAGCACCGCACAAAATTTTCAGACTACGCTATCCTGTATCGCAGCAATCACCTGTCACGGGCATTTGAAGAACATCTGCGCGCCCAGCGCGTGCCTTACACCGTCAGCGGCGGCACTTCGTTTTTTGACAGAACCGAGATCAAAGACATCACGGCCTATCTGCGCCTGATCGCAAATCCGGACGATGATCCGGCATTCATCCGCGCCATCACCACGCCCAAGCGCGGCATCGGCAATACCACGCTGGAGAAACTGGGCAGCTATGCCGGAGAGCGCCATATCAGCCTGTTCGAGGCAGCTTTCGAGGCGCATATCCGGGATGAATTACAGCCTCGCCAATTCGAAGAGCTGATGTTGTTCTGCAACTTCATCAACCGTATTCAGGATCGCGCCGACAAAGATCCGTGCGCCGAACTGTTGGATGAATTGCTGAGCGCCATCAATTACGAGACCTGGCTGTACGACTCTCACGACCCACGTCAAGCCGAAACCAAGTGGAAAAACGTCGAGGATTTCATCGGCTGGCTCAAGCGCAAGGCCGAGGCGGATGAAAAATCACTGATCGAGATGGTGCAGACCGTCGCGCTGATCAATATGCTGGAAGGCAAGGATCAGGAACCGGATGCCGTCTCCTTGTCCACGCTACATGCCGCCAAAGGCCTGGAATTTCCGCATGTGTTCATCATCGGTGCGGAAGAAGATATCCTGCCGTTTCGCGATAGCGACGAAAAACAGATCGAGGAAGAACGCCGGCTGATGTACGTCGGTATCACCCGCGCCGAACGCAGCCTGCAGATCAGCTATTGCAATCGCCGCAAGCGCGGTAAGGACTGGCTGGCTTGCGAACCGAGCCGCTTCCTGGAAGAAATGCCGGAAGATGAATTGCTCTATGCAGGCGGTCATGCGGATGCTGCACCCACTGTGACCAAGAACGAGGGGATGGACAAGCTGGCGAGATTGAAAGCAATGCTGAATAAATCGATAGCAGAATAATGGATTCCTGAAAATATTTCTGATATTCAATTCGCTGACGATGCAGTGCAGATATCCTTAAAATGTACTCTCATATTGCTGGTCACAACTTTGACGTCATCGTCTGACAGATGCAGGCCGTCAACCGTTTGAATGCTGCGACCCCGGGCCAATTCAGCAAAACTTATCAATTGGTTGCCAGGGAAATTACTTTGGAATGCATTCCTGATTTGCACTGCACGGGGGGTGTATTCCAAGTCACGATAGATGGGCATCTCAAAAAACACCACCTTGGTCCCACTCGCTTCAATTTCTTTAACCAGACGGCTAAATTCAGCCATGTTATTGTTGAGAATGTCAGGGGGCAGGGTTCCTTGACGCCCTTTAGCTTGCACGGCGATTGCATTCAGTCGAACGGATTCGTTTGCAGCTTCGTGTGACTTGTCTTTTTTTACGGAGTGCAAGAAACTGATCACGAGATTTACCGGCATATTCTCGATATGAAAAACGGTTGATAGTTGCGGCAAAAATCCCGAAGCCTTCGCAATCAATTCCCGGTTGATGCCGCGTTCCGGGACGTTGATCTCTATAAATACCAAGCGGGGTTTTGCGGCTGAATTCGCGATGGCACTTAATCCTGTCAAGGCAGAATCACCGTTAAAAGACAAGTTGTAAACGCATCCGGATTCATCAGCAAAATCCAGCCGCGTAGTCAGTGAGCTGCCTACATAAACGACCTGATGTTTAGTGGCTCCTGTTTTGATATCCCGCAAGTACTTCTCAAGAGCGTAGCGGTTTTCCTGCCACTGGCTTTGCATTTTAGCCTGAGCTGGTTTTGGGCCATACGCCAGGAACAGGCTGTAGGCAAGGAAAAGCACTGCTGCGATGAGGAGAGAATTTCTCATTGTCAGAACTGGAAATAGATGAAAGGCGCTGAAGGGCCGGGATTAGTCACAATGAGGAACAGCATTGCCCCATACAAAAAGTCTTTCATTGCTCCGGGCAGCACGTTTTTGTACTGGTTGAGCACATGATAGGCAAAAATGAACACGCTATAAAATATCAAAATGACATTCACTTTGGATATTGCAGTAATGCCGCCGGCATTACTGTGCAGCAGTGCAGTGAGGTAGATCCATGCTTGGGAGAAGTCCTGCAGCTTAAAAAATAACCACCCTATCGTCACAAAGTTAAACACTGCAAAAATCCGTGCACCTTTCAAAACCGGGTTCGTACTGGTAAACACAGGCGTATCCAGCCAAGGCCGTTCCAGGACCAATCCCATGCCATGCCATAGACCCCATATCGCAAAACTCCACGCTGCGCCATGCCACAAACCGCCTAACAGCATGACGATGATCAGGTTGACGTAGGTTCGCGCTATTCCTTTCTGATTGCCGCCCAAAGGTATGTAAAGATATTCGCGCAACCAGCTTGAAAGTGAAATGTGCCAGCGTCGCCAGAATTCCGAGATCGAACTCGACAGGTAGGGAAAGTTGAAATTGTCCGGTAGCTTGTAACCGAGCAATTTGGCCAACCCGATCGCGATAAGTGAATAGCCGGCGAAATCCGCAAATATCTGTGCCGAATACCCGTAGAGTAACAGCAGCAAATCACCGGATGATTTCCATAGAAAATACGGGTATGCGATCCAGTATGTCTGTTCACTAATATTGTCGGCGATAACGGATTTCAGGAAATAGCCTAATACCAGTATGCGAAAGCAGCCTGGGAAATCGATGTCCTGGTATCGCTTCAACGCGACTTGAGGATAAAAGTCCCTTGCTTTTATGATAGGGCCGGCAATCAATTGTGGGAAGAATACCAGGTACAAGAGCGTTTCTTTTAGATGCTGGTTAAGGTTCGGTCGTCTCTCAGCGAATATGGCGGCATTGCCTCGATAAATGTCGATCAGCAGACTGATGCCGTGAAATGTATAAAAGGAGATACCAATGGGCAATGGCGCAAGGATCAGCCATTCTCCCAAAGTTTGAGGGTCCTGATGCGGAAGCGCCGATAAATTCTGGATCACCAGAAACTTGTATTTGAAAAATCCCAGCAACAACAGATTGATGATGACCCCGCCGGCAGCGAACACTTTTGCCCGGGACGGGCTGTTTGCAACCAACACACCATAACTGGACAGACTGGTCACAAACCAGGAGCAAAGAAAAATTGCCAGAAGCGGCGGCGATTGCCATGCGTAGAAAAACAGCGACGCAATGACCAGGATCAGCAATTGCAATTGCGCTTTGTGAACGAGGTAATACGCCACGAATGTGATGCTGAAGAATAGTATGAAAATACTGTCGGTGTAGTTCATTGCTGATTAAAGTTTGAAGCCGGGGCGGTAAATAACAACCTGTAAAATGTATATCCCTTGGAATAATACCTCATACATGAAACCAGATATTATTTTTCAAGCGGCTTGCATCAAACTGCATATCAGTATCAATCTCATCCAGCGCCATCCGGTCTGGCATGGCACAATCGCAACCTGCGCAATTTAATGATCTGAAAATCATGCTGAGTTACCGCCACGCCTTTCATGCCGGCAATCACGCCGATGTGTTGAAACATTTCATAGAAGTACAATTGCTGCGCTATCTGGCTCAAAAAGACAAGCCGTTCTGGTACATCGATACCCATGCCGGAGCGGGTTGCTACGCGCTGGATAGCGGCTATGCCACGCAAAATGCCGAATATGAAAGCGGCATTGCACGGTTGTGGCAGCGTGACGATCTCCCCGCGCCACTGGCGGACTATGTGGCACTGGTGAAGCGTATCAATCCTGACGGTCAGATCAAGCTATACCCCGGCTCGCCGCTGGTCGCACTGGAACTGTTGCGTGAGCAGGACAGGATGCGGCTGTTCGAGTTGCATCCAACCGACAGTGAGATATTGCAGCAGAATTTTGCCGGTCATGGCGCACAAGTGCTGATGCAAATTGCCGATGGCTTCGGTGCATTGAAAGCCTTGTTACCTCCCCCGCCGCGCCGCGCACTGGTGTTGATCGACCCGCCTTATGAGGACAAGCAGGATTATCAACGTGTGGTAGAGGCTTTGCGCGAAGGGTTGAAGCGTTTTGCCAACGGGATTTATGCGGTGTGGTATCCGCAGTTGCAGCGTACCGAAGCACGGCAATTGCCTGAGCAACTCAAAATGCTGCCGGTGAAGAGCTGGCTAAATATCGCACTCAGCGTACAAACACCGAGCGAAGATGGTTTCGGCATGTCCGGCAGCGGCATGTTCATCCTTAACCCGCCTTGGCTATTGCATGGCGTATTGCAGGAGGTGATGCCGTATCTGGTTAAAGTACTGGGACAAGACCATGGCGCTGCATTTACGCTGGAATATCATCAGCCCTGATTAAAAGGGCTTGTATAATTGGCTTGGCTAAAAGTATTTTTCGAATCAGGTAGAGAGCAATGACTAATTCACACTCTTGGAATTTCTTTCGCGCGGGTGGTTTTGACCAAGTGCAGCTGGATAGCGGCGCTGATTTACTGGCACTGAAGGAACTTGATCAGAAGCTTTGGGTGGCGCTGAGTTGCCCGACGCGCGGCATCGAGTTCGACTCAAGAACCCTGGACTTGATAGACTCCGATGCGGACGGTCATGTGCGCGTGAATGAGGTGCTGGCGGCTATCGCGTGGGTAGGCGGGCTGTTGAAGCGCGTGGATTTGTTGGTCAAGGGTACTGACTATTTGCCTTTGGCTGAGATAAATGACGCGAGTGAAGAAGGCAGGCAGGTGCTGGCCTCTGCACGGCATATCCTGAAAAGTCTGGGCAAGTCTGGAGCGACGGCGATCTCCCTGGCTGACATGGTCGATATCGATAAGCTGGTGGCGGATTTGGATTTCAACGGTGACGGGGTGATTTGTGCCACACGGATTCATGATGCGGAATTGCGCACAACGGTTGAAGACATCATTCAGTGCAATGGTTCTGTGGCCGATCTGAGCGGTACAGCCGGTATCAACCAAGACATCAGCGACAAGTTCTTTGCCGAGGCTGCTGCGTATTCGGCATGGCTAGCCGAAGGCGAGGGTGATGTAGCAATTTTGTTTGCGGGGGATAAGACGCTGGCAGCAGCTGAGGCGTTCCACGCTGTAAAGGGAAAAGTCGACGATTATTTCATACGCTGCCAATTGGCTGCATATGATACCCGCGCAGCCTTGCCGCTGAGCCGTTCGGCAGACGACTATCAGCATCTTGCCGCGCAGAATCTGTCAGCGCAGAGTATTGAGGTGGCGAATTTTCCTCTTGCGACGGTGGAAGCAAACAAGCCGTTGCCTTTGGTTTCCGGCATCAACCCTGCATGGCGAGACCAGATAAAGGCATTATTTGAAAAAATTGTCGTGCCACAACTGGGTAACAAGGAAAACTTGAGTGCAGCGGAATGGGCTGTGCTTTGTACCAAGTTTATGGCATTTGAAACATGGCAGGCAAGGAAACCGACAAGCAGTGTCGAGCAACTCGGCATTGTACGAATACGCAAGATTCTCGACCGTAACTATCACGCCGTGATCGATGGCCTGATCGCTCAGGACAAGGCGGTCGAAGCCGAAGTGAAGGCGATTCATTCGGTGGAAAGATTGCTGCGCTACAACCGCGATCTATTCAGTCTGGTGAATAACTTCGTGTCATTCCGCAATTTCTACACCGGCAAGGGCAAGGCGATATTCCAGGTTGGCACACTATATCTGGACGGGCGCAGTTGCGAACTGTGCATCAAGGTTGAGGACGTAACCAAGCATGCATCGTTCGCCAATATGAGCGGAATGTGCCTGGCATATTGCGATTGCGTACGCAACGGCGGGGCCGAAAAAATGAGCATCGCGGCGGCTTTCACGGCAGGAGATTCGGATTTTCTGCTGGTCGGGCGCAACGGTATTTTCTACGACCGCAAGGGGCGGGATTGGGATGCCAGCATCGTGCGTATCATTGATAACCCGATCAGCATTCGCCAGGCGTTCTGGTCGCCCTACAAAAAATTGTCACAAATGATCAGTGACCAATTGCAAAAGCTCGCGGCCTCGAAGGCCAATGCGGTGGAAGACAAGATGCTCAAGACAGTGGTAGATACCAGCAAGGGTCCCCTCGAAGTGCCTGCTGTACCACCCAAGCCACCGTTTGATGTGGGCAAATTCGCAGGTATTTTCGCGGCGATAGGTCTGGCCATCGGCGCCATCGGCGGCATTCTTGCCTCGATTGTTGGCGGTTTACTGGGGTTGAAGTTTTGGCAAATACCTTTGGCAGTGATCGGTTTGATGCTACTGATTTCTTGTCCATCCATGGTACTGGCATGGTTCAAGTTGAAGCGGCGCAATCTCGGTCCGATACTGGACGCCAATGGCTGGGCAATCAACGCAAGATTACTGGTCAATATTCCTTTCGGCACTACACTAACCAGTCTTGCACATTTGCCAAAAGGAGCAAATCACTCGCTGATTGATCCATTCGCGGACAAAAAAGTGATCTGGCCTTATTACTTGATCATCGCGTTAGGGATATGTGCACTGATCGGTTTATGGTATTTCGGTATTTTTGGGCATAGAGGTATAGATAATTAATGGCGTTGCATACAGATGGTTGCCGGCATGTAGCTGGAGATTTTTCGATAGAACTTACTAAGCATAACTTATTTAATAATAAATTTTAAATTTATAATCAAAATATTATGATGAATTATTAATGTCAAAACTACACCTTGCCTGCAGCCTCACCGAAACACTTCCATTTGGCTTAGAAGGGCTTTTCAATCCCTGGCGTGATAGCTGTCCGCATGATGCTGCTGGAAATGGTCCTACCGAGAAGCTAAATCGGCTTGCACTGCATCTGGATTGTGATCCAGAGTTTATTCTTGCGGGTGAAGCGCCCGGGTATCAAGGCTGTCGCTACAGTGGAATTGCTTTTACCAGCGAGCGATTGTTGGGCGAAGGGAGCATACCGCGTATTTCCGCAACCACAGGTCGACTGTCGACAAGGCGATT
>CAIOKY010000138.1 GCA_903858965.1 uncultured Nitrosomonadales bacterium | reverse complement strand
GAATTGCGCTGGTGGGCGGAAAAGATCGGCAAACAGAACGTCATCGCGAAAAGCAACGATCACTACGGCATTGCCAAGCGGCAATACGTGACCAATACGAATAAGGCACGCGAACTGACCGCGGAAGATCTGGCGAAGATTACTGATCCGTACACACGGCTATCGCTGAAGCTGCAGGTGGCGTTTGGGCTGCGGCGCGAGGAGTCGATCAAGATCCGGCCGCAATGGGCGGACCGGGGCGACAAGCTGGTACTCATGGATAGCTGGACCAAGGGTGGCCGCGAGCGCGAGATACCGATAGGCACGCAGGAGCAACGCGCGTTGCTTGAGATTGCAAAAAGTTTTGCCGGAGCTGGCAGCCTCATTCCAAAAGAGATGAGCTACGTGGGGCAGCTTAATCGCTTCAAGGGCCAGTGCGCCCAGGCCGGCATTCGGCATGTGCATGGTCATCGACATTACTACGCGCAGATGCGCTACCAGCAGCTAACCGGATGGGCATGTCCGGCCAAGGGCGGGCCGCGGTCAAGACAGCTCACCCCTGAACAAAAAATCGTAGACGGTGATGCTCGCCTGACGATTACCGAAGAACTTGGACATGGCCGGACGCAGATCACGGCAGCGTATCTGGGCCGGTAATTGTCGTGATTTACGCGAATGCGAGCGCCAGATCATGAAGCTTGAGGAAGCACTGCGGCAGCTCAAGATCGGCCGCAAGGCTAAACGGCTGCAAACCCTGTGGCCGACGATCGAAGAGAAGTTGGCCGAGGGGGTTTCCCACGCGGAAATCCTGGGGCTGCTAAACGAAAACGGCTTCAATCTCACCGAGCGAACCTACAAGAGCTACCTCTATCGCTACCGCAAGCGACGCCGAACCACGTCAAAACAACCTGCCCGGATTGGCTTCACAGAAAACACCGGGCCTCAATCCGACGGTGCACCGCTGGCTGCGACATGGCCTGCGTCAGCAGAGATTGAACGACAGAAACGGCCGCCGACGTTTGATTTTGACCCGCGCGGCAATCCTGAACTTTTGAAATGAGGTAATACATTATGCAAAACACAGTCCATTTCGTGCTCCAGGCCAAAGGCGGTATCGGCAAGTCTTTTGTCAGTACGCTACTGGCGCAGCACATCATCAACGAAACCGGCGCGGCGCGCTGTTTCGACACCGACCAGGAAAACACTACCTTCGAGCATTACACGGCGCTGTCGGTGCAGCACGTGGTTGTTACCGGCCAGTCCCGGCTGATCGATCCCAAGAAGTTCGACGCGTTGATGGAAACACTGTTGACCGAAACCGGCAATTTCGTGATCGACACCGGCGCCAATACGTTTTCGAACCTGCTCGCCTATATGGTCGAGAACGAGATCTTCCCGATGTTGATGCAGGCCCGCAAAACCACCTACGTGCACACCATCGTCGGTGGCGGCGACACACTGGCCGACACGGCCAATGGCTTTTACGCAATTGCGCAGAAGGTCAGCGGAACGCGGGTTGTGCTGTGGCTAAACGAGCACTTCGGTGAAATCAAGACGGCAGAAGGCAAGCCATTCACTGAAACCCTGGCGTACCGGCAGAGCGCGGGCAGGCTTGCTGGCACCGTGACGCTGTACCGGCGTAACCCTGCCACCTTCGGCGAGGACATCCGTAAGCTCAATACCAAGCGCCATACGATCGCACAGGCGCTTGCCTCACCCGAATACACGTTGATGGAAAAGCAGCGTTTGCGATCCTTCAGCCGCGACATTTTCGGGCAGCTTAGGGCATTCAAATGGTAGCCAACAAGCGAGTTTTCCACGGCGGCGGGCGAGCGGCGCCTCTCACGCACGCATCGCATGCCGCGGTGGGAAACATCTGCTGACAGACCAACAGATCATGAAAACGCTCTCGCTCTCCGAAGCTGCAGTATTCCTCAAGCTCCACCCCGAGGAACTGCGCCGGCGCGCCAAGCTGGGCCTGGCCCCGGGTGCCAAGATCGGAAAGTGTTGGGTATTTATCGACGACGATCTTGCCGAGTATTTGCGTTCGTTTTATGCTTCTCCTCGGCAAGCGTTGCGAGTGACTTGGAGAAAGGAGTACGAATGTCACTCTTCAAACGCGGAAGTACGTGGTGGATTGATTTCACCACACCAAGCGGCGAGCGCATTAGATGCACTGCTAATACCGAAGAGAAGTCTCAAGCCCAAGAGCTCCACGACAAGTTAAAGTTTGACGCTTGGCGGGTGAGCAAACTGGGCGAGAAGCCTAAGCACACTTGGGATGAGGCTGCCCTTAAATGGCTGGGCGAAACCCAGCATAAGGCGACTCACGAGGAAGCGAAGGGCAAGATTCGGTGGCTGCAGCAATATCTTCGGGGTCGTTTACTCGAAACGATTGATCGCGAGCTAATCGCCGCCATTGGAGAAGCGAAGGCGCAACAAACCAGTCCCGCAACGGCCAACCGCACGCTAGGTTTAATACGTGCGATTCTGCGGAGGGCCGCTTACGATTGGGAATGGATTGAGAAAGCGCCGAGGGTAAAGCTCTATCACGAAGCCAAGCGGCGCATCCGCTGGATCACTCCGGAGCAAGCGGGCAGGTTGCTTGAGGAATTACCGGAGCATCAGCGGGAAGTGGCGCAGTTCGCACTTGCCACTGGCTTAAGGCAAGCGAACGTGATGAGGCTCGAATGGTCGCAGGTAGACATTGAGCGCAGTGTTGCGTGGATTCATCCTGACCAGGCAAAAGGACGCATTGCAATTCACGTCCCGTTAAGCTCGGTCGCAATCAGTGTCCTCAAGCGGCAGCTAGGCAAGCATCCATTGCGGGTTTTTACGTTTCGCGGGAAGCCGATCCGGCAGGTGAACACCAAGGCGTGGCAAAAGGCGTTAAAGCGGGCAAAGATAGAAGACTTCCGCTGGCACGATTTGCGCCACACTTGGGCGAGTTGGCTCGTGCAACACGGTACACCGCTTAACGCTGTGCAGGAGATGGGGGCTTGGGAGTCTGAAGGAATGGTGCGGCGTTATGCGCACCTTGCGCCGGCACACTTGGCGCCGCATGCGGAGATTGTTGCAAATCTTCTCGGCGGCACAAATGCGGCACAG
>CAIOKY010000137.1 GCA_903858965.1 uncultured Nitrosomonadales bacterium | reverse complement strand
GGTGCGCAAGCTGATCGCGGGACCGTCGGTGTTCGTGTGCGACGAGTGCATCACGTTGTGCAACGACATCATGCGCGAGGAGATTCAAAGCGATCTGGGCAAGCCGGACAAATCCGACCTGCCGGTTCCCAAGGATATCTGTGCGACTCTGGACGAGTATGTGATCGGCCAGGAGCAGGCCAAGAAGATTTTGTCGGTGGCGGTGTACAACCACTACAAGCGTCTCAAGAGCAACGACAAGGACGGCGTTGAGTTGGCCAAAAGCAATATCCTGCTGGTCGGGCCGACCGGCTCCGGCAAGACCTTGCTGGCGCAAACGCTGGCGCGCTTGCTCGATGTGCCGTTCGTGATGGCTGATGCGACCACGTTGACCGAAGCGGGTTATGTCGGTGAGGATGTCGAAAACATCATCCAGAAATTATTGCAGACCTGTGACTATGACGTGGAGAAGGCGCAGCGTGGCATCGTGTACGTGGATGAGATCGACAAGATCTCGCGCAAATCGGATAACCCTTCGATCACCCGCGACGTTTCCGGCGAAGGCGTGCAGCAGGCACTGCTCAAGTTGATCGAAGGCACCAAGGCTTCGATTCCGCCGCAGGGTGGACGCAAGCACCCGAACACGGAATTCCTGCAAGTGGATACCACGAACATCCTGTTCATCTGCGGTGGCGCGTTCGATGGGCTGGAAAAAGTCATCCGCAGCCGTTCCGAGAAAGCCGGCATCGGTTTCGGTGCGACCATCGCCAGCAAGAACGAGCGCAAGACCGGCGAGACTTTGCGCGAAGTGGAACCCGAAGACCTGATCAAGTTCGGCCTGATCCCGGAATTTGTCGGACGTTTGCCGGTGATTGCCACGCTTGAAGAATTGGATGAGGCCGCGCTGGTGCAAATATTGACCGAACCGAAGAATGCGCTGACCAAGCAGTACCAGAAGTTGTTCGCGATGGAGGATGTCGATCTGGAATTCCGCGATGGCGTGTTGTTGGCGATTGCCCGCAAGGCATTGGCACGCAAGGCGGGCGCGCGCGGGTTGCGCTCGATACTCGAGCACGCATTGCTGGATGTGATGTTCGACCTGCCCTCCATGGATAATGTCAGCAAGGTGGTGCTGGATGAGACCGGCACGACCGGTGAGATCAAGCCCATCGTTATTTATGCGGATACCCACAAGGCAGCCTGATCCGGTCCGCCCGCTCTTTTTATCTTGTCCTGATGGGGTGCTTGAATTCTTTTAAGCTATCCCCATCTAACTTCACACTTCATTGAGAGGTTATTGCCATGTTAGAACAAGATACCCCAAACACCCCGAGTAATATCACAGGTTCAAGCAACCTGCATCCGCTGTTGCCTTTGCGCGACGTCGTAGTGTTCCCGCATATGGTGATTCCGCTGTTTGTCGGACGCTCCAAATCCATCAAGGCACTGGAGACGGCGATGGAGGCTGGCAAGAGCATTGCGCTGGTGGCACAAAAGTCCGCGACCAAGGACGATCCGGGCACGGATGATCTTTATGCCATCGGCAGCATGGCGAATATCCTGCAGATGTTGAAATTGCCGGACGGCACCGTGAAGGTGCTGGTCGAAGGCACGCAACGCGCCAATGTACTGCGCGTGTATGACGCCAAATCGCATTTTGATGCCGAGGTGCAGATCGTTCCCGCCGAAGATGGCACGGACAGCGAGTCCGAGGCGATGCGCCGTGTATTGATCGCGCAGTTCGATCAATATGTAAAACTCAACAAAAAAATTCCGCCGGAAATTCTGACATCGCTGGCAGGTATTGATGATGCCGGTCGCTTGGCCGATACGATCGCTGCGCACTTGCCGCTCAAGCTTGAGCAGAAGCAGGAAGTGCTGGAAATTTTTGGCGTGCGCAAACGTCTGGAACATTTGCTGGGATTGCTGGAAGGCGAGATCGATATTCTTCAGGTCGAAAAGCGTATCCGCGGCCGTGTACGGCGCCAGATGGAGAAGAGCCAGCGCGAGTATTACCTGAACGAACAGGTCAAGGCGATCCAGAAAGAGCTGGGCGACGGCGAAGAAGGTACCGACTTCGATGAACTGGAAAAGAAGATCAAAGCTGCGCACATGCCGAAAGAGGCACGCAACAAAGCCGAAGCCGAGTTGAAGAAATTGCGTTTGATGTCGCCGATGTCAGCCGAAGCTACTGTGGTGCGCAATTACATTGATGTGCTGATGGGATTGCCATGGAAGAAAAAGACCAAGATCAGTGCTGATCTGAAGAAGTCCGAGGTGGTGCTGGAAGAGGATCACTATGGGCTGGACAAGGTCAAGGAACGCATACTCGAATATCTGGCGGTGCAGCAGCGCATGGACAAGATGAAGGCTCCTATCCTTTGCCTGGTCGGCCCACCCGGCGTGGGCAAGACTTCGCTGGGGCAGTCGATCGCGCGCGCCACGAATCGTAAATTCGTGCGCATGTCATTGGGCGGTGTGCGCGATGAATCGGAGATACGCGGTCATCGCCGTACTTATATCGGCTCCATGCCGGGCAAGATCTTGCAGAACATGAGCAAGGTCGGGGTGAAGAATCCGTTGTTCCTGCTCGATGAAGTGGACAAGATGGGTATGGATATGCGCGGCGATCCTTCGTCCGCGCTGCTGGAAGTGCTTGATCCCGAGCAGAACAGCACGTTCGTCGATCATTATGTCGAGGTCGAGTATGACCTGTCCGATGTGATGTTCGTGGCGACAGCAAACACGCTGAATATTCCTGATGCGTTGTTGGATCGTATGGAGATTATCCATGTCTCCAGTTACATGGAAGATGAGAAGATCAATATCGCGACGCGCTATCTGGTGCCCAAGGTGCTCAAGAATAACGGGCTGAAACCCGAAGAGATCAGTATCTCGGAAAGCGCTTTGCGCGATATCGTGCGCTACTACGTGCGTGAAGCCGGGGTGCGTGGTTTGGAACGCGAGATATCCAAGATATGCCGCAAGGTGGTGAAGTCACTTTCGTTAAAGGATCGCGATACCAAAGTGACTGTCAATTCGCGCAATCTAGACAAATACCTTGGTGTGCGTCGTTATTCCTATGGTGTTGCCGAGAAAAACAATCAGATCGGCCAGGTAACAGGCTTGGCATGGACCGAAGTCGGCGGTGAGTTGCTCACTATCGAAGCTGCGGTGCTGCCTGGTAAAGGCAAGACCACAACCACAGGCAAACTGGGGGATGTGATGCAGGAATCCATCCAGGCAGCGTTGAGCGTGGTGCGTAGCCGCGCCAAACGCCTGGGGATCAACGAAGAGTTCTATCAGAAGAATGACCTGCATATCCATCTCCCGGAAGGTGCGACGCCTAAGGATGGGCCGAGTGCAGGTGTGGGAATGTGTACTGCGATCGTTTCGGTATTGACCGGGATACCGGTGCGTGCCGATGTGGCTATGACCGGTGAGATTACTTTGCGTGGTGAAGTGTTGCCGATAGGTGGCTTGAAGGAAAAACTTCTAGCTGCCCAACGTGGTGGCATCAAAGTGGTGTTGATACCGGAAGAAGACATTAAAGACCTGGCGGAAATTCCTGACAACATTAAAAACAAATTGGATATTCATCCGGTTAAATGGATAGACCAGGTTCTGGAGATGGCGCTGGAACGCAAGCCGGAGCCGCTTGCAGAGTTGGCTGAAGCGCCTGCGGTAGTTGCTTTGGCGGCAGATGCCGGACAAGCCGATTCGGCGCTGGTAACCAAGCATTAAAACGTTAAATGGATAATTCCTAACAGCTTGAGTGTGCCAGCGCAAGCTTGATGCGACACAATAAAAATTATTTAGCAATTGCTTGACCAAAGCTGCGAAGCCTTGATATAAAGCCGTTACAGGGATATTCCTGTTTTTTTAACCACTCGCAAAGGGGACTTACGTGAATAAATCTGATTTGGTTGATGCAATTGCAAAATCCGCTGATATTTCCAAGGCTGCTGCTGCTCGTGCACTGGATGCGACGGTAGAATCCATCAAGAAAGCACTCAAGAAAGGCGACACAGTCAGCCTGGTTGGTTTCGGAACGTTCAAAGTCGGCAAGCGTGCCGCGCGCAATGGCCGCAATCCGCGCACTGGCGAGACAATCAAGATCAAGGCAGCCAAGGTGCCAAAATTTAGTGCTGGCAAGGGCCTGAAGGATGCTGTAAACTAGCAGACTTTGTTGGGTGCTTAGCTCAGCTGGTAGAGCGTCGCCCTTACAAGGCGAATGTCGGCGGTTCGATCCCGTCAGCACCCACCACAAATGGTTTTTGGAGTGGTAGTTCAGTTGGTTAGAATACCGGCCTGTCACGCCGGGGGTCGCGGGTTCGAGTCCCGTCCACTCCGCCAAATTGAGGCGAACGCAAGTTCGCCTTTTTTACATCTGTTTCTTTGTAAATCATGCCCGCCTCGTTTTCAAAGTTTCGCGGGTTGATCAAGCAAGCTGCGTGGCTGTTTGGGAATATTTTGGGCGCTGTTTCAGCAACGCCAATCGCGCAAATACCGAAGTGCTGTAAATCAACTGTTGGGTGGAATCACTATGTTTGACTTGGTTCATGAGAATAGGAAGTTAGTCCAAATCGTCCTGGGGCTTATTATTTTGCCATTTGCGCTATGGGGCGTGAGTTCTTATGAAAAATCCGGAAACTCTGCCGAAGTGGTAGCGACGGTGAATGGCGCGAAGATCACTCAGCAAGAGTTTGAAAATGCGCTGCGTCAGCAGCAGGATCGGATGCGTAAGCAACTGGGGGCCAATTTTGACATGGCGATACTGGACACTCCGGAAATGAAGCGCGCACTTATCGACAATCTGGTTGCGCAGCGTTTGCGGGTGGAGCGCGCCAAGGCTGAGGGATTGGTTGTGTCGGACGATCAGGTGGCTCAATTGATAGGCGGCATAGAGGCCTTTCAGGATGGCGGGAAGTTCGACAAAAAACGTTATGAGACGGTGCTGGCGGCTCAGAATATGTCGCCGCGCATGTTCGAGACGCGCTTGCGCGATGAACTGTTGGGCCAGGAGATGCAGGACGCCTATGCGCAGAATGGGTTTGCTACAAACGTTGTGGCGGACAATATCGCCCATCTGAACGAGCAGCAAAGAGTGGTGAGGGTAGCCCCGGTGCAGTTCCAGCAATTTATTTCCCAGGCGAAGGTGGATGAAGCCGAACTAAAGAAGTACTACGAACAGAACCCGAAGGAATTTCAAGTCCAGGAGCAGGCTAAAGTCGAGTATGCGAAATTCTCGGCAGATGATTTGCTGGCAAAAGTTGAAGTGGCCCCGGCGGATGCGCAAAAATACTATGACGAGCATTCCGGTGAATTTGGTACGCCGGAAGAACGCCGCGCCGCGCATATCCTGATTACGGTGAGTGCGACCGCGACGCAAGCCGAACAGGATGCGGCCAAGGCCAAGGCCGAGCAGGTGCTGCAGCAAGTCAAACAAAATCCTGCCAAGTTTGCTGAATTGGCGAAACAACTTTCGCAGGATCCAGGCTCAGCGGCAAATGGTGGCGATTTGGGGTTTTTCGGCCATGGGCAGATGGTCAAGCCGTTTGAAGAAGCGACCTTCGCACTCAAGCCGGGTGAAATCAGTGGGCTGGTGAAATCGGATTTTGGTTATCACATCATTAAACTGACCGCGATCAAGCCTGCCCGTGTATCCGCTTTCGGCGAAGTGCGCGAAGCCATTGTGGGTAAGTTGCGGCAGCAGAAAGCCACCGATATTTTTGCCGAGATGGCGGAGAAATTCAGCAACGCCGCCTATGAGCAAAGCGATACGCTGAAGCCCGCAGCAGATCTCGTTGGCGTAAAGATCGAGAAAAGCGGATGGTTGAATAAAGATTCGGTAGCAGGCGGGCTTTGGACGGCTAAGATGTTGCAGGCGATCTTCAACGATGAGGTCGTGAAAAACAAGCGCAACACGGCAGCGGTCGAAGTGGCGGCAAACACGCTGGTTGCTGCACGTATTTTGGAATACAAACCTGCCAGCGTGCGCGCGTTTGACGAAGTGCAGGAGATGATCCGTCAAAAACTGTTGCGCGAGCAGGCGTTGGCGCTGGCTGTAAAGCAGGGGAAGGCCATGCTCGAGCAATTGCAGAGCGGAAATATGCCGGCATTGAGTTGGGGTGCCGTCCAGAATGTGACCCGGGCACAACATGGTTCACTGGATGCGGGATTGGTGCGGCAGATATTCCAGGCAAATACGGCCAAGTTGCCGCAATTCGTGGGTTCAGATGCGGGGCAAAACGGCTATGTACTGGTTCGTATCGATGCGGTCAAGGAGGGCGACGCAGTCAGCGACGAGAAGCGTGCCCGTTACATGCAGCAATTGCGCCAGTTGACGGGTGAGGAAATGTCACGCGCTTATCTGTCTGATGCAAAGCAGCATGCGACCATCAAGGTGCATCTACCGGAGACGGTTCCGGCGCAACCTTGATTTTGCATCACCCAATAAAAAACGCCACCCTCAGCTGGCGTTTTTTATTGGGTGGGGCAATCCAGGGTCAGGCTTCGGTTGTACCCAGCGCAGTGGTGTTGAACCCCCCGTCCACGTAAGTTATCTCACCGGTTATGCCGCTGGCCAGGTCACTGCACAGGAAAGCGGCAGCATTGCCTACTTCTTCGATAGTCACATTGCGTTTGAGCGGGGCATGCATCGCATTGTAGCTGAGCAATTTACCAAAATCGCCGATACCTGCGGCGGCCAGTGTTTTGATCGGTCCGGCGGATATGGCGTTCGCGCGTATTCCCTGGCGTCCAAGTTCCATCGCCAGATAGCGCACGCTGGCTTCCAGGCTGGCTTTGGCCATTCCCAACACATTGTAATGCGGCATGGTGCGGACTGCACCGAGATAACTCATGGTCAGCAGAGCGGCTTTGCGGCCTTGCATCATAGGCAACGCGGCTTTAGCCATGGCCGGGAAGCTGTAGGCACTGATATCGTGAGCGATGCGGAATGCCTCGCGACTGAAGCCATCCAGAAACTCGCCATCCAATGCTTCGCGCGGGGCAAAAGCAATGGCATGCACAAAGCCGTCAAAACCATCCCAGTGCTTTTTCAGGTCTACAAACAGTTGGTTGATTTCGTCATCGCTGCCGACATCGCATTGAAAAACCAGTTCGCTATCGAATTCCTTGGCCAGATTCAACACGCGATCATGTACGCGTTCGCCCTGATAGGTGAAGGCCAATTTCGCGCCTTCGCGGTGCATGGCTTGAGCGACCCCGTAAGCAATCGAGCGGGTACTGATCATGCCGGTAATCAGGATGCGTTTGTTGGCCAAAAATCCCATATGTTTCCTCTTATTAAAAATGGTTGGTCATGAATTGCGGCTATTATAACCCTTGTATGCATGCAGGAGATTCATTAAAACATCTGCATCAATTAAGCCGGATAGCCGCCTTAAACTTTGTCCTTGTCCGGTATGTCACTTATACCTGCATGGTCATGATGGCCGGGTTTTGGTATTTAGCGTTGTCACTGCCGGAAGCAATCGTATATAATCTTCAGAATGTCAAAATTTTAGGTTTCCTCTTCATGCTGGAAGTCAGCAATCTCGCTTGTAGTCGCGGCGATCATCGTTTGTTTTGCGGATTGAATTTCTCGCTGAGTTCTGGGCAGATCATGCAAGTGCAGGGTGCGAATGGCAGCGGGAAAACCAGCTTGTTGCGTACCTTGTGCGGGTTCATGATGCCGGATGAGGGCGATATCGTCTGGCGTGGCGGAAGTATCCGCGAACTGGACGAGGATTATTATGCCGAGATGCTATATCTCGGACATTTGAATGCCATCAAGGATGAGCTGAGTGCACTGGAGAACCTGCGTATTTCGGCTGGGCTCTCCGGAGTCGACCTTGACGAAAAAGAGGCGGTTGCCGCTTTGCGGCGTATGGGGCTGCGTGGACGGGAGTTGCTGCCGACAAAAGTGCTTTCCCAGGGACAGCGTCGGCGTGTAGCGCTGGCGCGCTTGTTGGTCAGTGATGCCAAGCTGTGGATACTCGACGAACCTTTGACCGCGCTCGATGTCGGAGCTGTGGCATTGATACAGGAATTGATTGGAGAACATTTGGCACAGCAGGGGATGGTGATTTTTACCACGCATCAACCCTTGCAAGTGGCGGGGACAGAAATGCGTAGCCTGACCCTGTCATGAAGGTCATTGTCCCATGAGAAAATCCTCAATGCTTGATTTGCTGCTGCTGGTGATACAGCGCGATCTGGTGCTGGCGATGCGTCGTCGGGCAGATGTGTTGACCACGCTGGTATTTTTCGTGATGGTGGTTAGTCTGTTTCCGTTGGGCGTGGGCCCGGAACTGTCCATGTTGCGCAAAATGGCTCCGGGTGTGTTGTGGGTTGCGGCGTTGTTGGCTTCGATGCTGTCGCTGGGGCGATTGTTCTCGGCCGATTATCTGGATGGCACGCTGGAACAGATGATGCTGGCACCACAGTCTTTGTCCATGCTGGTGCTGGGCAAGATGACGGCGCACTGGATGGTGTCCGGATTGCCGCTGGTGTTGATGGCCCCAATATTGGGTTTGCAATTTGATATGCCGGGGCAGGAATTGGGTATATTGATAATCGGACTGTTGTTGGGAACGCCGATACTTAGCATGATCGGTGCGATCGGTGCGGCGTTGACGCTGGGATTGCGCGGTGGTGGAGTGTTATTATCATTATTGGTGCTGCCGCTATGTATTCCGGTGCTGATTTTTGGCACGGGGGCGGTTGAGGCAATGTCGAGCGGATTAAGCGTGGTGTCCCATCTGTCTTTGTTGGGTGCCTTGTTGGTGCTGGCCTTGGTATTTACCCCATGGGTGACCGCACAGGCGTTGCGAATTTCTATGGAGTGATGAGTGGCGATTAACTGGTTCAAATATTCTGCACCGACCACCTTTTACGGTTTGGCCGGGAAGCTGATTCCATGGTTCGCAATTTCCGCTGCGATTCTATTTGCAATTGGCTTGTATATCGGCTTTGTTGTTGCGCCAATGGATGCGCAGCAGGGGGAATTTTACCGTATCATTTTTATCCATGTGCCGGCTTCCATGATGTCCATGTTCCTGTATATGATCATGGCAGGCTATGCGGCGCTGGGATTGATTTTTAACACCCGTTTGTCGGCCATGATGGCCAGCGCGATCGCGCCGACAGGTGCGTTGTTCGCGCTGATCTCATTGTGGACCGGTGCGCTGTGGGGCAAGCCGATGTGGGGTGCCTGGTGGATGTGGGATGCGCGCATGACTTCCGAACTCATTCTGTTGTTTCTGTATCTGGGTTTTATCGCACTGCATGCCTCCATTGATGATCCTCGCCGCGCTGACCGTGCCGCCGCATTACTGGCAATCATCGGTTCGGTGAATGTACCGATCATTTATTTTTCAGTGAAATGGTGGAATACCCTGCATCAGGGTGCAACCATCAAATTCAGCGGCACCAGCATGCACGTCGCGATGCAGCAAGCCATGTTTACCATGTTGCTGGCCTGTTGGTTATATGCGATCGCGGTCGTGCTGACGCGGGTGCGCAGCATCATTCTGGAACGTGAACGCAATACCACATGGATTACCGAATTACCGGAGATGAAACGATGATAGGCTTGGATATCTGGATGAGGGAAAATCCGCTTACGTATGTCTGGTTTGGCTCTTATGCTGTTGCGATGCTTATTTTTGCGGTTGAGATTGCGATGGTCGTGCATAAAAGAAAGATTACTTTGCAACAGGTTCGCCTGATGCGTGAAGCAGGAGAAGAGGAATAAATGAAACCGCGCCAGAAAAGATTTGTGTTCATCGCTGTCGCCGTTGCTGCAGTGGCCGTGGCGGTCGGGTTGGTGCTGTACGCGCTGAGGGGTAATGTCAATTTATATTTCACCCCGACCCAGGTATTCAACAACGAGGTTCCGCAGGGCCGTAGTTTCCGTATCGGCGGTTTGGTCGAGGAAGGCAGTGTCAAACGCGAGAAGGATGGTTTGACGGTAAATTTTGTGATTACCGATACCAATAAAAAATTTCCGGTCACATACAAAGGCATACTCCCGGATCTGTTCAAAGAAGGCAAGGGCGTGGTCGCGCAAGGCAAGGTGGAAGCCGATGGCGTGATGCATGCCGAAGAAGTGCTTGCCAAGCATGACGAAAATTATATGCCGCCAGAAGCGGCCGATGCCCTGAAAAAAGCCGAAGCGGCAAATGCGGCCAGCAAGGCTGCTGCTGCTCCATCCGTTGCCGTCCCTGTTGCTAAATAATCACTTGAAAGGCCTGATATGATTCCAGAACTCGGTCACTTTTCTTTAATCATCGCACTTTTCCTGGCGATAACCCTGGGTGTGTTGCCGATACTGGGTGCTGCCCGCAATAATTCAGTATTGATGAGCGTTGCGCGCCCGCTGGCGTTTGGGCAATTCATCTTTATCGCGCTGGCGTTCGCAACCCTGGCCAATGCTTTTCTCCACAATGATTTTTCTGTGCTGTATGTTGCGGAACACTCCAATTCGCAATTGCCCATGCAATACCGCTTCGCAGCGATATGGGGAGGACACGAAGGTTCGCTGTTGTTGTGGGTCACCATATTGTCGATTTGGACCGCCGCAGTCGCGACGTTCAGCAAACACCTGCCTGAAGAAATGGTTGCACGCGTACTGGGTGTGATGGGTTTGATTGCGGTAGGTTTCATCTTGTTCATGCTGCTCACCTCGAATCCATTCGACCGTTTGTTGCCGGCTGCAGCCGATGGACAGGAACTGAATCCGTTGTTGCAAGATCCGGGCTTGGTGATTCATCCGCCTATGCTGTACATGGGCTATGTGGGGTTCTCGGTGGCATTTGCGTTCGCCATTGCCGCGTTGCTGGGCGGGAAACTGGATGCCACCTGGGCGCGCTGGTCGCGTCCCTGGACTACCGTGGCATGGACGTTCCTGACTACAGGAGTCATGCTGGGCAGTTGGTGGGCTTATTATGAACTGGGCTGGGGCGGCTGGTGGTTTTGGGATCCTGTTGAAAACGCTTCCTTCATGCCTTGGCTTGTGGGCACGGCACTTATCCATTCGCTGGCCGTGACCGAAAAACGCGGCGCGTTCAAAAGTTGGACAGTATTGCTGGCGATAGCGGCATTTTCTCTCAGCTTGTTGGGAACCTTCATGGTGCGCTCCGGCGTGCTGACTTCGGTACATTCGTTTGCCACCG
>CAIOKY010000136.1 GCA_903858965.1 uncultured Nitrosomonadales bacterium | reverse complement strand
ACTGTCGACAAGGCGATTGCCGTTCTCTGAACCCTCGGCCACCATCGTCTGGAAGACACTCTATCGGCTTGGCATTGAGAATCGCACCATCCTTTGGAATGCGATGCAGTTACATCCGCATCGCCTGGATAATTTGTGGTCTAACAGGACCCCAACGCCTCAAGAAATCAGGCTTGGGGAGCCGGCATTAAGGATATTGATAGAAAAATTTCCGGCTGCCAAGATTATCGCCGTGGGGAAAAAATCTGAAGGTCTCTTGCGCGAGATGAATATTCCAATTACAGGCTCGGTTCGTCATCCGGCAAACGGAGGGGCAACGGAGTTTGCTGTTGGGCTGAAAGGCTTGATGTGAGTAACACGCCACACGAATTCGACCCTAAACCGGTACTCGATAGCTTGCCGCTGTTGCCGGGTGTGTACCGTTATTACGATACTAAGGGCGAAGTGCTGTATGTCGGTAAGGCCAAGCAACTGAAAAAACGCGTCGCATCCTATTTTCAGAAAACCAATGTTTCGCCGCGCATCAGTTTGATGGTGTCGCATATTGCACGTATTGAAACGACGGTTACCCGCTCTGAAGCCGAAGCATTGCTGCTCGAAAACAATTTAATTAAATCATTAAGACCACGCTATAACATATTGTTTATAGATGATAAGTCTTACCCGTATATTGTGCTGACCGAGGATGATTTTCCACGCCTGACCTACTACCGCGGCACACCCAACCGGCAGCACCAATATTTCGGGCCATACCCGAATTCCTATGCAGCCAAGGAAAGCATCCAGCTTTTGCAAAAGATTTTTCGTATCCGAACCTGTGAAAACAGTGTGTTCAACAATCGTACCCGCCCTTGTTTATTGCACCAGATCCATCGTTGCACGGCGCCGTGCGTGAAATTGATTTCAGCAGTTGATTACCAGGCTGATATACGCAACGCAGCCTTGTTGCTGCAAGGCCGCCATCAGGAGGTCGAGCTGGTTTTGCGTGGGGCAATGGAACAGGCGGCGGAAGGACAGCATTACGAGCAGGCAGCCGCGTTGCGCGACCAATTGCGCGCCTTGCACACCGTGCAGCAAAAACAATTTGTCGAATCCACCGGCGGCGCGACAGATGCCGATATCATCGCGCTGGCACGGCAGGATGGGCTGGTCTGCGTGAATCTGGCAATGGTACGCGGCGGGCGGCATTTGGGCGACAAGAGCTTTTTCCCGGAGCATGCCGAAGATTTGTCGGCGAACGAAATAGTGCAGGCTTTCATCGCGCAGCATTATTTGAATCGCGGCGTGCCTCCCTTGCTGGTATTGGATGCCGAATGTGATGATGAAGCACTGGCACAATTGCTCAGCGAACAAGCAGGGCATGGCGTAAAGATCAGCCAGGCGAGGAGCGGGGAGCGCAGGCAGTGGCTGGAAATGGGCCAGCGCAATGCCTTGCTGGCCTTGCAGCAACGGGCAATGCAGCAGGGCGGGCAAAAGCTGCGCTTGGACAAGCTGCGCGAATTTTTGGATATGCCGGATCTGCAGCGTATCGAATGTTTCGACATCAGCCACACGATGGGCGAAGCGACACAGGCTTCCTGTGTGGTGTATGAGAACCTCGATATGCGCTCAAGCCAGTATCGCCGCTATAACATTGCGGGCATTACCCCTGGTGACGATTACGCAGCGATGCGCCAGGCGTTGACGCGTCGTTATCAAAAGCTTGCTGAAAGCAGCCAGCAAGGCGAGGGCGCGCGGCCCGACCTGATCTTGATAGATGGGGGGCTGGGGCAATTGCATATCGCTATGGAAGTGATGCATGAACTGGGCTTGAATGAACTGGCCCTGATCGGCGTGGCGAAAGGCGAGGAACGCAAAGCCGGACTGGAGCAATTGATTTTTCCGGACGGTACGGCAAAACAGTTGCGCAGCGACGATCCGGCGCTGCACCTGATCCAGCAGATACGCGACGAAGCCCATCGCTTCGCCATCACCGGACATCGCGCCAAACGCGGTAAAGCGCGTACCGCATCTTCGCTGGAAGAAATCAGTGGGGTAGGGGACAAGCGGCGGCGCAGCCTGTTGACCCACTTCGGCGGCCTGCGCGAAGTGGCCCAAGCCAGTGTCGAGCAGCTTTGCCAGGTAGAAGGAATCAGCAAAGCACTTGCTGAAAAGATTTATCAGCAGCTACACTAGCCCCATGCCCCTCAATATTCCAAATCTGCTCACTTGGTTAAGAATCCTGCTTATCCCGGTATTCGTCTCGGTTTTTTATTTAACGAATACTACACTGAGCTTTCATAACCAGAATCTGATCGGTACGGCGGTATTTATATTGGCATCGACCACCGATTGGCTCGATGGTTATCTGGCGCGAAAGCTGGACCAGTATTCCGCATTCGGTGCATTCCTCGATCCTGTGGCAGACAAGCTGATGGTGGCAGCCGCGTTGATCGTGCTGGTCAAGCTGGGGCGCGCTGATGCCATCATAGCTTTCATCATCATTGGACGCGAAATAACCATTTCCGCATTGCGCGAGTGGATGGCCAAGCTGGGCGAAAGCAGGAGTGTCGCGGTCTCTATGTTGGGCAAAGTCAAAACTTCTTTCCAGATGTTGGCAATCATGCTGTTGCTGTATCACGAACGCCTGCTGGGTGTCGATTGCCAAGTGATAGGCTCGCTATTGCTGTATCTCGCCGCCTTGCTTACCTTGTGGTCGATGGGCTATTACCTGATGCTGGCTTCACCCAGATTAAAAAAACATCTAAACTAAAATTGATTTTCAACCCTGCGTCTGTATAATGCGCAGCCTTCGGGGTGTAGCGTAGCCTGGTAGCGCGCCTGCTTTGGGAGCAGGATGTCGGGAGTTCGAATCTCTCCACCCCGACCAGGTTTTGGCAAGTAAAATAAATATACAATAATAAATATATATAGCCCAAGAAAAGAATTGTGCCCGTAGCTCAACCGGATAGAGCACCAGCCTTCTAAGCTGGGGGT
>CAIOKY010000135.1 GCA_903858965.1 uncultured Nitrosomonadales bacterium | reverse complement strand
TTACGTTCGGCGGATTCCTGCTGCTCGGTGGGCGACTGGGCGATCTGTACGGGCACCGTCGCTTGTTCCTGCACGGCATCACGCTATTCACGCTCGCATCCGCTGCCTGCGGAATGGCTAACACTCAGGCACTGCTCATTGCCGCACGAGCAGTGCAAGGTCTGGGTGGCGCAGTGGTCTCCGCAGTTTCCCTGTCGCTGATCATGAACCTGTTCATCGAACCAGTCGACCGGGCAAAAGCGATGGGCGTTTACGGCTTCGTGTGCGCCGGCGGCGGCAGCATAGGCGTGTTGCTCGGCGGCCTGCTGACCAATGCGCTGAGCTGGCACTGGATATTCCTCGTCAACCTGCCCATCGGTGTCGCGGTCTACGCGCTGTGTGTCAGCTTGTTGCCCGATGCACATGGGCAGGCGCACGGCGAGCGCCTCGATGTCGCCGGTGCAGTGACAGTGACAACCTCGTTGATGCTGGCCGTGTATGCGATAGTAAACGGTAACGAAGCAGGATGGACATCGACACAAACATTTACGCTGCTCACTGCTGCAGCGTTATTGCTCGCGGTCTTCATCGGCATCGAGGCGCGCGTGCGCGACCCGCTGATGCCGCTGGGCATGTTCCGCTTGCGCAATGTCGCGACCTCCAACATCGTCGGCGTACTGTGGGCCGCAGCGATGTTCGCCTGGTTCTTCATCTCCGCGCTGTACATGCAACTCGTGCTCGGCTACAGCCCGCTACAGGTCGGACTCGCCTTCCTGCCGGCCAACCTGATCATGGCGGCGTTCTCGCTTGGCCTCTCCGCGAAGATCGTCATGCGCTTCGGCATCCGGCTGCCGATTGCAGTGGGATTGTTGCTCGCTGCAGCGGGTCTCGCGCTATTCGCGCTCTCGCCGGTCAACGGGAGTTTCACTGCCCATGTGCTGCCCGGCATGGTGCTGCTCGGTCTGGGCGCGGGCATGGCACTCAACCCGGTACTGCTTGCCGCAATGAGCGATGTTGCACAAAGCGAATCCGGCCTCGCCTCGGGCTTGGTCAACACCTCGTTCATGATGGGCGGCGCGCTCGGCCTGGCCGTGCTCGCCAGTGTAGCTGCCGCGCAGACGAATGCCCTGCTCTCCTCGGGTGCCGATGCGATCGCCGCACTAAATGCCGGCTACCACCTGGCATTCTTCATCGGTGCGGTATTTGCCGCAAGTGCAGGATTGCTGGGCGCATTATTTATCCGGATTCGCATACCGGTATCTGCCGATGACACCCGGCAAACAACCGATGGCGAAATGCAAAGTGTGACTCGAACAAGCTAGCGATTACCGAAACTACGGCGGCAATATCGGGTGGCTATTCAACGAGGGATCAGGCAGCCCATTTTTCCTGGCCGAGGCTGTTGGCCCAGGCCAGTGCCTCGATCTGCGCATTGTTGACACGGGCAATATCGAGCGGCTCCAATTCTTCGACTAACCGGTTTGCCGCCTCCATGTCGTTCTTTTCGAGGAGCTCGATCAGCTGCAATAACTTGCCGAGTTGCCCGGCATGAAACAGCAACGCATCGCGCACCGAGGATGGTGCGTTGAGCGGCGAGATGACCTCGGCGATCGGCATGCTGAGCAATGCGTCCATCAGCGACATGATGCCGACCATGTACGCCTGGTCTTCCAGCTCCTGATTGTTGCTGTCGATCTGCATTGCCAATAATTCCATGAACTTGCCGCGGGTAGCCGCCAGTTGCATCAAGGGATTGGGAAAGGCGGTAGCCTTGTCATTGGCGAACAGCAACATCTGCAGCCAGCGCTGCAACTGGCGCCGGCCCAATTCCAGTATCGCATGACTGACTGAAGTGATCTTCCTGTGCGCCCCGCTGGCCACGGTGTTGGTGAGGCGCAGCAAGTTGAACGTCAAACCGGGACTCCTCTTGAACACCGCCTCGATGTCCGCGTTTGACGCCTCATTCGTCACCATCCCGATCAGGCGTATCAACTCCAGTTCCGAATGCGAAAGACGCTTGCCGGTGATGATGATCGGCTTGGAAAAGTAATAGCCCTGAAACAGGTCGAAGCCGAGATCGAAACAATGCCTGGCAGTTTCCCTGTCGTCCACTTTTTCCGCGAGCAGTTTCGCCGGCCATTTGTTGAAATGGCCCATGATTTTGGCGAGATCGGCATGGTCTATATGCTCGATATCAACCTTCACCACATCAATCACACCGCGTAACGGCTCGAAATGCGGCGCGTAATGGTTGAGGTCATCAAGCGCCAGCATATAGCCCATGGTCTTGAGGTGCTTGCAACGTTCCACCACCTCGGCATCGATCCGGACACTTTCCAACAGCTCGAGCACCACCTGATCCTTGGGCATCAATTCGATCATGTCGCTCATCAAGATGGACTTGCTGACATTGATATAGCCGCGATAGTTGCCGAGCACGGTCTTGAAACCCAGCTCATTGAAGGAGTGGTTGATCACCAGGCTGGTGGCGATGTCGTCATTCTGGAACTGCGCCGCATTCTTGTGTCCGGAGCGGAACAACAATTCGAACCCGGCCAGGTTCTGGTCGCGATCCAGTATCGATTGCCGTCCAAGAAAGAACTGGTTAGCGTTAGTCATTCGTTAGCCCGATAATTTAATCGATCCCACTGCTACAACGAATCCAGCCTGCATCATCCAATACGACCCGTTGCCGGCGCATCGAACTTTCGACGAAAGTACGATAACACATAACTCTATGTTTATGACAGGGATACAGTAATACCCCCGAATTACCTAGGCCGCCTTGCCATCGACAAGCGACATTTCAAGTACCGTTTGGCAGGCCAACGATTAAATAAAAAACGACCGCATCGCGGTCGTTTTTTCACTTGAAAAATGTCCTTTAAAACGGAATATCATCGTCGAAATTATCGAAGCTGCCTTTCGCTGCCGGTGCTGCCTTGGCAGGTGCCGCGCCGCCGGATGACGCAGCAGCAGGTTTGTTTTCCATCACTTCGAAACTGCCACCGGTGGATTTCCCGCCCAGCATGGTCATCTCGTTGACCACGATCTCGGTGGTATAACGGTCCTTGCCTTCCTTGTCCTGCCACTTGCGGGTTTGCAGTTTGCCCTCGACATATATCTGCGAGCCCTTCTTCAGGTACTCACCGGCGATCTCTGCAAGACGGCGATAGAACACCAGATTATGCCATTCAGTTTTTTCCTGTTTCTCGCCGCTCTTGTCCTTCCAGTTTTCGGAAGTCGCCAACGTCGCGTTGGTCACCGCTTCGCCGCTGGTCATATAGCGCGTTTCCGGGTCTTTGCCCAGGCGGCCTATCAGAATCACTTTGTTCACCGACATGTCATGCTCCTTTCGTCACGAGTTTTTCCACTGCGTCTTTATCAAATCCCTGCATGTCCACTTTCAGGCAGGCGATGTTTTCCGCCGCGATCACCATCACCTCGCGCACACCCTGCACCTGCGCGAGACGCTTTTGCAATTCTACCGCAGCCGCCTCATTCATTGAGGACAAATGATATAACTTGGTACTCACTGCCGCGGGAGGCTGCATCGTGGATGCGACGGCCAGCCACAGCAGCAACAGCACGATGGCGAACACGAACACCGAATTGCCGCCGACATATTGCAGCAACGCGCCGCCCGCTGCCGCGCCGAAGAATGCGCCGAGGAACTGCACGCTGCTATAGACGCCCATCGCCGTGCCTTTGGCTGCCAGCGGCGCGATCTTGCTGATCATCGAGGGCAGCGTCGCTTCCAGCACGTTGAACGCGGTGAAGAACACCAGCAGTGCTGCGGCCACGCCCCACAAGCTGTTCTGCGCGAACATCAGCAGCGCCTGGGCGCACATCGCCAGGAAGATCGCCAGCATGAAGATCTGTTTCATCTTGGCCTTTTTCTCGGCGATGATGATGGGCGGCACCATCAGCACGAATGCCACCAGCATCACCGGCAGATAGATATACCAATGGTGCGCCAGCTCCAGCCCGTCCTTCTGCATCACGAACGGTACCTGCATGAACACCGACATCAGGATCGCGTGCAGCGAAAAGATGCCGAAGTCGAGACGCAACAGATCCCTGTTGCGCAGCACCTCGGCAAAATGGCTCCAGCTGGCCTGGGTGTCGCTGTGAAAGCGCGTGATCGCCGGATCGGGTATCACGAACTTGACCACGCCGATCGCCAGCAGCGCCAGCACGCCGGTCAGCGCGAAGATGCCCGGCACGCCGATCACATTGTTGAGCATGGGCGACAGCACCATCGAGATCGAGAACGTGATGCCTATCGTGATACCTATCATCGCCATCGCCTTGGTGCGGACTTCTTCGCGCGTGAGATCGGCAGTGAGCGCCATCACCGCAGCATTGAGCGCGCCCGCGCCCTGCACCACGCGCCCGAGGATGATCAGGTAGATGTTATCCGCAGAGGCGGCGATGAAGCTGCCCAGCGCGAACAGGACCAAGCTGCCGTAGATCACCGGCTTGCGCCCGTAGCGGTCGGACAACCAACCGGCGGGAATCTGCAATATCGCCTGGGTCAGGCCGTAAGCGCCGAGCGCGATACCTATCAGCAGACGGCTGTCGCCGCCGGGCAGATGTTGCGCATAGATGGCGAAGATCGGCAGGATGATGAACAAACCCAGCATGCGCAGCCCGTAGATGCTGGCCAAACCGTTACTGGCGCGGCGTTCTGCCGCGGTCATGGAATCTTTGTTATCTTGCATGGAAGTTTAAGTTGACTGAATAACTCGCGCATTTTAGCAGGACATTGCGCCCGCCGACAGGCTTATGCAGCTAGACCACAATATCGCTGCTTTGCTTGAGCCAGTCCCATGCAGCTTCCTCGCGCGTGAAATCGAAATGCCGCACTTCGGCATGGATGAAATGACTGGCGATGTTCGGCACGATATTCGCGATAGCGCCGTCTGCAACAACCGCCACCTTCTCGATCTTCTTGAGGTGCGCCTTGAGGAACTTCAGGTGCGCAAGCAGCGCGGCGAAGTTCTTCCAGCCGGGAAACGATTGCGCATGGATCAAAACACCGTGCAATTTCCCGTGCCCTTCCAGATAAGTATCAACCTGGCTGGTCAGCGCGATGAAGTCTGCTTCTTCAAGCGGCTCTTTCGGCTGCAGCACGAGTATGCCCGTGTCATTCTGGAACTCATAATTGAGCATTGAATATTCTCCTTGGGTAATGGCGCAAATATTCCTTGCGTAGTGACGGTTCGATACGTTTGGGATCGCGGGTCAAGATAATGACCGCTACAGAAGGATGGGTCTGTTCGTTACCGCACCCAAGGGAGATAAGGAAGCCGAGAGTCCCTCAATGGGCTATCGGCTGCGCATCGATGCTGCACTTAGATGAACATACCGCCGGATGCCTCAATGCGTTGGGCATTGACCCAGCGATTATCGTCCGACAGCAGCGAGGCCACGACGCCGCCGATGTCATCGGGCAAGCCCACGCGCCCTAGCGCTGTCTGGCCCGCGACAAAACTGTTGATCTGCGGATTGTCGCGCACCATGCCGCCGCCGAAATCGGTTTCGATCGCGCCCGGCGCAACGACGTTTACCGCGATGCCGCGTGCGCCCAATTCTTTCGCCAGATATTTGGTGAGCGTCTCGACCGCCCCTTTCATCGTCGCGTAAGCCGCATAACCCGGCAGCGCAAAACGCGTCAGGCCGGAAGAGACGTTCACGATGCGGCCTTTGTCGGCCATCAAGGGCAGCAGCTTCTGCGTCAGGAAAAACACGCCTTTCAAATGAATATTCATCATCTGGTCGAACTGCTCTTCCGTCGTTTCGGCAAAAGAAGCATGGACCCCGCTGCCGGCATTGTTCACGAGAAAATTGAATTTGTCGGTATGCCATTTTTGTTCCAGCGCGGCCTTCACCTGTTGCGCAAAAGCCGTGAATGAACCGCTGTTGGAAACATCCAGCTGAAGCGCGTAAGCCTTTTTCCCTTTCCTTTCGATTTCCACGACCACCGCATCAGCCTCGGCCTTCTTGCTGTTGTAAGTCAGGATCACATCGATACCTTGCTGCGCAAGATTCAATGCCATGCTCTTGCCCAGTCCGCGGCTGCCGCCGGTGACGATCGCGATCTTGTTGTTCATATCAAGCTCCTTTTAATATTGTTAGGACGTACTGAACAAATTGTCATTCCCGCGGAAGCGGGAACGACAATCAATAACTATTCAGCCTTACAACAACCACATCACTCTGTCGGCGTATCAGTCATCTCGTTCTTGCCCTTGCCGCCGCAGCATCCGCGCATGCCCGCCTGGAATTTTTCACGCTCTTCCGGTGTCATGTTTTCCAGGCGATGACGATGCCAGCGTCCATGACAACCGTGACCGCGGAATCCGCCGAACAATATCTTGCTCAACACCAGCACGCCCAGCGCCTGCACGTAACCGATCTCTTTTCCGGCGAACAACGTTGGGATCAGCCAGTTCCATAGCGCCATCACCACCCAACCCAATGCCGCGACACCAACTACAACTAACAGCCCGATCTTCCAGCATTTCGCTTTGCAACAATGATTCATGCCCATCTCAGTTCTCCTTTAAAGATCAAATTCATCGTATATTTTCTGTAAACGGTTTCTCAGGTGCACCACTGCATAACGCTTGCGCGCCAGCAAGGTATTCACACCCACACCGCTTTCCGCCGCCAACTCCTTGAAGCTGCGCCCATCCAGTTCATGGGCGATGAATACGGCGCGCTGGTCTTCCGGCAACTCGGCCAGCGCGGCATATAACTCCTCCAGCAACACCGACCGCGCATAAGCCGCTTCCGGCCCAGCATCCGCCGATGGCAACACCTCATCCAGCCAGTTTCCTTCATCAGCATCGCCGGACAATTCCGGGAACGGCTCTTCCTTCTTTTTGCGGAAGCGGTCGATGATGCGGTTGCGTGCCACGCGGAACAACCATGCGCCGACCTGTTCGATGGGTTCCGGCAGACGGTACGCCGCCACGAACTCGTAGAACACATCCTGCATGATGTCCTCGGCCTCGCTCGCATCGGCGACGCGCTGCCGGATGAAATTCCGCAGCCGCCCGCGCTCGCGCGAGACGGTTTCAGCGATGCGTTTGTCTTGTTCGGCCATCAGCGCGTGGTAGGTGAGCGTCGTATCCATACCCGTGTAGACGGATCAGGGATGGAAATATTGTAGGGAGAGTTAAAAAAGGGAATTATATATTTCACTACCTTGGCGATAGTAATCGTCATGTTTGGTCATTTTGTTCCGATAAATATATGGATAACTCCATATATTTTAGTTTCGCTTTTCATGTCGGCATCATTTATTTCACACCAAGAAGCATTTTTTAATCCTTCACTTTTCAATGCGGAAAATAAAGATTCAGCCGGTTTCTTGAGGATTTTAAGGTCTGCACTTGCTACTTGTATTGAAATTCCTCTTAGAGAGTTTTGCGTAAGCATAAATGGTTTACCTGTAATATTTTCTCCGATATGCAATGCATGGTCTGAGGAATCCCATGGCTTCCAATCCCATCCAGCATTTTCAAGCGCCGTTGCAATCTGAAATACCAAGCCGCCACTTTCATGGTCTTCTGCAACTATAAAAATAAAAGGTATTTTCCCAAATGATTTGATTTTTTCGGTTACACACGGAACACAAATTGTTCTGTCAATTGTTAGGTCATTCACCTGCTGCTGCATATCTTGCAATGCCTTCAAATTTGTTTCCATCTTGGTTAGAACTTTTTTGGCTTCTTGTGCAGCTTTGAGTGCTTCATCATGGGCATTGCTTAAATTTTTTGTTTCACGTTTTAATTCGTCAGTTGCAGCATCGATTTTTTTTGTTTTATCTTTCACGAATTGGTCAAGATTACCAAAGCTAACACCTAGTTTTGCAGCCGCAGCTACTGCGCTTTGTGCTTTTAGTTTAGTATCTGCGAGTTGGGCATCGGATGCATTTTGTAATTGTTGGGCGGTATATGCTGCACGGGAGCCGTATATGTATTCTCCTACGCAACCCAATGTAATTAACACTGTTGCCACTACCATTACGAACTTCTCTGATCGTGACATTTCTTTGCTAAAAACAAAAAGTGCTACAAGCTCGATAAACACTCCGAACGCTACTATGACAGTACTCAATTCTGAGCGGCTAGTTGCAACTGCAAAGGCTGCCTTTAATGCGGCTAATCCAGTGTCATCCATAAGATATTTTGGGTTTAAAAGGCAAAAGGTACCGGAGTCAAATTGTTTTGCTGCAACATATTGTCAGGCAGCCACGAAGCCTGGCAACTTGGATGCCTTGGTATCGAAGGATGCCGTCGCCCGGCATCCCAGCCGTCGATTTTTGGCGCCGATCAAACAATCAGCGAAATCGGCAGCAGTATCATTCCAGATGAAAAGGGCTTCCTCAACGGCTGGCTCATCTTCGAATTGGACATCGGTCGCATCCAGTAAGCCTGAGATGGCTGCGATCATCTGATTCTTGGTCACGAGGTATCGGCTGCGCAACACCCATTCGGTTTCCATCAAGACCAACTGGTTTATAAAAACACTTCGCCCTGCTGCAACTTCACGTTTGATCAGCTTGCGCGCCTTGTCGAATTGAGCCTCGTCGTCCCGAACCAGAAAACGAACGAGGACGTTGGTGTCGATTCCGAGCATCAACGTGACAATTGCCCGACAGGAACGGGCTTCCGTCCCTTCTTGTGCAGCGCGCCCGCCAGTTTGGTCAAGCTCTTGCTTTTCACGCGCATGACGACCGTGGCGTCGGGCATCAACGTGAAAGTCATCCTGTCGCCGGCCTTCATGCCCAGGCTATCCCGGATTTCCTTGGGTATGGTCGTTTGGCCTTTGCTGGTCAGTGTGGCATCGGTAGTCATCTCGATCTCCTTATAATCCTTACAAAGTTAATTATAGTAAGGATGAAGAAAAAAGACAACCATTCACACGCCCTTCCCCATGTTCATTCGGGCATGCGACGCAAGTCCAGTGTGAAGGGAAAATCGCGATTGAGTTTTTCCGGCTGGAATTTCATCGGGCCGGGCGTGTGACCGTGATTCCAGAAACGCGCGACGCGGCGCGCTTCGGCCTCGTTCGCATTGACCGGGAAGGTTTCATAACTGCGCCCGCCGGGATGCACCACATGATAGGTGCAACCGCCGATGGAGCGACCAGCCCAGGTATCGACGATGTCGAACACCAGCGGAGAGTGCACCGCGATGGTGGGATGCAGCGCGGAGGGCGGCGCCCACGCGCGATAGCGCACGCCGGCGACGAATTCGCCCTTTACACCGGTGGGGTGCAGAGGCACCGGCCTGCCGTTGCAGGTGACGACATGGCGTGTGTCGGTCATGTTGTTCACCTTGACCTGCAATCGCTCCAGCGACGAGTCTACATAGCGCGCGGTCGCGCCCGCCTGAACTTCTTCGCCCAGCACGTTCCACGGTTCGATCGCGGGACGCAATTCCAGTTCGATGCCTTCGTACACAACTGTGCCATGGCGCGGAAAACGGAATTCGAGGAACGGCGCCAGCCATTCGAATTCGAATTGATATCCGGCCATCTGCAGATCGCGCACGACATCGTGCATATCCTGCGCGACGAAATGAGGCAGCAAAAACCTGTCGTGCAATTCCGTATCCCAGCGCACCAGCTTGCCCTTGAATGGTGTCTTCCAGAATCGCGCCACCAGCGTGCGCAGCAGCATCTGCACCAGGCACATGCGCGCATGCGGCGGCATCTCGAAGGCGCGGAATTCCACCAGCCCAAGACGTCCGGTCGGACTATCGGGCGAATAAAGTTTGTCTATCGAAAATTCTGCACGGTGGGTGTTGCCGGTGAGGTCGACCAGCAGGTTGCGCAACAGGCGATCGACCAGCCAGGGAGTCAGCGACTCTTCGCCTTCCTTCAGCTTCGCATCCATCTGCTCGAACGCGATCTCGAGTTCGTACAGGCTGTCGTGACGCGCCTCATCCACGCGCGGCGATTGGCTGGTCGGCCCGACGAACATTCCGGAGAACAGATAAGACAGCGCGGGATGATTCTGCCAATACGCGATCAGGCTCTTGAGCAGGTCGGGACGGCGCAGCATCGGGCTGTCGGCCGCGGTCGGCCCACCTATAGTGACGTGGTTGCCGCCACCGGTGCCGGTGTGGCGTCCGTCGAGCATGAATTTTTCAGTACCCAACCGAGTCAATCGCGCTTCTTCATAAAGAGTCGTGGTGTTGGAAACCAATTCATTCCATGTTTTTGCGGGATGGATGTTCACCTCGATCACGCCGGGATCGGGCGTGACCTGAAAACTTTGCACGCGCGGATCGCGCGGCGGCGGATAACCTTCCAGCCACAGCGGCATCGACAACGACTTTGCGGTTTGTTCGACTGCATTCACCAGCGCAATATAATCCTCGATGTAGGGCAGCGGCGGCATGAACACATGCAAACGTCCTGCCCGCACCTCGACGCACAGCGCGGTGTGGATGATCTCCTTGGGTGATTCGCTCTTGGGATGTTCTTTCTTTGCTGT
Organism: uncultured Nitrosomonadales bacterium; assembly: GCA_903858965.1. Lineage (GTDB taxonomy): Bacteria > Pseudomonadota > Gammaproteobacteria > Burkholderiales > Gallionellaceae > Gallionella. The sequence goes on along the minus strand of CAIOKY010000135.1, from coordinate 10,878 downwards.
CAGCTTCACATTTTTAAGCTGTGGTTTCGCATCGCTATCCAGCAACGGTCGTGTATCGAACGGATCGCGCGGATGAGTCACTTCCTTGTCATCCGGTGCGACCCAAGGCAACTCGGCCAGCGGCAAGCGATAGCCCAGCGGCGAATCACCGGGCAATAAAAATATCTGCTCGCGCTTGAGTGGCCATGCGCTGCTGAGCCATTTGTCCTTGCCTTTTTCAGCTGCCTTCAGCGGCAACACGAAGCCGACCTGCTTGCCCAGTCCCTGCATCAACAACGCGGTGAGCCGCGCGCGCGCTTGCGGCGTGTCGAGATCATGATGCAGCGGTTGGATGTTCAGCGGCAAACGTTGCTCCGCCATCAGGTGATGCCAGACATCTTCGTATGCAGGCAGGATGAAGGATTCATCAAGGCCGAGCCGCGCCGACAGGTCTGCGATAAAGCGTTTCGCATCGGCTTCTGTGTGGCCATAATCCTTGCTCTCGTCGGCGACCAACGCCATATCGTTCCACATCGGTTTGCCATCGATGCGCCAGTAGCAGCCGAGTGCCCAGCGCGGCAACGGTTCGCCGGGATACCATTTTCCTTGCCCGAAATGCAGCAGACCATTCGGAGCAAAATGTTGCTTGAGTTTTTGCAGCAGCTTGCCGGCAAGTTTGCGTTTGTCTTCGCCCAACGCAGTCAAATTCCATTCCGCGCCTTCCATATCGTCTATGGATACAAAGGTCGGCTCACCGCCCATCGTGAGGCGCACATCCGCCGCGAGTAATTCCTTGTCGACTTTTTTCCCAATGCATCGATGGCTAGCCACGCTTCTTCGGTGTAAGGTTTGGTGACACGCGGGTCTTCGTGGATGCGCGTAACCGTCATCGCAAAATCCAGCGTCGCCTCGCACGCATCCACCAGGCCGGTGATCGGCGCGGCGCTGATCGGCGCTGCAGTGCAGGCGAGCGGGATGTGCCCCTCGCCCGCCATCAATCCGGAAGTCGGATCGAGTCCGATCCAGCCTGCGCCGGGTACATAAGCCTCGGTCCACGCATGCAAGTCGGTGAAGTCGTGTTCCGTTCCCGATGGCCCATCCAGCGATTTCACATCGGCGACCAGCTGGATCAGATAACCCGACGCAAAACGCGCGGCGATACCGAAGTGCCGCAGGATATGCACCAGCAGCCAGGCCGAGTCGCGACATGAACCGCTCTGCAGCGTCAACGTCTCTTCACAACTTTGCACACCCGGATCGAGGCGTACCGTATAGGCGACTCTGTCGTGCAGGCGCCGGTTCACCTCGACCAGAAAATCCGTCGTGGTCAATTTTTTCGGCAATGAGTTTTTGATCTCGTTGAACAATGCGAGAAATTGCGGGCCCGCTTCTTCCGTCTCGAGGAAAGGCACGAGCTCTTTGCGCAATTGGTCTGAATAGGCAAACGGAAAATGCTCGGCGTAATTCTCGACGAAGAAATCGAACGGGTTGATCACCGTCATGTCTGCAACCAGATCGACGACCACTTCCAGTTCCGTGGAAGGTTCGGGAAACACCAGCCGCGCAATATGATTGCCGTAGGGGTCCTGCTGCCAGTTGATGAAATGCTTGGCGGGCAGAACCTTCATTGAATAACTCAGGATCGGCGTGCGGCAGTGTGCAGCGGGGCGCAATCGCACTTCATGCGGGGACACGCCGACCGGGCGATCGAACTGATAACGGGTTTTGTGATTGAGTGCGACACGTATGGTCATGGGATGGTTATCAGTGAGTTTTATTGCAGGGACTCTTCAGTACCGGCTGCGGCAGTCAGGCGGGCCACATTGTCACGCGTGAAGAAACCCTGGAAATCACCGAAGCGTTGCACGTACTCGATGATCAAAGCGGAAAATACCGAAGCGGTGGAAAATATCTGCTTCAAACCGGCATCGCGCGATCCGACCACTTCCAGCAGGAAGCCCTTGCCCTGGCTGGCGATGGCATCGACGACGAAATCGATGTTCTCCTTGCCGCCGCGCTCGCCGTCTTTCACCGACAGCGCGATGTGATGCAGGCGCGCGCCATAATTGCGCACGAAGGTTTCCGTGGGTGAGGGCAACTTGTCGAGATGGTTCACGCAATACGGCAGGTTGTTCGCGGTGAAGACTTTTGCCGGACTGGCAGACTCCGGCACCGGCCGCACACTCTTGCACACGTTGGTCGAAGAATTCTGGTCGGGGATATTATAGCTGCCCCAATAGTAATAACTGGACAAGGCCAGGTATTCGAGCAGCGCCGCTTCACGATTCTGGCTGTAGACGCGCGTCGCCAGATGGTCTATCGGCTGGATCAAATCGCTTATGTTTAATTTTTCCTGCAGCTCCTTGGCTTTCTCATAAGTGTCCTGCGCATGCGCGACGATGCTGCAATTTCCCAGCGGATGATAGACGCGAACCGCACCGGGATCGCGCTCCATGTAACCGACCACATTCTGCGTGTATGGCGAAGGCTTGCTGATACTCACGTTGCTGGGCAGATCGAGTTCCGCCAGCGCATCGGGCGCAAAGAAACGAAATTCGCGCGCCTGCTGAAGCTCCAGCACCTGCTCACGGTCGCTGACCCAGAGTATCTCACCCAGATAACGGCTGTGCGGGCGCTGCGAGCCCACCGGGTGCAGGTCGTTGAGGTTGCGGAAAATATCGTAGTAGTCAGGATTCTTCACTTCGCGCAGCAGGATGTCCGGCGAATTCATGTCGATGCGCAGGATGTGCGTCAGGTGTCGCGGGCTGTCTAGCGTCACCAGATAATGATACGGCGTCATCAGCGCAAGCTCGGCGATGTACTCGATCGAGTTGCCCGGCTCGACCGTGATCATCAGTGCTTCGATCCCGCCTATCATTTCGGTGAGGCCGCAACTGTCCCGCTCTACCAACAGCCTCTGCAAATATTCTTCGAAGAATACCGAGTTCAGCTTGTCGCCGTTACGCACAAGTCCGGTTGATTGCAATTTTTCAACAGCAGATTTTTTCATAATTTATTTTTCATGCATTCAGGCTCAGGTAGATTGGGCAGTCCGCTGAACACCTGCCGTACGCCATCACTCCATTTCCCAAGGGATGCAGTGATGTCAAAAGCGTTTCTCAAGTACTCAGCAAATATTGAGCCACAACATCCGTAGCAGAAAATTGAACATTTGCAGAGTTGCTTGTTGGCCCCGAGTAAATCGCTGGGGTATTCGTTTACCTCGTTCAGGTTTAACACGGGCACGGTATTCGCTTAGTACTCTGCAAGACCAACTCTTAAACGCCAAATGGAACTCGCTACTTCCGAATACGCCAACAACACGGCCTACGATGAGCTGCTGGATCGCGACCTGCAGCCGCGGCTTGCTGCGCGGCCATTGATCGACTATTTGAATTCGCTGGATGAGAACGATCTGGCCGCACGCCGCAAGGAAGTGGATGCCACGATCAAGGCAATGGGCATCACGTTCACGATATACAGCGAATCGGGCAATATCGACCGCGCATGGCCGTTCGATCCCATTCCAAGGGTGATGGCGCGCAAGGAGTGGGAATGCATACAAGCCGGGCTCAAGCAGCGGCTGACCGCACTGAATCTGTTCATCAACGATCTGTATAACGAGCAACGCATCATCAAGGATCGCGTGTTTCCCGCGGAAGTGCTGGTCGGGTCTGGAAACTATCGCATGGAGTGTATCGGCATCACGCCCCGCTTTGGCGTGTGGGCGCACATTTGCGGCACTGATCTGGTGCGGGATCGAGATGGGATCGTTTATGTGCTGGAAGATAATCTGCGCGTTCCGTCCGGTGTGTCCTACATGCTGGGCAATCGCCAGGTGATGAAGCGGATATTTCCCGAAGTGTTTCGTACCACCACTATCCTGCCTGTCGACGACTACCCCACACAGCTCTACCAGACACTGGCCGCATTGTCGCCACGTCCCGGCGACCAGCCTCTGATCGTCGTGCTCACACCTGGTATCCATAACTCGGCCTATTTCGAGCACAGTTATCTGGCGCAACAGATGGGTGCATATCTGGTGGAGGGTTCTGACCTGCTGGTGGACAAGGATGATATTGTCTACATGAAGAGCATCACCGGGCTGGAGCGAGTGGATGTGATCTACCGGCGCATCGACGATGCCTTCCTCGACCCCGAAGTTTTCAATCCGGATTCGATGCTGGGCGTGCGCGGCTTGATGCGTGCCTGGCGCAACGGTAACGTGGGTATCGCCAACGCGCCCGGCGCGGGTGTCGCGGACGACAAGGTGGTGTATACGTTTGTGCCGCAGATCATCCGCTACTATCTTGACCAGGATCCCATCCTCGCCAACGTGCCCAGTTATCTGTGCATGTATGAAGACCAGCGCAACCATGTGCTGAACAATCTGGACAAGCTGGTGGTCAAGCCGGCCAACGAATCGGGCGGCTATGGCATGCTGATCGGCCCGCGCGCCACACAGGAAGAGCGCGCGAAATTCGCCGACCTGATACGCGCCAATCCGCGCAATTACATGGCACAGCCGACGCTGGATATTTCTACTGCACCGACACTAGTGGATGGACATCTGGCACCGCGCCACCTGGACTTGCGTCCTTTCGTGCTGCAATCGGACAAGCTCTACGCAACCACAGGCGGATTGACACGGGTGGCATTGCGCAAGGGTTCGCTGGTGGTGAATTCATCGCAAGGCGGTGGCAGCAAGGACACCTGGATCGTCGAGGAGGGTGTGCCATGATGCTGGCCCGCGCAGCCGAGAACCTGTACTGGATGGCGCGCTATCTGGAACGAGCCGAGAATACCGCGCGCCTGATCAACAGCACCACACTGGTCCTGCTCGATCTGCCGCCGGGCGCATCGTTCGGCTGGGTCAACCTGATTGAGGTCGCGGGGTTGGACAGTCTGTTCCACCAGCATTATCCCGATGCCAATGAAGATTCCGTCATGCGTTTTTTGATCGAGGATAGCCGCAACCCAAGTTCTATCCTTTCCTGCATGCAATATGCCCGCGAGAATACGCGCACCTTGCGTGAAGTCCTGCCAGCCGAAATGTGGGAGCGCATCAACAGCCTGTGTCTGTATGTCCGGGAGAATGCCGCCTTCGCCTGCCGCAGCAGGCGCGACAGATACACGGTGTTGAGCAATGTCATCGAACAGCGCCATGCGATCATTGGCCTGGTTTCCGGCACGATGAGTCACGACCTCGCCTATCAGATCATCAAACTGGGCCGCAATCTGGAACGCGCCGACATGACGACGCGCATCATCGATATCAGCTCGGCAGTGCAACTTCCCCAGGATGATGTATTGCATGAGGCCATCATGGAGCGTATCTGGAAGAGCACACTGGATTCACTGTCCGCATACCAGAGCTACCGCCGCCTGGTCAGCATGAATGTGCGCGGCAGCGAAGTGGTCAACTTTCTGCTCAACGATATGCGTTTCCCGCGCAGTGTTGACCATTGTCTGAGCGAGATAGAGGCATGCCTCAAGCTGATGCCGATATCGCAACAGCTGCGGCAGATCGTCGCACAACTGCGCCACAAGATCGCACAGCGCCATACCGATCGCCTCAGCGCGATCGCGTTGCACGAATATCTGGATTTGTTGCAGGCCGAGCTGGGCGAGATACATGACGCATTGAACTATCGCTATTTTCATTCCCAGCCCGAAGAAAGTCCGCCGATCGAGCCAGTTCCGGCTGAGAGCGAATTAACCCAATGACGATTCAGGTTGCCAAAATTCGCCAGCCATTTGTCCAGCGTCTATAATATACAGTCATCCATAATCTATAAATTCACATGACTTACTGCGTTGCTATCAACACAGATCAGGGTTTGGTTTTCTGCTCGGACTCCCGCACTAATGGCGGATTGGACAATGTCTCGGTCTATTCGAAGATGCATATGTTTGTCTGGCCGGGAGAGCGCACCTTGGTCCTACTGTCTGGTGGCAATCTGGCAACGACCCAGTCCGTGGTCAAACGCATGTGGAGTGATATTGAAAATGCCTCGGCTGTGAACCTGCGCAATGTTCCCAACATGCTGGCGGCATCCGACTATATCGCAAGCGTCAGCGCCAGCGTGCAGAAGCAACATACCGACCGCGACACCTCCGGTACCAATTTCGAGGCCACTTTCATATTTGGTGGCCAGATCGGGACCAACCGCCCGGAGACCTTGTTGATCTATCCGCAAGGCAACTACATCCATGAATCGGACGGGCATCCATTTTTGCAAACTGGTGAGGTCAAATACGGCAAACCCATCCTTGATCGGGTGATCAAGCGCTCCACGACACTGGCACAAGCCGCGCGCTGCGCGCTGGTATCGATGAACTCTACCGTGCGCAGTAACCTGACAGTCGGCCCACCCATCGATTTGTTGATCTATGAAAAAGACCGCCTGGATTTCGGCCAGCGCATGACCCTGACCGAAAACGATCCATTTGCCTTGCAGCTTGCTGAAGCATGGAACCAGGGCTTGCTTCAGGCTCTCGATAATCTTCCGCGTTTTCCCTGGGAGCACTGACAGCCTTAATGCTGAAGCTGGTTGGGAAAGTGTTAAAAATCGCGTAAACTGCTAGGTCGCCTAAATCAAGACGGATAGCCAAGACGGTTTGCATGGAACAGATACGCATACGCGGTGCTCGCACCCACAATTTAAAGAACATCAGCCTCGATCTGCCGCGCCACAAGCTGGTGGTGATTACCGGTTTGTCGGGTTCCGGTAAGTCCTCACTTGCCTTTGACACGCTATATGCCGAAGGGCAGCGGCGCTATGTGGAATCGCTCTCCGCTTACGCGCGGCAATTCCTGCAGTTGATGGAAAAACCCGATGTCGACCTGATCGAGGGCTTGTCGCCTGCCATCGCGATCGAACAGAAAGCCACGTCGCACAACCCGCGTTCCACGGTCGGCACGGTCACCGAGATCCACGATTACCTGCGTTTGCTGTTCGCGCGTGCAGGTGATCCATATTGCCCCGATCACGACCTGGTGTTGCAGGCCCAAAGCGTAGGCCAGATGGTCGACCATGTGCTGCAACTGCCACAGGACACGCGCATCATGATCCTGTCGCCACTGGTGGTTGAACGCAAGGGCGAACAGCTGGATCTGTTCGATGAGTTGCGCGCGCAGGGCTTCACGCGTCTGCGCATCAACGGCAAGGTGTATGGGATGGACGCGTTGCCGACCCTGCAGAAAACCAAGAAGCACACTGTCGAGATCGTCGTGGATCGCCTGAAGGTCAATGCAGAATCCAAGCAACGACTGGCTGAATCGTTCGAAACGGCATTGCGTCATGCCGACGGTCGCGCGGTTGCCGTCGAGATGGATACCGACAAGGAGCACATGTTCTCGGCGAAATTCGCCTGCCCGATCTGCGACTACTCATTGCCGGAACTGGAACCGCGTTTGTTCTCGTTCAACAACCCGATGGGCGCATGTCCGAAGTGCGACGGGCTCGGCAACATCAGTTTCTTCGATCCCAAGCGCATCGTCGCTTTCCCCACACTCTCACTGAGCTCCGGCGCGATCAAGGGCTGGGACAGGCGCAACCAGTTCTACCACCAGCTGCTCGCGGGACTCGCCAAGCATTACAGCTTCGACATAGAACAATCTTTCGAAAGTCTGCCGGACAAGATTCAGCAGGTGATCCTGTATGGCAGCGGCAAGACCGAGATCGCGTTTCAATACCTGAATGAGCGCGGCAAGCCAACCTTGCGTGAACATGCTTTCGAGGGTGTCGTCAATAATCTGGAACGACGCTACAAGGAAACTGACTCGCCGACGGTGCGCGAAGAGCTGGCAAAATATCTCAACGGCTGCATCTGCCCGGAATGCAAGGGCACGCGCCTGCGTGTGGAAGCGCGCCATGTGCGCGTCGCGGATAAGAATCTGTACGAGATCAGCGCGCTGCCATTGAAGCAGGCGCTGACTTTTTTCCAGACGCTGAAGTTGCAGGGACAGAAGCAGGCCATCGCGGAAAAAATCGTGATCGAGATCGCCAACCGTTTGACCTTCTTGAACAACGTCGGACTGGATTACCTGTCGCTGGAGCGCTCCGCAGAAACCCTGTCCGGTGGCGAAGCACAGCGCATCCGCCTCGCTTCGCAGATCGGTTCTGGACTCACTGGCGTAATGTATGTACTGGACGAACCGTCCATCGGTTTGCACCAGCGCGACAATGACCGCCTGTTGACTACGCTGAAAAAATTGCGCGACATGGGAAACAGCGTGATCGTCGTGGAGCACGATGAAGAAGCGATCCGTGCCGCCGATTATGTGGTCGACATGGGACCGGGCGCGGGCGAACACGGCGGGGTGATCGTCGCACAGGGCACGCCGGATGAGATATGCCAGTGCAAGGATTCGCTCACGGGTGATTACATGACTGGCCGCCGCAGTATCGCGATGCCGGCGAAGTCCCGCAAACCCGATCCGGAGCGCATGTTGCAGATCGTCAGGGCAAGCGGCAACAACCTGAAAGAGGTGACGCTGAATCTGCCGGTCGGACTGATGGTGTGCGTGACCGGGGTATCCGGTTCCGGCAAATCCACGCTGATCAACGACACGCTGTATCCCGCCGTGGCACAACATCTGTATGGCAGTAATACCGAGCCTGCGCCGTATGCTGAGATCAGTGGGATGGAATTCTTCGACAAGGTGATCAACGTCGACCAGAGCCCAATCGGACGCACGCCGCGTTCCAACCCTGCAACCTACACCGGCCTGTTCACGCCGATCCGCGAGCTGTTCGCCGGTGTGCCGTCGTCGCGCGAGCGCGGCTACGGCCCGGGACGCTTCTCGTTCAACGTCAAGGGCGGGCGCTGCGAGTCCTGCCAAGGCGATGGTGTGATCAAAGTGGAGATGCATTTTCTGCCGGACGTGTATGTGCCGTGCGACGTGTGTCACGGCCAGCGCTATAACCGCGAGACGCTGGAGGTCAACTACAAGGGCAAGAACGTGCACCAGATCCTGCAGATGACTGTGGAACAGGCGCACGAATTCTTCAAGCCCGTGCCCATCATCGCGCGCAAATTGCAGACGCTGCTCGATGTCGGGCTGGGCTATATCACACTGGGACAATCGGCTACCACGCTATCCGGCGGCGAAGCACAACGCGTGAAGTTGTCACTCGAACTTTCCAAGCGCGACACCGGACGCACGCTGTACATCCTGGATGAACCGACCACCGGCCTGCACTTTCATGACATCGCGTTGCTGCTCAAGGTGATCCACAAATTGCGCGACCAGGGCAACACTGTAGTGGTGATCGAGCACAATCTCGACGTAATCAAGACCGCCGACTGGGTGATAGACCTCGGTCCGGAAGGCGGCGACGGCGGCGGCCGCATCATCGCGGAAGGATCGCCCAAAGCTATTGCCGCCAACCCGAACAGTGCAACCGGGAAATACCTGAAGGATGCACTTGGCAGGTAAGCATTTCTGCGCCAAAGATTGTCCGGGTGACGTGCTATAGTTGACGCTGATCTCGGAGGAGGATCTGCATCAGCCTGCTGTAGGGCATCGATCTGTCAGCTGCAATTACAGAATGCCGTCGGATTTTATTTGAACGCTACGCTGGGTTTGAACACTGGTTTTGAAACTGGGGAGGTGCAATATGCTCAATCTATTCAGGGCTCCGTTCAGGACTTCCAGTCCCAATATATTCGCGTCTGCAGGCATGCGGCCAACCCTCGCGGAAATGGTTGGCCTTAAAACCGCGCAGCTCCGATGGCTGGTTCTGGGGCCGATCATGACGATACTGTTGATCATGATGGGCATACTGGCCGCCTCAGCATATTACCCGGGACAGGACTTGATCAATCTCGGGCTGATTCTGGGGGTGGCGGGCGGCGGTTTGGTCTTCCTGTTTTTCTGGCTATTGACCGGGAAAATGGGCCGCTTGATGGAGTGGCATCAGGAAACCATCCGCCATCTGTCTATGCGTGATGACCTCACCGGTTTGTTCAACCATGTCACCTTTTATACCATGCTGGAGGATGAAGTCGCACGGTCTGGGCGCACGGCAACCACAGTATCGCTGTTGATGCTCGATCTCGATCATTTCAAGGACATCAACGATAAGTTCGGGCACGTCACAGGGGACATGGTTCTCAAGGAGTTCTCCAGGATCATACACCGGCAGTCACGGTCTATCGACAAGGTGTGCCGTTTTGAGGGCGAAGAGCTCGCAATCATTCTTCCCGAAACAACTGCGGCCGGCGCGATGATTGCCGGAGAACGCATGCGTGCCGCGATTGCAGGGCATGTGTTCAATCTTGCGGAAGGTCAGTATCAGCCCATCACAGTCAGTAGCGGGGGCGCTACTGTTCCGGAACATGCAGCCTCGGCACATGAGCTGGTGAACGCAGCCGATCGGGCTTTGCATGTTGCCAAGCAACGCGGGCGCAACCGCGTCTACCAATATAATTCCTGACAACAGACGAAAAATAGCAGTACGCCGCCATCCATGCTGAAAATATCCAGTCACCTTGTCATCCCGGACACCGAGATCGAACTGCATGCGATCCGGGCCCAGGGTGCGGGCGGGCAAAACGTCAACAAGGTCTCAACAGCGATTCATTTGCGCTTCGACATCAACGCATCGTCGCTGCCGAATATTTACAAGGAGAAGCTCGGAGAACTCAAGGACAGACGCGTCTCCGGCGACGGCGTGATCATCATCAAGGCACAGCGCTATCGCAGCCAGGAGAAGAACCGGGAAGACGCCCTGGCCCGCCTGCACGCCCTGATAAAAACTGCCGCCGTCACAGCCAAGAAGCGCACTGCCACCAAACCGACCAGGAGCTCGATAAAAAAACGTATCGAGGGCAAGACCCAGCGCGGGCAACTGAAAGCATTGCGGGGGAAAGTGGGCGAATAGTTTCTGG
>CAIOKY010000134.1 GCA_903858965.1 uncultured Nitrosomonadales bacterium | reverse complement strand
TCTGGCCAGCACGCCGATGACCATGAACTGGATGACGAGTTCGATGCCAGACTCCCAGAATGAATTGAAGATGTATGCCGAATGATTGGCAACAAGATGATCCACAACTTGTTGCGCCACGCCATCGGCTCGCGAGATATCGATCATTTTTTCGAGTTCGTGAGAAGCCAGCATACGGTTATAGATCGTGGTGACCATGGTCACCATGAAAAATCCCAGCTGCAACTTCCAGCGTATACTCATCGATGACAACTTATCTATCATACTGTTCTCCAGGCATCAGGATCATGTGTAGACGGTGAATCTAAAGTGCTATCCCATTGTAAATGGCTAATGCATAGCAACGATACCCCGAACAGCAGTCACAATCCCTTTTATATCGGGTGATGGAATAGGTTGAACTTGGCCAGCCAATAACCTTGCCACATCAATTTATGGAGCCTGTTATAGTAAACGCTCCACGCTACGCCCGATAAAGACATGGCAGTCGAAACCGAACTCAAATTGCGCATTACCCCGGGGCAACTTGCCAGGCTGAAACGGCACCCGTTGCTCAAGGAACATTCAAGCACGCGTCCGGTCACCCGCCGTTTGTACAACATCTATTACGACACGCCGAAACTGGATCTGTACCGATCCGGCATGGCATTGCGTTTGCGTCACGCCGGACGGCAATGGCTGCAGACTTTGAAGGGTGGTGGTTCGGTCAAGGCAGGGTTGCATCAACGCAACGAGTGGGAAGTGCCGGTGAGTGGACCGGCCCTGGATTTTTCCGGGGCTGAAGGAGTGGATTGGGATAAGCATCTGCCAGGACTATCCCGCAAAAAATTGCAGCCTATTTTTGTCACCGATTTTTCACGGAACATCCGGATGATGTTGTGGCGGGGTGCGCAAATCGAATTGTGCATGGATCAGGGTGAAATCAGCATTCAGCAACGCAGTATGCCTGTCTGTGAATTGGAACTGGAATTGAAATCCGGCAAGCCGCAGCAATTGTTTGAGTTGGCGTTGGCGATATTGGAGGTCGTCCCGATCGAACTGGAGACAGTCAGCAAAGCGGAGCAGGGCTACCGCCTGTTGTCCGGATACATCGACCATCCGGTTAAGGCAGTTGTTCCGGTTGTTGCCGGCACGGACGTGCTGGCCGATGTGCTGAAACCGTTGATCTGGTCTTGCCTGCAGCATTTCCAAAGTAATTTGCATGGTGCAATGTACAGCGATGACGAGGAATACCTGCATCAGATGCGTGTCGCACTGCGCCGATTGCGCGTGGTACTCAAGATGGCCGAAAAGATCAGCGCCGATCAGCAGCTGGCAGTATTGGACAGAGATATTTCGGCATTGGGTAACGCGTTGGGGCAGATTCGCGAATGGGATGTATTCATCGCGAGAACGGTGCGGCCGATGTGCAAGCATATGGCCGGGCATGCCGGTTTGCGGGCTTTGTTGGCGGCTTGCGAGCGGCAGCGTGTGACCTCCTACGCGGCACTGCGCGGGGATATACAAGCGCGTGGAGTGCAGCGCTTGCTGTTGCGTTTTGCGCTCTGGATGAATGGCGGCTATTGGTCTCATGGTGTTAGGCAGCAGGTTGCGCCCGCGCAGCGGGCGCAAGCTTTTGCGAGCCGCCATTTGAACAGGTTGGCTAAGAAATTTTCGCGACACGGGCAGCAACTGAATAATGCCGATGCCGGACAATTGCATGCGTTGCGTATCCTTGCCAAGAAACTCAGATATAGCGCGGAATTTTTTGCCGCATGGTATGACAAGCAGAACGCCAAAGCCTATATTGCCGCGTTAAGCAAAGTGCAAGACGTGTTCGGGGAAATCAACGATGTTGCTGCTGCGCACCGGCTATTGGATCAGCTGGAGGCAGGAGCGGCCAAGGGAGTACACCAGGAGGGCCTCTTACTCGATGCGGTTATTTTAGCCAAGGATTGGAGCGCACACGATCTGTCACGCCAGTTTGAAGCATTGCGCAAATCCATGCAGAACTTTAACAAACAGCCGGTGTTTTGGGCAAAATAATTTGTCTCTGGTCATTGCCAGCGGAGAAGATGCAGTTTATCGTGTGCGGATGAACCAACCGATGTTGATCTGAGTTGGGGTTGATATTACTGTGCGATTTGCTTGGAAAAGGAAAAACATGAACATTTTATCCGGACAAAGAAAATGGGTGCTCGTCGGTATCCTGGTCATTATTGGCGGGGCGGCATTTGTTTTTTTAGACCCTTTTGATCTCGACCTTCTCGGTTCGAAGCCAGCCCACGTTGCGGCACAGCCCGCAGCGAAACCCAGTGCCACTGTTTCTGTGGCAAAGCCCCCTGTTGCTGCGCCCAAAGCAATAGCTACCCCTACTCAAGCGCCCATGCCAGCGACAGCTTCCTCAGCACCTTCAGCCCCAAAGCCTGCAGTGGCAGTACCCGCTGTACCGGCAGTGAAACCGCCCGTTGCACCTCAAGCAGCAGTTACACCCACCCAGGCGACAGCACCTGCCGCCCCATCTCAGCCTATTCAGCCGCCATTGAAACTTGCGCAAACGATCAAGACTGCAAAGCCAGCTTCCGGACAAACCACCGGCAAGCCAGTCACCAGTAAACCCGAGAGAGCAAAAAATCTGGATCTGAGGCATTGCCTGGACATGGAAAGCGACGCGGCGATTGCGAAATGCGCAGGTGAGTAGGGGTGGCGATTCCGCCTGAGGAACGGCTCCAACCGTCAGGTTTCAACTCCTCGTTTAATGGGGGTCCGCTGGCGTTCACAGAATATGTCGCGCATAACAGGGACATGCTGGTCAGGGCGCATGCCGGTACTGACGATCTGCAAAAAATAGTCGACGGCAATGCGCCATTTGAATTGAAGCCACCGCCCGGCTTTCCACCCGGACAACAAAAAACCTACAGGCGTGGCGTGTTGCTCACGCATGGCCTGACCGGCTCCCCTTATTCGATGCGTCACCTCGCCACTTTCTTTCAGCAGAACGGTTTCCGCGTCATGGCGGTATTGTTGCCGGGGCATGGCACACAGCCCGGCGATCTGCTGGACGTGACCTGGCAGGAATGGGCCAAGACAGTGGCCTACGGCGCATACAAACTTGCCGAGGAGGTCGATGAAGTCTATCTCGCCGGATATTCCATCGGCGGTGCGCTGAGCGTTTATCAGAGCCTGCGCGATAGCCGGGTGCGAGGCCTGTTCCTGTTTTCTCCGGCGCTCAAGATCACACCAAAGGCTGCATGGGCCAATTTGCATAAACTGTATAGCTGGTTGATACCCTCGGCCCGGTGGGTAGATGTCAAGCCTGATCTGGACATCTACAAATACGAGTCGCTGGCCAAGAACGCCGCCGCGCAAACGTATGCGCTGACCCGGGCAGTTCACGCCCAATTACGGTCCCATCACCTGGACATTCCGATATTCATCGTTGCCAGTGCCGATGATGTTACTGTTGACACATCGGTGATTTTGAAATTCATGGAGCATGCCCGTCACCCGTTAAGCAAACTGGTGTTGTATACCACCGAGCCGGCAAAGCTCCCATCTGGAATACCGGCTGAGAAGCTGGAATCGGTGAACAGTGCAGTTCCGGATCAGAAGATATTGAGTTCTGCGCACACGGCCGTCGTGATGTCGCCCGAGGACGAGTATTATGGCGTCGTCGGCGAATATTCAAATTGCATCCATTATTATCCGGATGATATGGAAAAATATACCGCATGCTTGAAAAGTCCGGCGTCAATGCTGCAGGGTGAGATAACTGAAAAAAATCTCGCCATTGGAAATCTGCGGCGCCTGATGTACAACCCGGATTTTGTGGCACTTAAAGCTTCGATGAAGCGCTTCATCGATAAACTGTAATTAGCATAACTTATTCTGACACTTACAATCGGCCCACCAGAATTTTGGTGGCCGATAGCATATCGCCCACAACCGTTCGTCGGGTCACTTTATCCTTATAATCATTTAAGACTTGTGATAGGGCAAATAGAGAGCGTAGAATTAATCACGATATATGGAATATTGTTACCCGATCTAGACTATGTACTCGTAGCAGGAGTTTTCAATTTGTAAAGGATGAATGAGGCGGAATCATGATTGATTCATTTAATTACTCATTAGCGATCTCAAATTCCCAAAGCAAGCTGGTGGCAGCCTTGCAAGCATTAAGTTCAGGGAATAGCATCAATTCCGCGGCGGATAATCCTGCGGGAATAGCTCAGGCAAGCTCCTATAGCGTTCAGCTATCCAGTACAGCCCAATCCATGCGCAATATACAAGACAGCATTTCTTTGCTGGATACGGCGGGCGGTGCTACTGGCCAAATCAATCAGGGTTTGCAGGATATCAGGGAGTTAACGGTGCAGGCGGGTGATGGCTCTTTGAATGCCGGCGATCTTCAGTCAATTCAGTCACAAATCGGCCAGATTACCCAGGGTATCAACCAGATTGCCAGTACGACACAATTTAATGGACAGAATTTGCTGGATGGTAGTGCCAGCCTGACTGTGCAAGCGGGTGCCGATGCCAGTCAGACGCAGAATATACAACTGGGTAATTTTTCAAGTTCTGCGCTCGGAATTTCAGGATTGGACGTAACAACGTCAGCAGGACAGACGGCGGCTCTTGCATCGCTGGATAGCGCGATCCAACAGGTCAGCGACCAAAACGCAAATATTGGTGCTGTTCAATCGAGCCTGGATGCGGCCTTGTCAAATCAAGGTAGCACTTATATAAATATTGCCGCAGCGAAAAGCCAAGTCAGTGATACTGATTATGCGCAAATGTCCTCCAATTTTGCACAGGCGAAAGTGCGGCAGCAAGCATCTTTACAAGCTTTGGCCTTATATAATTCGACACAAAAAAGCATCTTGACGCTGCTACCAAAATAATGTGTCAAACATATCAAAAGAATTGGACTTATAAATGACAGTGCAACATCTCGAGCGGCAATAAAATGCAGGTATAAACGCCATGACAACGATCTCCAGCTTAACCGGGGCAAGCAATAACGGTTACAACACGCTTGTTACCAGCGCAAATCCTATTGCCCAAACTTCCCAGACCGGATTGGCGCAAGCGGCAGTCAACCTTTCCGTTGTAGGGAATATAGTGGCTACATTGGGAGGCGGATCTTCCTCAGCCCTGACATATGATGCGGCGGGACTTTTAAATTCTTTTGTGCAGGCCGGTACTGCGACATCACCCACTCCAACGACTTCCAGTAATGCTAATCCGCAGGCAACGGCGCAAAATGCCACCGACCAAGGTATCGTAAATACATTGCCGAGTTCGGCAACAGCTTCAGGTGTATATGACAGCTCAGGTTCACTGCAAGGGGTCTCTTCGAATGTTTCTGCAAACTGGGCGAGTGTTCTTAAGGCCAATCCCAGCCTGACTTCTGTTTTAACCTCTGACTACTTTAATCAGGGTATAGTCGGAACACTGTCAACTTCAGCCTAGTAATAAATACGGCATTCTGCCTTATTTGCATTAGAAAATCGGCTTCAGCGCATTTCACCACGCAACTTTGTTACTTCGTCTTGCAAGCTTTCGAGCGCCACATTTTCCGGCGCGACAGGTTCACCGATCTTCAGCACCACCTTGCGAAATGGCCGTGCTCTCCAGGGTTGACTCAGCACCGCGCCGTGGGCGCGCGAGAAGATGCTGCCCCATAATCCGGACAACACCATCGGCACGACAGGAACCGGATCGCGCGCGATGATCTGCGCGATGCCGGGACGGAACGCCGATATCTCTCCGTCACTCGTGACTCGACCTTCCGGAAATATCCCCACCAACTCGCCAGCAGCCAATGCTTGCGACACCTCATCGAAGGCTTTTTGCTTGAGCACCGCATCTTCTTTTTCGGGTGCGATTGGAATGGCGTGGCTGGCCTTGAACACAAAGGAAAGTATCGGCCAGCGGAATACGTGGTGGCCCATCACAAAGCGGATTGGCCTGCGACTGGCCGCGGCGATGATCAGTGCGTCGACGAAACTGGCATGGTTGCATACCAGCACAGCGGCACCTTCATCGGGTATGTGCTCGACGCCATATTTTTCCAAACGGTAAACCGAATGCACCAATATCCAGACTACGAAGCGCACCAGGAATTCCGGCACCAGCTTGTAGATGTAGATCGCCACCACCGCATTGCACACGGCGGCCACGCCGAACAACGCCGGGATGCTCAGGCCGGCACTGAGCAATCCGGCTGCTGCCAGTGCGCCGACCACCATGAACAATGCGTTCATGATGTTGTTGGCGGCGATGATGCGCGCGCGATGTGTGGCGCTGCTGCGCAACTGTATCAGGGCATACAGCGGCACGATGAAGAATCCACCGAACAACCCCAATGCGCACAGGTCGAACAAAATCCGCCATATTCCGGGTATGTTCAGTAACGCTATAGCGGATAACAGTTCGCCACCATGAGGGCCAGCCGGTGATGCCCAAGCCAGGTCCAGTCCGAACAATGTCAGGCCTATCGAACCGAACGGCACCAGTCCGATCTCGACTTGTTTTGCAGACAGTCTTTCGCACAGCAGCGAGCCGACGCCGATGCCGATCGTGAAGGTTGCGAGCAGCAGCGTGACAGCGGTCTCCGAACCGCCCAGCACGTTCTTGCTATACGCCGGGAATTGCGCGAGGAACAGTGCGCCATACAACCAGAACCACGAGATGCCGAGTATCGACAGGAGCACGGTGCGGTTCTCGCGGGCGAACCCGATGTTGCGCCAAGTCTCGACGAAGGGATTGAGGTTGACGCGCAGTTGCGGTTCCGGTGCCGGTGCCGCGGGAATTTTGCGGCTGGTAAGATACCCTGCCGCTGCCACGAGCAGGCCGCCGATGGTGATCCACACGGTGCCCTGCGGAAGTCCGGCGAGCAAGCCGCCGGTCAGCGTCCCGATCAGGATCGCGACGAAAGTTCCTGCTTCCACCAGCGCGTTGCCGCCCACCAGTTCTTCCACCTTGAGGTGTTGCGGCAGGATCGCGTATTTGACCGGCCCGAACATCGTCGAGTGCAAGCCGAACAGGAACAGCGCCGTCATCAGCAAGGCCAGGCTGTGCATCGCGAAGCCGACGCCCGCCACCAGCATGATGATGATTTCCAATACTTTGACCAGGCGAGAGAGTTTGGATTTGTCGTATTTGTCGGCGAGCTGTCCGGCGGTGGCGGAAAATAAAAAGAACGGCAGGATAAATATCCCCGCTGCCAGATTGGCCAACAGTTCAGGCTTCAATGTGGTCCAGCTCGCGGCTTGATAGGTGAGCAACACGATCAACGCGTTCTTGAACAGGTTGTCGTTGAAGGCTCCAAGGAATTGAGTGCTGAAGAATGGCAGGAAGCGGCGAGTTTTTAGAAGTTGAAATTGTCCGCTCATAAATTATTCTCTGGAAGACTTAAGCCGATTCAGCCCAGGTTTTCAATGTCACATGATCCAGCTTGCCGGTGCCCAGCAATGGTAGCGCATCCATGCGCACGATCTTGCGCGGCACGGCGATCTCTGGCCAGCCGTTATCGCGCGCGACGGTCTGCAAGCTGTTTCTGGTAAGTGCTGCATCGATGGTGAACAGTACGATGGTTTCGCCGCGTTGTGGATCGGTTTGGGTGGATGCCGCGTGTATTGAATTCGGTGATGCGATCGCCGCCATTTTTTCCACCACTTCCAGCGAGACCATCTCGCCCGCCACCTTGGCAAAACGTTTGACGCGCCCGACGATCTTCAGGAATCCGTCCTCATCGAAACTGACGATATCGCCGGTGCTGTACCAGCCAGCGCCGATAGCGGAAGCAGGTGGCTCCAATTTTCCGGGATTGTCGAAACGCAGATAGCCGGACATCACGTTCGGGCCGCGTACATGCAGCAAGCCGCCTTCCGCGATGCCGGGTATGCTTTCGAGCTTGTATTCAATACCGGGTAGCAGATGCCCCACTGTCCCGGTGCGGTAGGTCATCGGGGTATTCACCGCCAGTACCGGCGCTGTTTCGGTTGCGCCGTAACCTTCGAAGATGCGGATGCCGAATTTCTCGAACCACTGGTTGCGTACTTCATCTGAGAGTTTTTCCGCGCCCGCGATCACATAGCGCAGGCGGAAAAAATCGTATGGATGCGCGAACTTTGCATAGTTGCCGAGAAACGTGCTGGTGCCGAACAGCACCGTGCAGCCGCGGTCATAGGCCAGCTCGGGTATCACGCGGTAATGCAGCGGGGTCGGATAAAGGAACAGGCTGGCACCGCTCAGCACCGGCAGCAGGGCGCCCGCAGTGAGTCCGAAGGAATGAAAGATGGGCAGGGCATTGAGTACCTTGTCTTCCACCGAAAAATCGATCACCGCGCGTATCTGGGCGATGTTGGACAAAAGTGCGCGATGTGAAAGCACCACGCCCTTGGGTTTGCCTTCAGAGCCGGAGGTGAACAGCACGACTGCGGGATCGTCCAGATTGGAAGGCAACGCAATCATGCGTGGCAAGGGCAAGGCATAAAATAGCAGCCACAGTTTGTCGGTAATTCCGATTTGTTCGCGCAGGTCTTCCAGATAGACGATGCGCACATCATTCAGCGCAGCCAGCTTGTCGCCCAGCTTGGCCTGCTCGACGAAGGCGCGCGAGGCAATGATGGTGCGGATCTGCGCTGCGATGCAGCAAGAACGCAAACCGTCCGTGCCGGGCGTGTAGTTGAGCATGGCCGGCACACGTCGCAAGGCGCTCAAGCCGAAGATCAGGCTTAATGTCGCAGCTACGTTGGGGAGCAGCAGCCCAACCCGTTCGTCTACAGCGGTTTCGCGCGCGACCAGCCGCCCCAACATCAGTGCCATCTTGAGCAGTTCATTGTAGCTGTATTCGATCTGCTTCATGTCTTCCAGCAGACGGCGATCCCAACCATACATGGTGGCTGCATCAAGAAACGCGAGGTACAACGTCTGCTTGGGTTGGGAAGCAAAGATCATTTCCTGCATGATGCGGCGCATTGCATCGCCTGCTTTGCGCCTGCGCAATTTCGCCGAAGGCAAGTCCGGCATGGTGATGCGCGTTGCGGGTAATACCGAAATGGTGATCTTCGGGAACAACCGCCTGGGCATCTTGCCGGACAGTCTGGAAAAATAGCTGCGCGCCCCGCCATCTATCCTGACCGGCACCAGCGTCGCGCCGGTCTTGGCGGCGACAAATGCAGGGCCTTCATAAACCTTCATCAGGCTGCCTGTAACGGTGATGCGGCCTTCCGGGAAAATCATCACGGGACGGCCTGATTCGACCAGCTTGATTACTTTTTTCATTGCCATCGGGCTGGTCGGATCGACCACGAGATAATCCGCCAGCGACAGGATCACACGAAAATACCAGAGCCGTGCGATGCCGGTATGGATTACGAAAACCGGGTTGGCGGGTAAGAAGAGTCCCAGCAGAAAG
>CAIOKY010000133.1 GCA_903858965.1 uncultured Nitrosomonadales bacterium | reverse complement strand
GCCGCATCAGGATCAATATCCGAAGATTGGTCAGGTACAGGCGCAATTTTCGGAGCCGGAGCCGGAGCCGGAGCCGGAGCTGGAGCTGGAGCTGGAGCTGGAGCTGGAGCTGGAGCTGGAGCTGGAGCTGGAGCTGGAGCTGGAGCTGGAGCTGGAGCAGTCCCACCCACATCAATTTTCTTTTCCTTCTTAATCACGGCATGGATTTCCACGAGCCGGTTCTTGGTGTGATCCTCTTTATTATTAGCACCTGCAAGGTTCGTAGAAACTTCGCTCTTGATCGATACCCTGTTGGCTGAGACGCCTTTCTTGATCAAATATTTCTTGATCGATTCGACGCGAGCCAACAACAGTTTCTGGTTCAATTTTGCAGAGCCCTTCTTGTCCCAATATCCTGTCAACTGCAGATCGTTATCGGAATATTGAATTGCAAATTTTGCTACCTCATCCAACTCCTTGACGACTTTTGACTTCAATTTGGCAGAGCCTGCAACAAAACGGGTGGCCTCAATGCCTACAGGCTTGTCTTGCAGCAAATTTTTCCATGTGTCGGGGATGATTATTGGGGCAGGAGCAGAAGCAAGCCCTGCCGCACTGGCCTTAAATATCGAGAATATCTCGACGCGACGGTTGCTAAAACGTCCCTGCGGGGTATTGTTATCATCAATTGGATTAGCAGAGCCCTCGCCTTTAATAGATACTCTTTCGGCTGCCACCCCTTTCTTAACCAGGTAAATTTTCGCCAGTTCAGCACGTCTCAAGGATTGCTTATATAAAAACTCTGCTGCACCGATATTGTCCTCATACCCGACCAACTCCAGCTTTGCGTCGGGGTACTTGTCTGCAAAACCCACTATTTCGTCCAGCTCTTTAATGGGATCTGACATCAGGTTGACGGTACTTCCAACACGGACAGATTTATTTTCCCGCAAGGCTTTCCAGGACTCTGGCTCAGCGGAAATTGTTGCAACTTCAATATTGGACCCTATGTCAGGGGGAGGCTCTGCGGCGGCGGCATCGGGTTCGGGTTCAGGCTCAGGCTCGTCTTTAAGCTCGGGGGCTGCAACTTTGATTGCCTGTGCAACCTCCGGCCTGTCAAAGTAATAGTTCAAACCAAATGCAAAGGTTTTGTTCTTGATCGAAACTGTCTCATCCTTGCTCGAAAAATTGTCAGTCTTGTACTCAACAATGGCCCCCCAACGATTTGCAATTTTGTATTCAACACCGAAAGCGGTGTTGAAAGTATTCTGTGCAACCAAGCGCAGGTCTCCGGTACCCGCACTGTAGCCATAACCGATTTTTGCGTAAAAAAGCCAATCGTCAGATGGGAAACCGAATTGGGTATCCAAACCATAAGCCAAGCTTGCATATCCAACCTCATTAGCGTGTTTTTCATGGGCATTAAAATCGGCATAAGCCCCCACGCCAATCAGAGCTGCGCTCATATCCCAGTTATATCCGCCTTGCAGGTACCCGCCGTTCACGCCATAAGCAAAGGTACTTGCACTGGGCGCATTGATCGCGCCGCTTGCAGTGGAATTGTTTATGCCAAATTTTCCGCCGATATATCCGCCTTTGTAGTCGCTAGCTTGCGCTGCAACCATATGCAGTAGCGCGGCTATCAATACAATAACAATACGCAAAATAGCTTTATGCATAGCTTCCCTTAGTGGCAACCATAATTATTGCAACTTGCTTTTGTTCAAATCTTCCCGCATTTCGGCTGCTTCAATCTTGGCGAAATGATCACTGATCTCGTGGCTGGAAATTTCAAGCGGCCCGGCCTCTTTTTTGTGGGTATGCGTCTCATGCAAGGCGGAATCAACCAGGTTTTGTGGCAATTGTTTGGTGGGCTTTACACCAAGTTCTTTCAGTCTCTCTGCCTGACGAATGACATTTCCTCGCCCCCCGGTCAATTTGTTATAAGCTCCATCGTAGGCTTTCTGCGCCTGTTGCAGCTTGGCACCCAAGTTGTCCATATCCTCCACGAAACCGACCAGTTTGTCATATAGCGTCCCACCTTGATTGGCGATCTCCTGCGCGTTACGATTCTGCTGCTCCTGCCGCCAAAGATGTGCCACGGTGCGAAGCACGAACAATAAGGTGCTGGGACTGACCAACAATACGTTCTTCTTCCATGCGTCCTGCCATAAATCGCTGTCATGCGCGATAGCCAGCATGAAAGCGGGTTCCACCGGAATGAACATCAGCACAAAATCAAGCGACTTCAGTCCATAGAGTTGCTGGTAATTCTTTACAGACAATTCTTTGATGTGGCCGTGTACCGAATCGAGGTGTCGTTTCATGGCTGAATCGCGCTGGGGATCGGTTTCCGCGTTGGCATATTCCTCATATGCCTTCAGAGAAACTTTGGCGTCGATGATCAGATGCCTGTCCTCTGGCATGTGCACCACCACGTCCGGCTGGGCCCTTGAGCCGTCCTCACGGGTATGACTTTCCTGCACGTCGTATTCATGCCCCTTACGCAAACCGGAGGTCTCCAGCACCCGTTCCAGTATGAACTCGCCCCAATTGCCCTGCGTCTTGGCCTGCCCCTTGAGCGCACTGGTAAGATTGTGCGCATCTTTTGACAACTGATTATTGAGATCCATCAGTTGTCTGACCTGCTCGGCCAGTCCTGAACGATCCTTACCCTCCTGAACATAAACCTCCTGGACCTTGTTCTGGAACTCTGTGATCCTATCCTTGAGCGGGTCAAGCAACTGCTTGAGGTTCGTTTGATTCTGCTCGGTAAAACGCTTGGATTTATCTTCCAGGATTTCGCTAGCCAAAGACTTGAAGCGATTAGTAAGTTGTTCGTCCTTGGAGCGTTCTGATTCCAGATGAGTTGCCAGTTCCGCCACCTTGGTACTTAACCTTTGCTGTTCTGCGGTCAACTGGTCACGGAGTGTTGCAAGGTTTTCCTTTTCATTTGCGAGACGGCTGGCATCTTCTTGCGATGCAGTCAGCCGCTCAGTTAAGCGAGCGATTTCAACCCGACTTTCACCCTGTGCCTTATCAACAGCAGACGAAATGCGTGCACGCAAAACCAGCCAAGCGGCAATTACTCCAACCAGCAGACCGACGCAAAGAGACGCAAAAATGTTGATTAGTGATGCCACGAATATTGGTTCCTGAAATTACTTTGTGCCAGTATAAACCAATCAGCCGAGCCAAATGAAAAGGGATGCCAAGCATCCCTTTAGACAAAACTTGAATGCCCGCAAAAGAATTATAATCCGCGACCAGCGCGCTTGCGTTCATTCTCCGTCAGGTAACGTTTACGCATGCGGACCGAAAGCGGGGTAATCTCAACGAGTTCATCATCGTCGATGAATTCAACTGCGGACTCCAGCGTCAGACGAACCGGCGGGGTCAGGCGCACCGCCTCGTCTGTTCCGGAAGCGCGCACGTTGGTCAGCTGCTTGCCCTTGATTGGATTCACGACCAGGTCGTTGTCACGGCTATGGATGCCGATGATCATGCCCTCATACAATTTGTCGCCGGGCGACACGAACATGCGGCCGCGATCTTCCAGCTTCCATAATGCGTAAGCCACGGCTTCACCCTGCTCCGCCGAAATCAACACACCGTTGCGCCGGCCTGGCATCTCGGCCTTGACCGGTGCGTAATCGTCGAATACATGCGCCATGATGCCGGTACCGCGCGTCATGGTCATAAATTCGGACTGAAAGCCGATCAGACCGCGCGCCGGGATGCGGTATTCCAGACGCACGCGGCCATGGCCATCCGGCTGCATGTCCTGCAGGTCCCCGCGACGACGGCCCAGTTCTTCCATTACCGCACCCTGATTGGTGTCTTCCACATCCACGGTCAACACCTCGAACGGCTCGCACTTCTGCCCATCAATATCGCGATAAACCACCCGCGGCTTGCCGACGCCCATCTCAAAACCCTCACGGCGCATGGTTTCCAGCAAAATGGTCAGGTGCAATTCACCGCGACCAGCCAACAGGAACACATCAGTGTTATCGGTTTCTTCGACTCGCAACGCCACGTTCACCAACAACTCTTTATTCAAGCGGTCACGTATCTGACGGCTGGTGATGAACTTGCCTTCCTGTCCACACAAAGGTGAAGTATTCACCATCATGTTCATCGTCAGCGTCGGTTCATCCACCTTGGGCATGGGCAAGGCTTCCGGCTTGTTCACATCGGCTATCGTCACGCCAATGCCGATTTCCTCGATGCCGTTGATCAACACAATGTCGCCGGCCAGCGCTTCATCCAAGGCCACGCGCTCGACACCGCGAAAACCGAGCACCTGATTGATACGCGCGCGCTTCGGCGGCTTGTCGCCATTCATCACCATCACATCCTGGCCAGGCTTGACGCGGCCACGGCGTACACGCCCCACGCCGATGCGGCCGACGAAACTGGAATAATCCAGTGCGGAAATTTGCAATTGCAGCGGTGCGTCCACATCGGTATCCGGCGCAGGAACGTTCTTGAGTACTGCGTCGAACAACGGGCGCATGTCCGTGCTGGGCTTGGCCAGATCCAGCGTGGCATAACCGTTCAATGCCGAGGCATACACCACCGGAAAATCCATTTGCTCTTCTGTCGCGCCCAGCTTGTCGAACAGATCGAAAGTCTGGTTGATCACCCAATCAGGACGGGCGCCGTTACGGTCGACCTTGTTGATCACGACGATGGGGCGCAGTCCCAGTGCTAGTGCTTTCTTGGTGACAAAACGGGTTTGCGGCATCGGACCCTCTACCGCGTCCACCAGCAGCAATACGCCATCCACCATGCCCAGCACGCGCTCAACCTCGCCTCCGAAATCGGCGTGACCAGGCGTGTCGACGATATTGATGTGCACACCTTCATAATCTACCGCGCAGTTCTTCGCCAGAATGGTGATGCCGCGCTCTTTTTCCAGGTCGTTGCTGTCCATCACCCGCTCAGCGATATGTTTATAGGAAGCGAAAGAACCGGCCTGGCTGAGCAGCTTATCCACCAGAGTGGTCTTGCCGTGGTCAACGTGGGCGATGATGGCGATATTGCGGAGTTGGCGGGACATGTATACAGCCTTGCTATTGAAAAGGGCGCGCATTCTAGCACAAGGCAGGGCGCGATAAACTTTCGCTGGCTTTTATTTTTTCCATCCGTATAATGCGCGCCTTGTCGCTGCTAAAGCGGCATTGGTTCATCGTTTTCTGACCTATCTCTCGCGCGTATGCAAATCGCGCCTGTCTAAAAGCCCCTACGGAGTTTTAAATAAACTCCTTGGAGTTTTCCGGTTAGCAACGATGTTTTATGCGCCGGTTACTCCCTCCCCGTACTCCGGGCTGTTTTACTACCTGCGCTCACAAAAGGGAACTACCAAGTTCGTCATGCTGGACTCGATTCGGCATTCAGTTAATTTTAACTGGGTGTTGCCTTGCGTCCGTATGACAATGTCCAAGATTTTAAGTAGTCCCCTTTGATTATAAAAAAGGAACAAGATGTCATTTGAAAATCTGAATTTAAACGCCGCCATTCTCAAGGCGATTGCCGAAACCGGTTACACCGAACCCACGCCTATCCAGGCACAAGCCATTCCGGAAATCATGGCCGGTCACGACCTGATGGCTTCATCGCAAACCGGTAGCGGTAAGACTGCTGCGTTCATTCTGCCCGCGCTGAACCGTTTGGCCACGCCTTCGGCTTTGCCCGGCAAAGGCCCGCGCGTACTGGTGCTGACCCCGACCCGCGAACTGGCGCAACAAGTTTGTGACGCCGCAACCAAGTACGGCAAGAATATGCGCTTCAAGATCATCAGCATCCTGGGCGGCATGCCTTACCCGGTGCAGAACCGTTTGCTGTCCAGTCACGTGGACATTCTGGTCGCCACACCGGGACGTTTGATCGATCATCTGGAGCGCGGTCGTATCGACTTCTCCCGTCTGGAAGTATTGATCCTGGACGAAGCGGATCGCATGCTGGACATGGGTTTTGTTGACGATGTAGAGCGCATCGCACAGGCCACACCCAAGACACGCCAAACCCTGTTGTTTTCCGCAACACTGGACGGTGTGGTTGGAAACCTGGCTTCGCGCCTGCTCAAAACACCGAAGAAAATTTCCGTCTCTGCAGCCAAGGATAAACATGAAAACATCGAGCAACGCATGATGTTTGCCGATGACGTGGCACACAAGAACAAGATGCTCAGCCACCTGCTGACCGATGCCGAGATGAATCAGGCACTGGTATTCACCGCCACCAAGCGCGATGCCGACACCATTGCCGACCAACTCTCGGCACAAGGCCATTCAGTTGCGGCATTGCACGGTGACATGAACCAGCGCGAGCGCAACCGCACCCTGCTCAACATGCGCAACGGCAACGTGCGCATATTGGTTGCCACCGATGTGGCGGCACGCGGTCTCGATGTGCGCGGCATTTCCCACGTGATCAACTTCGACCTGCCAAAATTCGCCGAAGACTATGTGCATCGCATCGGCCGTACCGGTCGCGGCGGCTCGACCGGCATTGCCATCTCGTTCGCCTCGAACCGCGATGCGCAATTGTTGAAACGTATCGAGCGCTATACCGAGCAAAGCATCAAGATGCACACCATCGAAGGACTGGAGCCCAAGTACAAATTGCGCACCGGCCCGTCTTCGGATCGTCCGCGCAGCAACAGCGGCCCACGCCGCAGCAGCGGTGGCGGTTTCGGCGGTGGCAACAATGCGGGCTTCGGCGGCAACCGCACAGGTGGTTACGCTGGCAACAAAACAGGCGGCGGATTCCACCACAGCGCACCTGACAGTCGTCATAGCCATGCCGGACGCAAGGAAGGCCATGGTCAATGGCATGGCCAAGCCAACAGCAACACCGCTCAAGGCCATACTCTGGGTGCTGGCGGCCCAGGTCGTGGAACTGGCGCTGGCCAACCGCGCAATCCGGAGCGTAGTTTCGGCAACAATCAGAGTCGCAGCGGCAATAGTGTTCCACGCCATACCGGGGATCGCCCAAGTTACACGCTTGGGCGCGGCAACAATGGCAACACCCGTTAATCGGTATATTTGATGCTCAAAAAAAGCACGCCCAGGCGTGCTTTTTTCTTATCTATACATCCCGGTCAACATTAATTTATGTCCGCTCTTATCATGATGCAGTACAGCCAATTCCATTACAAATCATTACAAATGAAGTATTGTTGGACAATCACGAAACGCTATACTTGCAAAGTAAAACTACTTGTTCATGAACATTGACGTAATGCGTTATCTTACTTGTACCCTAGCTTGTCTCTTGAGCAGCTTGGCGGTTGCCGGGGAAACGCTGGATCCGTTTGGCACAGATACGATGCTGCCACTCAAGCCAGCGTTGCGCCTGGACGACGCGACCCGTGATCCCTGCGCTGCGCAATCGCTTGATCGCGCGCTCAATCTGCTGGAAGTGGTCAACCTGGCACTGTGCAACAATCCACAAACCCGTGTGGTATGGGCCAGTTCACGTGTTCAGGCCGCGCAGGTTGGAGTGAACAAGGCAGGCTATCTGCCCAGTGTCAGCTTGAGTGCTTCCGATAATCGCACAACAGGAACCATTTCCGGCGTAGATCAACGCAGCATTGGCGTTACACTTTCCTATCTGCTGTACGACTTCGGTTCACGCTCCGCCAATCTGGAAAACGCGCGGCAGCTGCTCTCCGCCGCAATTGCGACACAGGACAGCACGGTGCAAACGGTGTTCCTTGCTGCAGTCCAGGCCTTTTACCAGTATCAAGCTACATTTGCCGCACTCGATGCGGCAATAGAATCCGAACGGGCTGCCAAGGAAAGTTTTGCCGCTGCTGAAGCGCGCTACACAGCGGGGACCGCAACGCCTGCGGACAAATTGCAAGCTCAGACAGCTTATTCGCAAGCCACGCTGAATCGGATAACCGCCAATGGCAACCTGAAGAATGCGCAAGGAACATTGGCTAACATGCTCGGGCAGGATGCCAACCGGAATATCTCATTGGCCACTTCCAATACTACGGCAATGCCCGATGATTTTGAGGGAGATGTCAATGCGCTGATCGAAGAAGCGCGTCAACATCGCCCGGATTTGCAGGCCGCAGCTGCCCAAGTCAAAGCCGCGCAAGCCAGTGCTGACGCCGCACGTGCGGCGGGCAGGCCGTCCATCTCTCTGACCGCTTCAGCCGATCAATACAATACTTCAGGTATCAACTCGCACGGTTCGCTGGTTGGCATCAACTTGAGCGTCCCTATTTTTTCCGGCTATGCAACAACCTATCGCGTCCGTGCTGCCGAGGCGCAAGTGGATGTCAAGAATGGTCAGCTGGATCAATTGCGATTACAGGTGGCACTGGATGTCTGGACCGCTTACCAAAACCTCACCACTGCGACGCAATCGCTGCGCTCCAGCGCTGATTTACTGAACAGCGCGGATCAATCGGAACGTGTCGCATTGGGTCGTTACAAAGCCGGTGTGGGAAGCATTCTGGATGTGCTGAATGCGCAAAGTGCCCTGGCCAGTGCGCGACAGCAACGTATTCAATCCACGCTTAACTGGAACATCAGCCGCGCCACGCTCGCCCAAGCTGTGGGCAGCCTGGATGCCAGCTTGTTGCAAACCTTGCCGGATGTCGCCAGTCAGAAGCCCGGCGAAAGCTCGCCACAAAAACTACAGCCATGAAAAAACTATTGCATTCCCCGCTTGTACTGATCATTCTCTGCGCTGTAGTCATCGGCGCAGGCAGCGCCATTTATTGGCAGTTCTACATGATCGCGCCGCTGCAATACCGTTTGCAGGCGACGGAGAAAGGCGACGTCAGCCAGACCGTCTCGGCCAACGGTACGATAAACCCGGTTACGCTGGTCAGCGTGGGTACACAAGTCTCCGGCACAGTAAGGAAACTTTATGTGGACTTCAACAGCAAAGTCGAGAAAGGCCAGATTTTATTGGAACTTGACGACGCCTTGCTCGCTGCGCAGCTGAAACAGGACTTGGCTAATGTGCAGAATGCAGAAGCCTCGCTGGAACTGGCTGCCGCAAATGAGACACGGATGCGCAACCTGTTCACGCAGGACTATGCCTCGCGCCAGGATTTGGACACTGCGGTCCAGGCCAAGGAATCCGCTGAAGCGCAATTGAAATTTTCACAGGCGACAGTCGAAAAGGACCGTGCCAATCTTGCCTACTCGGTGATCCGTTCTCCGGTGTCCGGGGTTGTAGTGGACAGGGAAGTGGATGTAGGACAGACCGTTGCCGCCAGCTTGCAAACACCCACGTTGTTCAAAATCGCGCAGGATCTGTCCAAAATGCAGATAGATTCAAATTTCGCCGAGGCGGACATCGGCGGTATTCGGGTCGGCCAAGCGGTACGATTTACCGTTGATGCGTTTGCCGACCGCCATTTTCGGGGGGAAGTTAAACAAATACGGCTCAATCCAACCACGGTCTCAAACGTGGTCACGTACGACGTGGTGATCAACGTCGCCAACCCCGAGCAAATATTGCTCCCCGGCATGACTGCCTATGTGAACATCTCGGTTGCTGAACGCAAGGATGTATTGCTGGTTCCCAATGCCGCGCTGCGTTTCAAGCCCGCCAATATCGAATCGCAAAAGGCACCAGCGAACTCCGGCTCCGTTGCCGGCCAACAGAATAAAGGCAGCAATCCCCCGGTTGGTACCAAAGCCAAACGCGATGCATTCTCAGGCAAAGTCTATGTATTGGAAAATGGCAAACTGAAACCAATCAACGTTTCCCTCGGCATCACCGACAACCGCAATACCGAAATCGTTAACGGAGAACTCAAGGTGGACGACCAAGTCGTGATTGGTGAAGCCCAAACCACTGACAAATCGGCGAGTACCAGCAACAGGCCGCCGATGAGAATGTTCTGATGAACGATCCTGTCATTCGCATCGAAGGCTTGCACAAGTCTTATGAGACTTCTGCGGGACTGTTCCCCGCGCTCAAAGAAGTGAACCTCAACATTGCCAGTGGCGAATTCGTCGCAATCATGGGCCCGTCCGGCTCGGGAAAATCCACTTTCATGAATATCCTCGGCTGTCTCGACAAACCCAGTGCAGGTCGCTACATCCTGGATGGCCGTGATGTTGAAAACTTGAACAAGGACGAACTGGCCCTGTTGCGCAATCGTACCATCGGCTTCGTATTTCAGGGTTACAACTTGTTGCAGCGCATGTCACTGCTGGACAATGTCGCACTGCCGTTGATTTATTGCGGAGTGGAGCGCGAGGAACGCCAGCAGCGCGCGCGCGATTTGCTTGCAAAAGTCGGGCTGGCAGATAAAGCGTCCTCCCTGCCCAACAAGATTTCCGGCGGCCAGCAACAACGCGTCGCGATTGCGCGCGCACTGGTTAACCATCCCCGCCTGTTGCTCGCCGATGAACCCACCGGCAACCTGGACAGCCAGACCAGCGAAGAGATCATGGGCTTGTTCGAAGAACTGAACCGCGAAGGCATCACCATCGTGCTGGTCACACACGAAGAAGATATTGCACTCCACGCCAAGCGCAAAGTACGCTTCTTCGACGGAAACCTGGTCAGCGACGAAGCCATACTTCATGGGGTGGCGGCATGAACACGGTACGCGCAGCGCAGATGCGGGTAATGCCGCCAGACACCGAAGTTGTCGGCTTGGGAGTGATGTTACTCGCTGTTGAGGTGGCGGTATGATATTCGCGATGCTCGGCGAAGCCTGGCGCGCGATGGGCGCAAACCGATTGCGCACGCTGCTCACCATGCTCGGCATGGTGATCGGCGTCGGTGCGGTGGTGCTTATGATGGCTATCGGGCAAGGCGCCCAATATGCCATCAAACAAACCATTGCCGCGATGGGCGGCAACCTGTTCGTGCTGCTTTCCGGCAGTACTTCGACAGGCGGTGTACGTTCTGGCGGCGGCGGAAACTTCACCCTGACGGTCAGCGATGCAGATGCCATCGCCGAATTGCCCGGCATTCAGGCCGTTGCGCCTATCCACCCAGGCAGCGCACAAGCCGTATACGGGCCAAACAACTGGAACACCTCTGTTATCGGCACCACGCCAAGTTATCTGGAGGCACGCTCCTGGCCGGTGAGTTCGGGGAATGTTTTTACTGATTCCGATGTGCGTTCGGCAACCCGGGTCGCACTGATCGGAAAAACGGCTGCTGATAATTTATTCGGCGATGAAGACCCGATCGGCAAAACCTTCCGCATCCGGCAGAGTCCGTTCGTCGTGCTCGGGACCTTGGCAGTCAAGGGACAGGGAATGGATGGGCGTGACCAGGACGACACCATCCTTATTCCGCTCACTACCGCACAACGCCAGGTTTTTGGCACGCAGTTTCCGGGTTCGGTACGCATGATGATGGTGCAGACCGCCACCCAGGAAATCATGCCAGCAGCAGAGAAATCCATGACTGAATTGCTGCGCCAGCGCCACCGGATACGCGAGGGTATGGACAATGATTTCTTCCTGCGCAATCTCACCGCCGCAGCGGATTCCGCCGCGGAAAGCACCCGCGTCATGTCGTTGTTGCTGGGTGCGATCGCCTCGGTATCGTTGCTGGTCGGCGGTATCGGCATCATGAACATCATGCTGGTCTCGGTCACCGAGCGTACCCGCGAGATTGGTATCCGCATGGCCATTGGAGCGAGAGAGCGGGACATCCTGCTGCAATTCCTACTGGAAGCCATCATCATCTCGGTGGTCGGGTGTTTCATCGGCTTGCTATTGGGAATCGGCGGCGCACTGCTTACCAACGCGTTGACGGGCACCATGGTCATCATCTCGGGCAGTTCGGTTGTCGTAGCTTTCAGCGTCGCGGCGACGGTAGGCGTCTTCTTCGGTTTTTATCCGGCACGCAAGGCTGCTCGGCTCGATCCGATTGACGCGTTGCGTTATCAATAAAGGGTATTGCTTTCCCCATATCAAAATCAAATGAGGGTAAACGGTATTTTCAGGAGCATATTTTAGATGGCTGTTGTATATCAAAAAAAGTTTCCAGCACCCACCAGTCGATTCGGGTGGATTTCAGGGGCAGTCATTTTACTGATTACGCTGTCCGCTGGCATCTGGTTGTGGCTAGCCCAGAGCAACGCCGGGAAGTCCAAAGGGGCGAGTGCATTTCAAGTGGTCAGTGCCGCGGTTACCCAGGCTGACGTATCGGTCAGGCTCTCGGCAAACGGCACGGTATCTGCTCTGCAAACAGTGGATGTGCGGCCGCAGATCAGCGCCACGGTCAAAATCGTACACATTCAGGAAGGCCAATTCGTGCACAAAGGCGACCGGTTGTTCACCCTCGATGCGCGTACCGAAGATGCCAATCTAAGCAAGGCCGAAGCACAAGTGGTCAAAGATCGTGCCGACCTGGCAAATGCCGAACGCAGCCTTGAACGGGAACGCGGACTGTTGAGTCAGGAGTATGTATCCCAATCCGAGTTTGATACCGCCCAGAATTTGGTAGATGGCTTGCGCGGCCAGCTTGCAATCGATCTGGCTACCGTGGAGACGAGCCGTGTCGCGCGCAGTTTCGACGAGATCACCGCGCCTATCTCAGGACGCACGGGTGCCATTGCGGTATATCCTGGCAGCCTGGTGCAACCCGGCACTTCTACCGCGATTGGTGCCATACTGGTCAGCATTACGCAGCTCGATCCGATCAACGTCAGTTTCACGTTGCCGGAACGCGAGCTTGCCGGCTTGCAGCAGGCATTTGCCAAAGGCAAAGTGCCAGTCAGCGCAAAGCTGGATTTGCCCAACCAGACAGTCATGGAAGGTCGCTTGGTATTCATCGATAACTCAGTGGACACCGCAAGCGGAACGATTCGTCTCAAGGCAGAATTCCCCAATGCCAGCCACCGTCTCTGGCCCGGTATGTTTGTTACTGTGGAGCTTGCGCCGCACACTCTGGCCGGAGCACTCACGGTCCCGGCACAGGCGGTGCAGACCGGGCCGGAAAATAAATTCCTTTACGTGATCGGAGAAGACAACACGGTAACACCCGTGACAGCCAATGTGCGTTTGATCCAGGACGGCTCGGCTGTAGTCGAGGGCGTCAAGTTGGGTACGCGGGTCGTTGTTGAGGGCGCGCAAAATCTCAGGCCCGGCAGTGTCATAGTCGAAGCTGCTGATAACGCAACAGCCACCAGAACCGGCAAGCCGTCGGCTCACCCTGCTGATACATCAGCCCCACCCGGCAAAACTTCCACATCACCCAATAGCACGAGCCAGCAATGAACCTCTCCGAGTTATGCATCCGTCGCCCGGTCATGACGGTACTGCTATCGGCGTCCGCCGTACTGGCCGGCATCATTGCCTACGGTAACATCCCGATTGCCGCATTGCCGAGTTACGACACACCCACCATCTCGGTCACCGCGACACTGCCTGGCGCCAGTCCCGAAACCATGGCTTCTTCGGTAGCCACACCCCTCGAGCGCCAGTTTTCAATAATCTCGGGGATATCGGTGATCAGTTCATCGAGCACATTGGGCAGCACCTCGATCACGCTGGAATTCGATCAGGATCGCAATATAGACAGCGCCTCTATTGATGTTCAAGCGGCATTGCTGCGCGCGCAACGCTCTCTGCCAACGGAGATGACCACGCCGCCGTCCTACCAAAAGGTCAACCCCGCCGATGCTCCGGTCATCTTCGTCTCCCTGACTTCGCCGTCAATGTCGCTCTCGGATTTGAACAGTTTCGCAAGCAATCTTATTTCACCGACTCTTTCAACGCTCCCCGGTGTAGCGCAAGTAAATATCAACGGCCAGAAAAAATATGCCGTGCGCGTGCGCGTGAATTCGGAAGCGCTTGCGACTCGCAACCTGACCGTCGATGACATCGCCAACGCATTGCATAGCGCCAACGACAACTCGCCTGTCGGCACACTGGACGGGCCGCGCCAGACTCTGATTATCCAGGCAAATAAACAACTCGATAACGCCGCCGCATTCGCCAACCTGGTCGTGGCCACATCTCCGAGCGGGGCTCCGGTACGGCTTTCCGATGTAGCAGTTGTCGAAGACAGCGTCGAATCGGTCAAGACGGCAAGTTGGGCCAACGGCGAGCGCGCCATCACGCTTTCGGTGCAGCGCCAGCCGGGCGCCAATACTGTTGCAACGGTGGATGCAATCAAGGCGGCGATGCCCAAGCTCATCGCGCAAATGCCCTCATCCGTACAGCTCAAACTGCGCAATGACCGTTCTGTGTCTATCCGTAATGCGATCCATGATGTGCAGGTCACGTTGATCATCACCGTCATTCTTGTGGTGCTGGTGATCTTTCTGTTCCTGCACAAAGCCACGGCCACCTTTATCCCGGCATTGTCGCTGCCGATCTCGCTGCTGGGGACAGTGGCGCTGATGAATGCATTCGGTTACAGCCTGGACAATATTTCATTGCTCGGCATTACACTGGCGGTCGGTCTGGTAGTGGATGACGCCATCGTGGTGCTGGAAAATATCGTGCGCCACGTCGAGCTCGGCATGCCGCCCCTACAGGCTGCACTGAAGGGGTCGAAAGAGATCAGCTTCACCATTATCTCGATATCGGTTTCGCTGGTTGCGGTATTCATCCCGATCTTCTTCATGCCCGGTGTGATCGGATTGCTGTTCCATGAATTTGCCGCCGTGGTAGGCATCTCTGTACTGGTATCGGCCGTGGTGTCGCTCACGCTGATCCCGATGCTGGCCAGCCGCTATCTGGCCCAGCACGAAACCGCGGGAGCCGGTTTGAAATGGACTGCATGGTTCGAACACGGTTTCAACCGTGTGCTGTCATCCTATGAACGCGGTCTCGATTGGATATTGCATCATAACCGCACGGTGCTCGGAATTGCGATCGGCACTTTGCTAGTCACCATCGCGCTTTTCATAGCCATGCCCAAGGGTTTCTTCCCCAATGAAGACATCGGCCAGGCATTGATCACGGTGGAAGCGGTAGAGGATATTTCCTTTCCCGCAATGGCCGAGTTGCTGCAGCGCACGGGTGAAGTGATACGCGCCAATCCCGCCGTCGATACACTGATTGTCAATGCCAGTGACAGCAACAGCGGGCGTCTGTTCATGAGCCTCAAGCCGCGCAGCGAGCGTCCGCCGATCGACAAGGTGGTCGAAGAATTGCGCCGCCAGGTGCGGGCCATCCCCGGCGTCACGGTTTACATCAACCCGATCCAGAACCTCAGGCTGGGCGGACGTATCAGTAAAAGCCGGTATCAATATGTCATGCGCAGCGTGCGTGCCGGAGAACTGCGAACGGCATCCGACGGACTCATGGCGCGTATGCGCGAGGAAACCATTTTTCGCGATGTCACCAGTGACTCGCAGCTGAAGGGACTACAGGCACGCCTCAATATCAACCGCAACAAGGCGAATTTGCTGGGCGTGCAAATCGCTGACATCCGCTCCGCTCTCTATAGCGCATTCGGCGAGCGCCAGGTCTCGACGATCTACACATCAAGCGACAGTTATCAGGTCATCTTGCAGGTCGCTGCGGAAGATCGCACCGATGAGAGTGCATTCGCCAAGATCTATGTACGCAGCAAGAGCGGCGCACTTGTTGCGCTGACCAGTATCGCAACCGTCGAGCGCGAAGTGGGCCCGCTCTCGATCAACCACACCGGACAGCTTAATGCCGTAACTGTCTCGTTCAATCTCGCGCCAGGTGCGGCTCTCGGCGATGCCTCCAAGCGGATCGAACAATATAAACGCGAACTCAAGATGCCGGTCAGCATACTCACCAGTTACGGCGGCGATGCTGCCGCATTTCAATCATCACAGGCTAGTCAAGTGGTGCTGATCATTGCCGCGCTGCTGGTGATCTATGTACTGCTTGGCGTGTTGTACGAAAGTTATATCCATCCGATCACAATACTGTCCGGCCTGCCTTCTGCTGCTGTCGGCGCGCTGGCGATGTTGTGGTTATTCAACATCGAACTTTCAATCATTGCCATGATTGGCATCCTGATGCTGATCGGTATCGTCAAGAAAAACGCCATCATGATGATAGACTTTGCGCTCAATGCCCAGCGCAACGAAGGCATGGCGCCGCGCGAGGCGATTCGCACCGCATGTCTGCTGCGTTTTCGCCCGATCATGATGACCACTTCCGCGGCGCTGATGGGCGCACTGCCTATCGCCATCGGCCTTGGTGCAGGTGCCGAGCTGCGCCAACCACTTGGCTTGGCCGTAGTGGGTGGATTACTGTTTTCTCAGGTAATCACGCTTTTCATCACGCCGGTTATCTATCTTTATCTCGACCGATTTTCGGGCAGCGGACCACTCAAGCTGGCTGGGGATGCGTAACAATACTGTCCCAAGAAAATAAAATTGACGCAGCAATGCATATAAGAAACAATTATGGAGGAATGAACAGGCCACCGGGAAAATATATGCTGCATCGCATAAAAAATATTGCTGCTATTCTGGCTATGGTTCTGCTCGCTTCGACCTCCGCCTATGCAATCGAAAATCCCGACACCTTGTCACAGATAATCCAGCGCACCGGCATTGGCGATCCGGTCGCAGGCAAAGAAAAGTCCGCCGTGTGCCAGGGTTGCCACGGCGAAGACGGCAATAGTGCCGCAGGCGAATTCCCCAAGCTTGCCGGACAATGGTCCGATTATCTACAGAAACAAATCCGTGAATTCCAGAACGGGGCCCGCGTCAACGAGACAATGACCGACATGGCGGCAAGCGTTCCAGAATTTCAGGATATATTCGACATTGCAGCCTATTTTGCCAGCCAGAAGCAAATGGCCGGCACACCGATAGAAGACGAAACGACACAAAAGCTATATCTGGAAGGCGAAAAGCTATACACCTTGGGCAATGCCGAAAACGGTTCATTCCGGTGTGTCAAATGCCATGGCGAACATGGCAGTGGTCAACCGCTGAATAACAACCTGTTCCCGGTACTCGGAGGCCAGCACAAAGATTATCTGGTGAAACAGCTGACTGAATTCAAGCATGAAGTCCGCGAGAATGACCGCTCCGGCATGATGCTGCGCATCACTACCCACTTGACCGACCACAATATCGAAGCTCTGGCAACTTACCTTTCGCATGTACCCGCCCCAGTGATTGCCCCGGCTCCTCCTCCTCCTCCCGCCCCTGTTGCCGTTCCCGCGCCTATAGTTATTCCTGATTCATGGAAGACTTTGCTGGAAGAAAAGCCGGTGCGCATCGAAGGAACAAGTTTTGTCACAGGTTCGGCAAAATTAAAATCAAAAGTCGTCCAGGCGTTGGATGAAGTAGTCGGATTCATTGGTCAGCAACCCGATGCAAAGCTCGAGTTGATCGGATATGCCGATATTACCGGTTCTGCAAAAAAGAACATGCAGCTGTCTTTGGAACGTGCCGAAACGGTCAAAAAATACCTGGTCAAAAAGGGTGTGCCGGCTGACAGGATCATCGCCAGGGGTGAAGGCTCCGCCAATCCTGTAGGCGACAACAAGACCAAAGCAGGGCGCGCCAAAAACCGTCGTGTGGAAATTCGCTCGACAATCAAGGTAGAGAAAAAAGTACGTGCGGCCGAATAGTGACTTCCGAAACTTTGCAAAAACGGGCTGCTCCCAGCCCGTTTTTTGTTGGGCAAGCAACAATTTTGCTCCGACAGAATATGTCCCAAGTAAATGCGACAACGCAACCGGAAGCCGTTTAAATTCCCAATCGTAATTGTCAACAATTAACATCACATGATATTCTCGGCTACTCACTAATCAAACCTAGAAATATGTCCGTTTCCATCAAGTCCCATCAGGAAATCGAGAAGATGCGCATCGCCGGTCGACTGACCAGCGAGGTACTCGACTACATCACTCCGTTCGTTAAACCGGGCGTGACTACCAATGAACTGGATAAGCTTTGCCATGACTTGATCGTCAATGTGCAACATGCCATTCCTGCCCCGCTCAACTACGCACCCGGCGGACATACTCCCTACCCAAAATCCATTTGCACCTCGATCAATCATCAGGTATGCCATGGCGTTCCCAGCGACAAAGCCCTCAAGAACGGAGATATCGTCAACCTCGATATCACTGTCATCAAAGACGGTTATCACGGCGACAGCAGCCGCATGTTCTACGTCGGCGAACCATCTATCCAGGCCAAACGTTTATGCGAGGTGACTTGGCAATCGATGTGGCGCGGAATACGTGTGGTCAGGCCGGGTGCCTATCTGGGCGACATCGGTCATGCCATTCAGAGTTTTGTTGAACCGCTGGGCTATAGCGTAGTGCGCGAATTCTGCGGACATGGCATCGGTAAAGTCTTTCATGAAGAACCGCAAGTGCTGCATTACGGCCGCACCAAGACCGGCCTGAAACTGGAGACCGGTATGACATTCACGATCGAGCCGATGATCAATGCCGGCAAGGCTGGCATCAAACAATTGGGCGATGGCTGGACTGTAGTCACCAAAGACCACAGTTTGTCCGCTCAATACGAGCACACGATACTCGTGACCGACACCGGCTATGAGGTATTGACAGTTTCAGATGGCTGCCTTCCCCCGCCAAATCCCTGATGGGACTACCGGCCACCTGACCAAGCGAGCGAAAAACACTCGCGAAGTCATCGGTCATAATCCAATCGCAGAACTGCGCGCATCGTTACGCAGCGATCAATCGGCACTCGAACAGGATTTTTTGCAACACGGCAAGGCAAGAAGACTGCTCAACACACACAGCCGCTTGATCGACGGGTACCTGTGCAACGTCTGGCAACAACTCGCCATGCCGGAACATATCGCGCTGGTCGCGGTAGGAGGCTACGGGCGCGGCGAGTTATATCCCAAATCGGATATCGACCTGCTGATCCTGCTGGATGCCGAGCCGGATGATGTCTTGCAACAGAAATTGCAATCACTGATCGGCATGTTATGGGACATCGGACTCGATGTCGGCCACAGCATCCGCACTGTCGCGCAATGTCTCAACGAGGCGGCTGATATCACCGTGCAGACCAACTTGCTCGAAGCCCGGTTGATCAGCGGCAATGCCTTTCTGTTCAAGGAACTGCACGATGCCGTACATCAACATCTGGATTTACGCCAGTTTTTTATTGCCAAGTCACGAGAACAACAGCAACGCCACACGCGCTTTCTCGACGCGGATTTTAATCTTGAGCCGAATCTCAAGGAAAGTCCCGGTGGCCTGCGCGACTTGCAAACCGTCACATGGATCGCGCGCGCAGCGGACTTGGGCACACGCTGGGCAGAACTTGCCCAGGCGGGTTTAATCACGCTTTCCGAGGCCCGCCAGATTGCACGGCACGACTCATTTTTGCAAACGTTGCGTATCCGCCTGCACTATCTCGCCAAGCGGCGCGAAGATCGTCTGATCTTTGAATTCCAGACTCCGCTCGCCGAGCAAATGGGCATCGTTTCATCGCCCAATCGCCGTGCCAGTGAGCACTTGATGCAGAGCTATTACCGTACCAAGCGCGCGGTACGCCAGTTCAACACCATTCTGCTGCAAAGCCTGCACGACCATCTGTTCCGCGAAACACCTCCGCAGCAGGGATTGAACGAGCGGTTCAGGAGCATCGGTAATTTGCTGGACATCCGCGATGAGCATCTGTTCGAACACACCCCAAACGCAATCTTCGAACTCTTCCTGTTGCTGGAACAGCATCCCGGATTGACCGATCTCAGCGCGAAAACATTGCGTGCACTATGGCGTGCGCAATATCATATCGATGCAAAATTCCGCCGCGATCCGCTGAACCGGGCACGTTTCATGGAGATTGTCCGTCAGCCGCACGGAGTGCTCCACGCGCTGCGGCGCATGAATCAGTACGGCATCCTCGGCGCTTACATTCCCTCGTTCGGGCGCATCGTCGGACAAATGCAGCATGACCTGTTCCATGTCTATACGGTTGATGAACATATTTTGATGGTGGTACGCAACTTGCGCCGCTTCGCCGCACCGGAGTTTGCGCACGAATACCCACTGTGCAGCAAATTGCTGGGCGAATTCGCCCGCCCGGAAGTGCTATATATCGCAGGACTGTTCCACGACATTGCAAAAGGACGCGGCGGCGACCATTCGCAATTGGGTAAAAAAGACGCGCGCACATTCTGCGTACAGCACCAGCTCAGCAACGATGACACCAACCTGATCGTTTGGCTGGTCGAGCAACATCTGATGTTTTCCGCCACCGCACAAAAACAGGATCTGTCCGACCCGGATGTGATTGCGGCCTTCGCCGGCAAAATAACCAATGACCGTTATCTTGTCGCGTTGTACCTGCTGACGGTTGCGGATGTACGCGGCACCAGCCCGAAAGTATGGAATGCCTGGAAAGCCAAACTGATGGAAAACCTGTTCTACCTGGCGCGCCGCTACCTCAGAGACGGCAAGATCGCCGACCAGCTCGGTGTGATCCGCCACGAGGCAATCAACGCACTGAACCTGTATGCCTACTCGCCGGACTCCTACAAGCTGTTATGGGCGCAACTCGACGACAATTATTTTCTGGATCACGAACCGCAGGAGATCGCATGGCATACGCGCCTGCTCGCCTTCAAGGTTAACAGCGCCCAGCCCATCGTGAAGGCGCGACTGAGCCGTGTCGAGGAAGGTCTGCAGGTGATGGTGTATTGCCCCGATCAGCGCGGCCTGTTCGCGCGCATCTGTGATTTTTTCGCGCGCATGAATTTCACCATCGTCGAGGCCAAGATCCACACAACCCAGCATGGTTATGCGTTGAACAGCTTTCAAATCATGGAAGCGGCTCATAGCGATACCGAATATCGCGGCATAATGAATTACATCGAATTTGAGCTGGCACAGCAAATCCAACAAGCCAAGCCGCTCACCATTGCCTCGACCGGGCGTGTCAGCCGGCAACTCAAGCACTTTCCAATCACCAACAAGGTCGAGATCAAGCCGGACAACAAAGGAATGCACGTGCTCTCC
Source organism: uncultured Nitrosomonadales bacterium (assembly GCA_903858965.1). GTDB lineage: Bacteria > Pseudomonadota > Gammaproteobacteria > Burkholderiales > Gallionellaceae > Gallionella. The sequence goes on along the minus strand of CAIOKY010000133.1, from coordinate 1,105 downwards.
TTGGTTGCCGGGGATCGTCCGGGACTGCTGGCACGCACCGCATTGATATTGGACAACTACGATATTCGCCTGCACCGTGCCAAAATCAACACATTGGGTAGCCGTGCCGAGGATGTATTCTGGATCAGCGCTGTGGCACTCTCAAGACCAGAGCAAACGGACGCACTGCGCAAGGCCTTGCTGGCCGTTTAATCGCGATGCCGATGTGCCTGGAATTTAGGGCGTATGAAACCGATAGGAATTTCCGCCGGCCGCTTTAGCCTGATACATCGCGGCATCGGCATTTTTCAGCAAGCTGTCTGCATCGCTGCCATCATTCGGAAAGACGCTGATACCGATACTGCCGCCGATGAAGAATTCTTCCCCATTCAGCTTGAAAGACTGCACCAGCATGGCAAGAACCTTTTGCGCAATGACTGCGGCATCACCGGTGTCGTTGAGCATCGGCAGTACCACCGTGAATTCATCTCCCCCGTTGCGGGCAACCGAGTCACCCTCGCGCAGACAACCGCGCAAACGCTCGGCCACTTCTTTCAGGACACTATCTCCGGCAGCATGACCCAGTGTATCGTTGATGATCTTGAAACGGTCAAGGTCAATGAACAACAATGCCGCCAGTTTCTTGGCGCGGATGCATTGGGTAACCGCCTGTTGCAGGCGGTCATATAGCAATGTCCGGTTGGGCAAGCCGGTCAGGATATCGTGCGTGGCCAGATATTCCAGTTCACTCTCAAATTTGTGACGCTCGTTATTGTCTCGTGCCATGACCGTGAAAAAACGGGTATCGCTGACCTTGCCCTCGCTGGTCGAGAGCAGCAGGAAAAACACCTCTCCGGATTTGCGCAGACCGGTCAGCTCTTGATTCGAGAATGGGATAGGCTGGCCATCTGGAGAAACGAATCGTTCGATATCGCTGGGGATGAGCAGGCGGGAGAAAGAGGAACCGATCAGCTCCTCTTTTTGGTAACCGAATATTTTCTCTGCGGCAGGGTTCAGACTTTGGACAAGGCATCGTTCATCGAGTGTGATGATGCCTTCATCGGCGGTATCGAGCACGGCGCTCTGTCGTGCCGCATGCAAGGCTACTTCCCGCTCTCGGAAGACT
>CAIOKY010000132.1 GCA_903858965.1 uncultured Nitrosomonadales bacterium | reverse complement strand
CATCACGAACGACAGGGCCGTATCCGACAGCTCGAACAGCGGCGACATGCGCGCCACCATGAAGATGCCGGCTGTCACCATCGTCGCGGCGTGGATCAGTGCGGAGATAGGCGTCGGGCCTTCCATCGAATCGGGCAGCCACACATGCAGCGGGAATTGCGCCGACTTGCCCATCGCGCCGATGAACAGCAGGATACAGATCGCAGTCAACAAGCCGACCGACATGCCGGGGATGGGTGCGATGTCATTGGCATGACTCGCGGCACTGGCGAACACCGCATCATATTGCAGCGTGCCGAACACCATCAGCACCAGGGCGATGCCCAGCAGGAAGCCGAAGTCACCGACGCGGTTCACCAGAAACGCTTTCAGGTTGGCGTAGATCGCGGTCGGCCGTTCATACCAGAATCCGATCAGCAGGTAAGAAACCAGTCCCACCGCTTCCCAGCCGAAGAACAGTTGCATGAAATTGTTGGCCATCACCAGCATCAGCATCGAGAAGGTGAACAGCGAGATATAACTGAAGAAACGCTGGTAACCCGGGTCTTCTTCCATATAGCCGATGGTGTAGATGTGTACCATCAGCGACACGAAGGTGACCACCAGCATCATCAATACAGTCAGCCGGTCGATCAGGAAGCCGACCTGGAAGCTGGTATCGCCCGAAGTCAGCCAGGTATAGACCGGGCCGTTGAACATGTGGCCTTCCTGCACATCCTCGAAAATATCCAGGGAGGCAAGAAAGGAAACCGTCACCAGCGCGATGGTAATGCGATGCGACCAGGTACGCCCCAGCCACTTGCCGAACAAACCCGTGACGATTGCACCAGCCAGCGGAGCCAGCGGTACCAGCAAATAGAGGCTCAGCATGCTCATCAACCTTTCAGGCTGTCGAGATCATCGACATTGATAGTGTTCAGGTTACGGAACAGCACCACCAGGATCGCCAGGCCGATGGCCGCTTCGGCAGCCGCCACGGTGAGTATGAAGAACACGAAGACCTGTCCCGCGGTATCGTTGAGATAATGGGAGAACGCCACGAAGTTGGTATTCACCGCCAACAGCATCATTTCGATCGCCATCAGCAGCACGATCAGGTTCTTGCGGTTCAGAAAGATGCCGACCACGCTGATGGCGAACAGCACGGCGCTCAGTACCAGATAATGCGATAGTGTCAACACGCTTCCGCTCCCTAGGTTTTTTTAGTCTTTATGTTCTGACTGCATCGCAACGATACGCAGCCGATCCGATTTCTGGACCGCGATCTGCTCGGACACTACCTGTGATTTGGCATCCTTGCGGCGGCGCAAGGTCAGTGCGATCGCCGCCACCATCGCCACCAGCAGGATCACCGCAGCGATCTCGAACGGGTAAAAATAATCGGTATAGATCAGCCGCCCCAGTTCCTTGGTGTTGCTGTAACCGGCTGCGTGCTTGATCGCGACCCTACCCGTGGAAGTCTCATGCGAGCCCAGCACCCAGATCATCTCGAACGCCATCAGACCGGCCAAGGCCGCGCCGAACGGCAACCAGCGCCAGAAACCTTCGCGCAGCCTCACCAGGTTGATGTCCAGCATCATCACCACGAACAGGAACAGCACCATCACTGCACCGACATACACCAGCACCAATGTGATCGCGAGGAACTCCGCTTCCAGCAGCAGCCAGATACCGGCGGAGCTGATGAACGCCAGCACCAGGAACAGCACCGCGTGCACCGGGTTGCGTGCCGTGATCACGCGCAATGCCGAGAACACGATCATCGCTGCGAACGCATAAAACACGATGGTTTCAAAATTACCGGTTACAAAATCCATTGTTGCCCTCTATCTTTTGTCACGGTCTGCTTATCGGTACTTCGCGTCCGCCGCACGGTCCTTGGCGATCTGCTCTTCATATTTGTCGCCTATCGCGAGCAACATGTCCTTGGTGTAATACAGGTCGCCGCGCTTTTCGCCGTGGTATTCGAACACGCGTGTTTCGACAATCGCATCCACCGGGCAGGACTCTTCGCAGAAACCGCAGAAGATGCACTTGGTCAGGTCTATGTCATATTGCGTGGTGCGCCGCGTGCCGTCCGCGCGTTCCGCCACCTCGATCTTGATCGCCAGCGCGGGACATACCGCCTCGCACAGCTTGCAACCGATGCAGCGTTCTTCGCCGTTGGCGTAACGGCGCTGTGCATGCAGGCCGCGGAAGCGGAAGCTCTGCGGGGTCTTTTCCTCGGGGAACTGCACGGTGATCTTGCGCGCGAAAAAATACCGCCCGGTCAGCGCCATGCCCTTGACCAGCTCATAGAGCAGGAAAGTCTTGAAGAAATTCTTGATCACTTGCATATTCGTCTCCTCAGCCTGTTACCAGACCCACAACGGAGTCTGCATCCACGCGGCGATCACTACCACCCAGACTATCGTGAGCGGAATAAACACTTTCCAACCCAGACGCATCAGCTGGTCGTAACGGTAACGCGGGAAAGTCGCGCGGAACCACAGGAACAAAAACAGGATGAAAGCCACTTTACCCAGCAGCCAGATGAAGCTGTCCGGCAGGAACGGTACTGGCGACAGCCATCCGCCCAGAAACATGATCGAGGTCAGGAAGGCGATCAGGATCATGTTGGCATATTCGGCAAGGAAGAACAGCGCAAACGCCATGCCGGAATATTCCACGTGGAAACCCGCGACGATCTCGGACTCGCCTTCCGCCATGTCGAACGGCGCGCGGTTGGTTTCCGCCACGCCGGAGATCAGATACACCAGGAACATCGGGAACAACGGGATCATGTACCAGTTCAGCGCCCCATAACTGCCCTGCTGGCCGCGCACGATGTCGGTCAGATTCATGCTTTGCGCAACCATCAGCACGCACACCAGCGCGAAGCCCATCGCGATCTCGTACGACACGATCTGCGCCGCAGAACGCACCGCGCCGAGGAAGGCATATTTGGAGTTGGATGCCCATCCGGCGATGATGATGCCATACACGCCCAGCGAGGTCATCGCGAGGATATACAACAGCCCGGCATTGACATTGGACAACACCATCCCGTCGCTGAATGGCACGACGGCCCAGGCCGCCAGCGCGGGTGCCAAGGCCATGATAGGCGCAATGATGAACAAAAATTTGCTGGAGCCGGTCGGAATGATGATTTCCTTGAGCAGCAACTTCACGCCGTCGGCGATCGGTTGCAGCAAGCCGAAAGGACCGACGCGATTCGGGCCGATACGGATCTGCATGTAGCCGATGACCTTGCGTTCCGCCAGCGTCAGGTAGGCGACCGTACCCATGATGGGCAGCACGATTGCCAGTATCTTGACCAATGTCCACAGCGGCAACCAGAATGGGCCAAGCAGGTTCAGGCCGGCGTGTTCCAAAGTTTGCAGCAGTTCCATCATGCGCCCACTCCCAATATGGGTTCCACCGTTATCGTACCGAACATCGCGCCCAGTGCCGCCGTTAGCGGATGTCCTGCGGCAACACGCGCTGCTTGCAACGGCAGACTGTCGTCCGCTTGCGCCGCCAGGCGTACACTCGCGCCGCCCTGGCTGACCTTGACGATATCACCGGATTTCACACCGAGCTTGCGCAACTCGCTGCCGTGCATCACCACACCAGGAAGTGCCGCATCGCGTGTCTTGTGCAATGAAACCGCACGACGCACCACCGCATCGGCGAAGTAGATCGGCACGTCGCTGACACGCTGGATACCTTGGCTATTAGTGCCGGTCATGTTTTGTAATGCAACACCGGTAACAAGATTGTTCAACCGGTCTGCCACACTTGCTGCTCCATCTTTCTTGGGCAACACCTCATCGCGCACCGCCTCGCTGGAATCATAATCAAATCCCGGCACATTCAGCAGATTGCCCAGCACACGCAGCACCTTCCACGCCGGGCGCGTTTCACCCAACGGCTTGACCGCGCCCCTGAAACTTTGCACACGCCCTTCAGTATTGACGAACGTGCCCGATGTTTCGGTGAACGGCGCGATCGGCAACAGCACGTCGGCGTATTCGGTCGCGCGATGTTTGTAAGCCGACATCGCCACCACCATATCGGCGGACCGCATCGCACTCATCGCCTGCTGCGCATCATGCATATCCAGTTCAGGCTCGACGTTCAGCAACACATAAGCCTTGCGCGGCGTAGCCAGCATCTGCGCGGCATTCATGCCCGATGCACCATGAGCGAATGGCACCGCACCAGCCAGATAAGCGCCGACACTGTTCGCCGCTTCGCCGAGGAAACCGAAGTTCCCGTTGGTCGCTGTGGCGATCTGTTGCGCGAGCAATTGCAGTTGTGCGGACTGCGGATGTTGTTGCGCGAAGTTACCCAGCAACACGACGACACGTTCGCCACTCGCCAGACTGCCGCCAATTCCTGAGGTCTGTTTCGCGGCGATATCCTTCGCCACCTGTGACAATGCATCGAGCATGGCGCCCGGCGCGACGATGGCCTTGTTCGCCACATTCATCAGCAGGTCGTCGTCGCTGGCATGGATGATATTGACCTGCGCGCCTTTCTTCACGGCCTGACGGATGCGTGCCGCGAGCAGCGGATGATCCTTGCGCAGGAAACTGCCTACGATCAGGAAACGGTCGCGGGTATCGATGTCGGCGACCGGCATGCCCAGCCAGGGCGCACCAGCCTGCTTGCCATCGGCGGAAAAATCGGACTGGCGCAAACGCGTGTCGATATTGTCGCTGCCTATGCCACGCGTCAGTTTTTGCAGCAGGTAAAGTTCTTCCAGCGTGCTGTGCGGTGTCGCCAGTGCGGCGATCTGCTCGGCGCCGGCACTGCCGGCGATCTGGCGCAAACCATTCGCCACATATTCAAGGGCGACTTGCCATTCCACCTCGATCCATTTGCCATCTTGCTTGAGCATGGGCTTGGTCAAGCGGTCCGGTGCGTTCAGGCCTTCGTAGCTGAACCGGTCCTTGTCCGAGAGCCAGCATTCGTTGATCGCTTCGTTCTCGATCGGCACGACACGCAGCACCTTGTTGTCTTTCACCTGCACCGCCAGATTGGAACCCAGGCCGTCGTGCGGACTGACCGACTTGCGCCGCGACAATTCCCAGCTGCGCGCGGTATAGCGGAACGGCTTGCTGGTCAGCGCACCGACCGGGCACAGGTCTATCATGTTGCCGGACAACTCGGAATCCACCGTACTGTTCACAAAGCTCATGATCTCGGCATGTTCGCCGCGGAAAGCCATGCCCAGTTCCATCACGCCGGCGATCTCCTGCCCGAAGCGCACACAGCGTGTGCACTGGATGCAGCGGCTCATCTCCTCGGTGGAAACCAGCGGCCCGATGTCCTTGTGCATCACGAAACGCTTTTCTTCCTTGTAGCGTGAAGCGCTTCCGCCATAACCCACCGCCAGATCCTGCAACTGGCATTCGCCACCTTGGTCACAGATCGGACAATCGAGAGGATGGTTGATCAGCAGGAATTCCATCACGCCGTTTTGCGCCTTGACCGCCATCTCCGAATGGGTGTGCACCTTCATGCCATCGGTTGCCGGCGTCGCACAGGCAGGCAACGGCTTGGGCGCCTTTTCCACTTCCACCAGGCACATGCGGCAATTGGCCGCGATCGAAAGTTTCTTGTGGTAGCAGAAATGCGTGATAT
>CAIOKY010000131.1 GCA_903858965.1 uncultured Nitrosomonadales bacterium | reverse complement strand
TCATCTCTTTGATCTTGCCAATGGCTTTGGTGGGGTTCAGGTTCTTAGGACACACATCCACGCAATTCATGATGGTGTGGCAGCGGAACAAGCGATAAGGGTCTTCCAAGTTGTCTAAACGTTCGGCTGTGCCATGGTCTCGGCTGTCAGCACTGAATCGGTAGGCTTGGAGCAAACCTGCTGGGCCGACGAACTTGTCAGGGTTCCACCAGAACGACGGACACGCGGTGGTGCAGCAGCCGCACAGGATGCATTCATACAGACCGTTCAGATGCGCGCGCTGTTCGGGCGATTGCAGGCGCTCAGTCTCGGGAGGCGGATCGTTGTTGATCAAATAGGGTTTGACCGAATGGTATTGCTTGAAGAACTGCGTCATGTCGACGATCAGGTCGCGGATCACAGGCAGTCCCGGCAGCGGGCGCAATTCCACCGGCTCCTTGAGCGACGACAGCGGCGTGATGCACGCCAGCCCGTTGCGCCCGTTGATGTTCATCGCATCCGATCCGCACACACCCTCGCGGCAGGATTTGCGCAGCGACAAGCTGTCATCCTGCTCCTTGATCAACAACAGCGCATCGAGCAACATCATGTTGCCCGGCTTGATATCCAGATCATAGTCACGCATATACGGAGCGGCGTCAGCGTCGGGGTTGTAACGGTAAATCGAGAAGCGCATGGTTCAATCCTCCGGTGCCGAAATTATTCCATCATTGTTGCGCAGTTGCGACAGGTTATTTTCCGCCAGCCAATAATCCGGATTCAGTTTGATGGCTGTCAGATAAGCTTGTTCCGCCTGCTTGCGATTTCCCGTCAAAGAATAGGCATAGCCGAGATTGTTATAAGGGCGCGCCTTGTGCGGCGAGTTGCGCACCGTATCTTCCCACAAAGCCACTTCGCTGCGGTAATCTTCGTTGCGCATCAGCGTCAATCCGGCCAGCGCCAGCAGCAGGGCTGCCGCCGCGGTGTTGCGCAAGCTGATGTTTGCGGCCAAGCCGGCACACAGCATTGCGGCCGGCAACAGCATCGCCCATCCCGCCAGATATAGATGCCGGTCATTCGCCACGTCCAGCCGCGGCAGAAAAACGTACAGCGGAAACAGCTGCAACACAAACCAGCCCAGTGCGAAACTCAACCATGGCCGTTTGCGCAGATTCCATATAGTCAGGGCCAACAGCGTCAACCATAACAGCCCGTCGAACCAAATGTCGCTCCACGCCGTGATCACCGGCAGGTCAGGATCTATGTTCATCTGCCACGGCAACAGCAACTGCCCGAGCAGATAGGTCAGCGCATGCAACTGGGTAAGGAAATTCACCCGCACGGAATGCAGGCCGGCACTGAATGCCATCAGTTGCCAATAACGATCCTGGAACAACAGCATCAGGGCCAGCAGCAAAAAGATACCCCAGTGCACGCGCTGCCTGCGCACGATGTCCTTCAGCGCAGTCATATTCAGTGACGGAACACGGCAGACTTCCCATAGCAACAGCGCAAAAGGCAATGTGACGGCAGTTTCCTTGGTCACGACCGCCAGCACGAACAGCAGCGGCGATGCCACATACAACCATGCCACCTTCTTTTCTTCGCTACCCTTGATATAGGTCAGGAACGCGGCAAGGTAGAACAGCGTCATCAAAGACATTGAACGGCCGCTGATATAGGTGATCGCCTCGGTATTCACCGGATGCACCGCAAACAGCAGCGCGGTGAACAGGGCCAACCAGCGTTCGTGCTGCCGATCATTGCCTATACTGTGCGCGAATAATCGAGCGGCCAGCGCGTAAACCAGTAACACGTTCAGGAAATGCACACAGATGTTGAACAGATGAAAACCAAGCACATCAAGCCCCGATACCCAATTCAGGGTATAGCTGAGTTTGAGCAATGGACGCAGGCCGCGGAAGATATCCGCATACCACGCGGCCCAGCTATGCACCGCGTCGTAATTGACGATCACGTTGTAATCGTCGAACTGGAACGCGCCATGCAGTGCATTACCGTAGGCGGCGAGTACCACCAGAAGCAAGATGAACGGGACGACTGCGGCCTTATGAGACATGTCGGGTCTTGTGCGAAAATGCGTAATCGAGAATATCCGATGCATCCCACCAGCGATTGGAAGCATGCAGCATGACCAGCAACACCTTGACACCGTCGCGCTGCGCCAGGGCGATCAGACATTTCCCCGCCTTCTGCGTGTAGCCGGTCTTGACACCGACAGCACCGGGATAACGACCGATCAGTGCGTTCCTGTTTTCCAGCATGAAGCTTTGATTGCCATCGGCAGACTGGATAGTCAGCTCGCGCTTTGCCACCAATTCGACAAATGCAGGGTAATCGAGTGCCTTGCCTGCCAGCATCGCCAGATCGTTCGCCGAAGAATAATGTTGCTTGTCATCGTGTCCGCACGCATTGGTAAAGTGCGTCGACTTCAAGCCCCACTCTCCGGCACGCCGATTCATCAGTTGCACGAAATGCCGTTCATCGCCGGCCACATGATCGGCCAGCGCATGGCAGGCGTCATTGGCAGACTTCAGCAGACTGGCTGCCAGCAGATCCTTCACGCGCATTTGCCCGCCCGCCTTTAATCCCAAACGCGTGCCGGTTTCCCGCGCGGCGGCGGGGCTCACCGTCACCGCCTCTTCCGGCCGGTAATTTTCCAGCACCAGCAACACGGTCATGATCTTGGTCAGGCTGGCCGGGGGCAGGCGCCGCCCGACATCACTTTCCCAGCGCGTTTCGTCATTCACCTGCACCAGATAGGATGATGCTTCCACGGGAAAAGGCAAATTGCCGGCATGTGCTGCCGCCCAGGCGGACAACAGCACGGATGCAGCAACGATTTTTAAGCAGCACGGCATGGCTACACTCAGAATTTAAACAGCCCCTTCAAACCCTTTGCACTGTCCAGAAGCTTGTTGACCGGATTGTCCTTGCTGCTATCGGATTTTTTATCGTCGGCAGGCTTCTTGTTCCCGGCAGGTTTTTTGTCGCCCGATGAATCCTGGTCTTCATCCGCGTTTTCTTCGCCGTGGCCCTTCCATTTGCCGAAATGCCTGCAGATCGGCGCGAATTTGCTGTCCATCGCGGCAGTGTAATCACGTCCTGCACAATTTTTGTCGAACAACGGACGCGCTTCCTTTTCGCAATATTGGGCCAGATTCTCATAGTTCTTGGCGTCGAGTTGCTTATGGCAAAAATCCCGCGTCGCCTTCTCGAATGGCAGCCCGCATTCGTTGACCAATTTGCGTGCCTCTTTATCAGCCGCGACATCTTTGTAACCGTCCGCATCGCCGATCTTCTTGGACAGTCTGTCGCACATTTGCGGTTTTAGATCCGAACAGGACGCTTGTGCGCACATTTTTTTACTGGCCGCATCAGCTGCCCATGAGCAATCCGGCTTGAGAAATTGACTATAGCGATTGTTGTCCAGGGCATCCTTGCACTCTTTGGCCTGGGTTTTCGCCCGCTCTGCTTCATTCTCCTTCAGCATCGCATTCATTTTCGCCTGGGGACTGTCCGTCTCGTAATTGCAAGTGCCGATCCGTTTGCCGTCATAGACCATCGTCATGTCGCCGTCCTTGGATTGCATCTTCATCTTGCCGCTGTATGTGCCGTCACCGTATGTCATTTCGCCGCTGCCGGTCATTGGATGCTTTCCGTCGCACTTCATTTTCCAGCTCGATTTATTGGCCGAAACCTTTGTATCGCTCATCTTGCAGTCCTGATCTTTATCCTTCGGGACCGCATTGTTCGGGTCTTTTTCATGCCCCTTCTGCATGCAGACCTTGCTGGTTTGTGCAGGCATCGAAAACGGCATGCCGGGCATATCCATCTTCATGGATATCTCCCACAACTCGTCGCTGCCGCCAGCGAGTGCCGTTGCCGAACTCGTCGCCACCAGCCACGCAAAACCCAAAAGAATATGCTTCATGTTGTATGCTCCCCGATAGTAGATTTTTTGCCGATTGATTTAGTAAACCCGCGCCTTGAGCGGGAACGACTCCACACTGAGCGGCTTCAGCCGCACCGGCTTGTAATCGAGGCGATGTCCCTCGCGAAAATACAGGCTGTGCTTGAGCCAGTTCACATCATCGCGCTGCTGGAAGTCGTCGCGGGCATGCGCGCCGCGGCTTTCCTGCCGAGCATTTGCCGCGATCATCGTCGCCTGCGCGACCTCGATCAAATTGTCCAGCTCCAGCGCCTCGATGCGCGCGGTGTTGAACACCTTGCTCTTGTCCTTTATCTCGGTATTCGCGACGCGCGCGGCAACCTGCTTGATCTGTTCCACACCTTCGGCGAGCAAGCCGGGAAAGCGGAACACACCGCAATGCTTCTGCATAGTCCTGCGCATCGCATCGCCCACCTCGAACACACGCTCGCCGTTCTTCTGGTTTTCCAAGCGTGCCAAGCGTGCCAGCGGGCGCTCGGCGGCATCGGCAGGCAAGGGTTTGGGATGCG
>CAIOKY010000130.1 GCA_903858965.1 uncultured Nitrosomonadales bacterium | reverse complement strand
TGCTGGAGAAGCAATTCCGCCTGACCTATAAGCAAGCGGAAAGCCAGCGCGTTATCACCGGCGAAAGTCTGTTGCAGATTCTGGAATCCCGCCTGGACAATGTTTCCTACCGTATGGGTTTCGGTGCATCGCGTGCGGAAGCGCGTCAAGTTGTGCGTCACAATGGCCTGCTGGTGAACGGCAAGCGCGTGAACATCCCTTCGTATCAAGTACGTCCCGGTGACGTGGTTGAGGTGGTCGAGAAGACCAAGTCTCAATTGCGCATCAAGGCGGCGCTCGCAGCGGCCGAGCAGCGCGGTTTCCCTGAATGGATCGAGATGGATACCAAGGCGTTCAAGGGAACTTACAAAGCCAAGCCACAACGTGCCGAACTGCCTGCAACCATCAACGAGCATTTGGTCGTTGAGTTGTATTCCAAGTAATCCACGCGGAGTAGCATATGCCTAAGAATGATTTTTTGAAACCCCGCATCATCGATGTACAAAAGATTTCCGACACCCAGGCCAAGGTGGTGATGGAGCCTTTTGAGCGTGGCTACGGCCACACATTGGGTAATGCATTGCGTCGTATCCTGCTGTCTTCGATGCAGGGTGCCGCGCCGACCGAAGTCAAGATGGCCGGCGTGCTGCACGAATATGCCACCATAGACGGCGTGCAGGAAGACGTTGTGGATATTCTGCTGAACCTCAAGGGAGTGGTGCTGCGTTTGCATAACACCCCGGAAGTCGTGCTGACCCTGAAAAAAGAAGGTCAGGGCGTGGTGACCGCGGCTGACATCAGCGGCAATGCCGATGTAGAAGTGATCAATCCGAACCATGTCATCGCGCATCTGACCGCCGGCGGCAAACTGGACATGCAGATCAAGGTCGAACAAGGTCGCGGTTACGTTTCGGCGATTTCCAGAATCGCTCCGAACGAAACCCGCGCAGTTGGTCACATCGCACTGGACGCATCGTTCAGCCCGGTCAGCCGTGTGAGTTATGCGGTGGAAAGCGCGCGCGTGGAACAACGCACCGATCTCGACAAGCTGGTGATGCATATCGAAACAAACGGTGCGGTTGATCCAGAAGAAGCGATCCGCAATGCGGCGCGTATCCTGGTAGATCAATTCTCCGTATTCGCTGCGCTGGAAGGCACCGAGCCGGTTGTGGAAAAGATCCAGGCACCGAAGGTCGATCCTATCCTGTTGCGTCCGGTGGACGATCTGGAGCTGACCCCGCGTTCTTCCAACTGCCTCAAGGCACAAAGTATCCATTACATCGGCGACCTGATCCAGTACACCGAAAACGATCTGTTGCGCACCCCGAACCTGGGCCGCAAGTCGCTGAATGAGATCAAGCAGGTTCTTGCCGAGCATAATTTGTCGCTGGGCATGAAGCTGGAAAACTGGCCGGCCACTACCGCTTAAGCAAGAAAATCAGAAGCCGGAAAATCAGAAGCCGAAAAAATCAGAAGTAAGAAAGGCAATCATGCGTCATCGTTTAGGTTTAAGAAAACTCAATCGCACCAGCAGTCACCGTCTGGCCATGTTCCGCAACATGACCGTGTCGCTGTTGCGCCATGAACTCATCAAGACCACCCTGCCCAAGGCCAAGGAGCTGCGCCGTGTTGCAGAACCTATCCTGACGCTGGGCAAGACGCCGAGCTTGGCAAATCGCCGTCTGGCATTTGCCCGTTTGCGCGATCGCGAGATGGTCACCAAACTGTTCGACGAACTTGGCCCGCGCTATGCGGCACGCAACGGCGGCTACTCGCGCATCCTCAAGTTCGGTTTCCGCAAGGGCGACAATGCACCGATGGCATTGGTCGAACTGATGGACCGTCCGGCAGACGCTACAGCGGTCGATGTAGAATAAAAACCGAGTCATTCAAGTATTAAAAAAGCGTTAGCCTTTGAACAAAGTCAAGCAATATTTAGTAAAGCATATCCTGAATATTCTGCTGTTAAATCTTTCCATGTTTCAGGAGAAATGTCTTCTTCAGAAAGAGGCAGAAAAGTTGACGAATTCGCTGAAACCGAAAAGGCAATTATCACCAATGCAAAGTGTTTAACCGAAGGAGTTGATGTTCCAAACATTGATTGTGTATTATTTGCAGACCCACGCAAAAGTACAATCGATATTGTTCAGGCAGTTGGAAGGGCATTAAGAAAAAAGTCCGGTAAAGATTTTGGATATGTCATACTTCCAGTATTTACTGAATCTAATATTTCAGAAGAAATAGTTGAAAGCGATGAGTTCAAAGAAGTTTTAATTA
>CAIOKY010000129.1 GCA_903858965.1 uncultured Nitrosomonadales bacterium | reverse complement strand
CCGGTCTGACCGGCGCGGTCACCCGCCAAGACCAGCGGCATGTCGCCCATGTCACACATGTCACACTTATCCCACTCCACGCGCATCGTCATCGTTCCCGGCTGGCACAACTCCGGACCCGGCCACTGGCAAAGCCTGTGGGCAGACAGCCTGCCCCAAGCCACACGTGTCGAACAGGACGATTGGGCCGTGCCCGTAAGCTCAGCCTGGGTCTCGGCCATCAGCCGCACCATCCTCGACCGGAACGAACCCGTCATCGTTGTCGCCCACAGTCTCGGTTGCATTGCCACCGTACATCTGCCGCCGGAGGTTCAGGAACACATCGTCGGCGCCCTGCTGGTGGCGCCGGCCAACCCTGAACGGCGCGCGATCCTGATGGACTTCGCACCGGTGCCCGCGCGCCGCCTGCCCTACCGCAGCGTGCTCGTGGCCAGCAGCAACGACAGCTACTGTTCAGTACGCACTGCGGGAGCGTATGCCCGCGCCTGGGGCAGCGATTTTGTCTGTCTGCAAAACGCCGGCCACATCAACGTCGAAGCCGGATATGGGGCGTGGCCACTCGGCCTCGCCCTGCTTGATTCGCTCAGCCGCGAAACACTCCATCAGGCGGCTTGAATTTCAGCGACGCAACATGCCGCGCCCGGAGCGTTCCATGTCCACCAACTCATAGCCCAAGCCATTTACCGTCGTCTCGATCAGCTTCACCACATCCATAAATCCAGCTTCACCACACTCAAAAATTATGCCCTACAAATAAAAAACGGGCTCGAAGCCCATCTCAAAACGCGGCGCATTGTACCAAAACTCGCCATTAAATGGAATTAGATTTAGAAGTCGTCCTGATAACGCACCGTAATTGGGTAACGCCAGTCTTTGCCGTAGCTGCGTTCCGTGATGCGGATACCGACTGCGGACTGGCGGCGCTTATACTCGCTGATGCGAATCAGGTATACCACCCGGCGCACATCTGGCTCGGCAAAGCCACGTGCGATGATTTCGCGGATGGCAAGATTCTGTTCCACATAAAGCGCCATGATGGCATCCAACACATCATAGGGCGGCAAGCTATCCTGATCGGTTTGGTCGGCACGCAATTCGGCACTGGGCGGACGTGTGATGATGCGCTCGGGAATCACCGACCCAAGTCCATTCCGATAATGCGCCAAACGATACACCAGCGTTTTGCTGACATCCTTCAGTACCGCGAAACCACCGGCCATATCACCATACAGCGTGGCATAGCCTACCGTCATCTCGGACTTGTTGCCTGTGGTCAGTACCAGTGAGCCGAGCTTGTTGGACAAAGCCATCAGCAGGGTGCCACGTATACGTGCCTGCAAATTTTCTTCTGTGGTATCCGCCGCATGCCCGGCAAAAGTCTTTTTCAGCGTGGCTGAATAACTCTGGAACATCGTCTGGATGGGAAATTCGTCATAACGCACGCCGAGTATATTCACCATCTCGCGTGCATCATCCAGACTGATTTGCGCAGTATAAGGCGACGGCATCATCACCGCATGAACTTTATCCGCACCCAGCGCGTCCACCGCGATCGCTAGTGTCAATGCGGAATCGATCCCGCCAGACAATCCCAATAATACGCCGGGAAACCGATTCTTGTTGATGTAGTCCCGTACGCCTAGACACAGGGCACGGTAGACACCGGCTTCTTCGCTTAATTTCGCAACTATTTCACCAGCTGGCCGAAAATCGTCCCGGATTTCCAGTATTGATAACGACTCTTCAAAAACCGCACTCTGCGCAGTCAATGCACCTTTGCGGTCCATGGCAAACGAACCGCCATCAAAAATCAATTCATCCTGCCCGCCCACCATATTGGCATAAACTACCGCCATGCCTGTCTCCGCAATCCGCTCGCGGATGGCCTGATACCGGCTTTCCTGCTTTTCAATAGCATAAGGCGATGCGTTCAGAACCAGCAGCACTTGCGCACCGGCATCACATGCGCGATGAGCTGTTTCCCGTTCCCAAATATCTGCGCAGATATTCAGCGCGAAACAAACGTCTCCAATTACAAATACACACGGTTCGCCGCCATGGTCGAAATAACGTTCCTCATCAAACACCGAATAATTCGGCAACTCATATTTAAGATAAGTAGTGGCAATTTTGCCATCCCGAAGCAATGAAGCGGCGTTGTAGCGTTTCCCATCCTGTTCATGCGGATGACCCACCACCACGGCCATCCCCGCAACTTTCCCGGCAAGATCGTTCAATGCTTCGGAACACGCATGGTAAAAACCATCGCGCAGCAACAAATCTTCCGGCGG
>CAIOKY010000128.1 GCA_903858965.1 uncultured Nitrosomonadales bacterium | reverse complement strand
GGAAAGACATCTCAAGCCGGGCCCTGTCTATTTTGATATTTTTGTCTTTAAACAGACTGGCCAATTCCGGGCCCCATATCTCGTCCACATCTGAAATGATTGCGATATCGTTATCATCCAGAGTGTTCAAGTAACTCGACAAAAAGTTCCTTTGCCCCGCCTCGATTTGCCATGGCGCAGAGTCCGGGTTGAAGGATGTATCTTTGCGTGAGAAATCCAGCCCATTTATATCCGGTTCATATTGGATGTAAACGATCTTCTTTTCCCACTTGGAGAATTCATGTTTATGGGCAATAAAATTATAGGATTTCTTATTGCCGGTGAAGGTGCAATTTGCCTCGCAAATCAAAAACAGATCGACATGATCGTAAAGTAATTCGAGACGGATCTTTAAGAGATCTATCTCGTTATAAAAAATGAATGCATCGATTACCTTCATAAAAACTCTCCTGGAAAATTAAATTCCATTGTGCACTTCAGGCAATGACTCAACCTATGCCAGTATCATTAATCTGTTGAATACCCGTGCCGCTTGATATTGGCAGCTCGGCAAAGGCTGATTTATGCGGCCGGCTGCATAGGCAGGATCACGCAATAACCGGGTAATAATAGGTGCTAACCACATCCGCGCACTTTAACCCGCTGATCACTGCGCCCTCCAGCGTGGCCGGATAATCGCCGGCCGTATAGTCGCCTGCCAGCAACAATCGGGGCAGGGCAGTCAATTGCGATGGGCGTTGCAGATTGGGCGCGCAGCAGAACGTCGCGCGTTTCTCGGCGATCACTTTGTACCATACCGGTTGTTCCATAATGCCAAATTCTTCGCGCAGTTCCGCAATCACTTTTTGCGCCAGTTCGTCCTGTGACAGTTCCTGATGGATGCCTTCCGCGCTGATGACGGCGGCGAGCAGGCCGTGTTGATCTGCTATGCATCCCTTGTCGAACAGCCACTGGCTGTAGCGTTGATGCAGGCCCAGCATGCCATGGGGCAGCGTGATGTGAGCGGGATATTGCAGATATAAAGTATAGATTGGCTGATGCTCCAGGCTGTCGATCTGTGCGACTGTTTCAGCAAGTTCAGCAATGGGACGCAGCAGCCGACCGGCGACCCTTGGTGACACAGCACAGATTGCGTGACTGAATCTTTCTGTGCCTTGTGCAGTCGTTATCTCGATCCCGTCGTCGAGTGGATGCAAGGTTCTTGCTCCGCACGCGAGCCGCACATGCCCTCCCTTTAGTTCTACATAGTCTGAAGCGCGCAGCGGGAACAGTGCTGTGAAATTGATGCGCGGCAGCAGCATATCGCTGTGGGCGCGCGACTGGTTCAGCGCATCGCGCAACACATTGAGCAGAACTTGCGCGGAAGCCTTATGGATCGGTGTGTTCAGCGCGGCGATGCACAGCGGTTCCCAGAGTTTTATTCTTAGATTAGCGCCCTGGCCGTATTGTGCGAGCAACCCGGTAACTGTCATGTCTTCGGGTAATCTGAATTTCATGCGGCGCAGCGCGAGCATGAATCGTGCTGCATTCAGGCGCTCACTCCACGTCAGGCCTTGTGCGGTCAGCAGCGCAACGAGCAGATGGAGCGGGGCGGGCAGGCGTGGTGCCTTGAGCGAGAATTCACCGTGCAGGTCGAGTTGTAGCGGAAGGCGCAGGAAATCCTGTTCGATGTTGCCGCCAACCTTTTCGATCAGGTACAGAGTTTGCACATAACAGCCGAGCAGCAGGTGCTGACCGTTATCGAGATGCGTGTCGTTGTACATCACGCCGCGCGCGCGTCCGCCGAGTTGCTGGGCACTTTCGAATACAGTGACAGGAATACCCTGTTCTGCCAACGCGACTGCGGCGGCCATGCCGGCGTAGCCGCCGCCGATCACTGCGATGTTTAGTTCTTCAGCCACGCCTTGAAAGCCAACCACAATTTGAAAGTCGGAGTGAGCGAGACGCGCTCTTTCAGCACATGGCAGCCACTGGCGACAACTTCGTTCAACGTAGCCTGGTAGATGACGGCCATGATCAGGCTGGTGCGCTGCGCCTTGCGATCCGCTGCTGGTAATTGATCCAGCGCTTGCTTGTAATAGCGCTGC
Source organism: uncultured Nitrosomonadales bacterium (assembly GCA_903858965.1). Taxonomy (GTDB): domain Bacteria; phylum Pseudomonadota; class Gammaproteobacteria; order Burkholderiales; family Gallionellaceae; genus Gallionella. The sequence goes on along the minus strand of CAIOKY010000128.1, from coordinate 10,212 downwards.
GCGCGTTCGACCTGGAACGCCATCAGTTTCCGGAAGTTCTCGGTTTCTTTCGAATTCAATATTTCTGCCGCCGTCACGCCGAATTGTTGCAGCTCATCCATCGGCAGATAGATGCGGTTGCGCCGCGCATCTTCGCCGACATCGCGAATGATGTTGGTGAGCTGGAAGGCGATGCCGAGGTCGTGCGCGTACTTGAGCGTCTTACGGTCGGTGTAGCCGAATATCCCTGCCGCGAGCAGGCCGACCACCGATGCGACGCGGTAACAATACAGCTGCAGCGATTTGAAATCGGCATGGCGCGGTTGATGGAGATCCATCTCCATGCCGTCGATGATCTCGAGCAGATGTTCCTGGGACAAGTCGAATTGTTTCACAATTGGAACCAGCGCCTGACACACGGGGTGCTGTGGTTTTCCATCATAGACTTGCGCTACCTGTGCGCGCCACCAGTTAAGTGTGGTATGCGCCACTTGTTCATCCGAACATTCGTCCACGACGTCGTCCACCTCGCGGCAGAAGGCATACAGCGCGGTGATCGCGCGTCGTTTGTCCTTGGGCAGAAACAGGAAGCTGTAATAGAAGCTGGAGCCGCTTTGGCGGGCCTTGTCTTCGCAGTATTGGTCTGGTGTCATTTCAATTCAAATGCAAACGATAATTGTGTTGGCTGCTTCTTCGGCTCCTGGCCGTACTGTATTGTACTGTCTGCGTCGCCTCATCCGGGTGCCCGGCCAAAAGTTTTTCGGACTTGCCGCCTTATTCTCGCTTGATTTGAATTGAAAATAATTTTAAATCAGAAAGGTGCACTTTTGCCGAGCATGATAACCCAGTCGAACGGCTTCAAAACAGGACGGCGACGGAACATGTCGTACTGCGCACTTTCCAGTTTGTCCAGGATGCGCAAGCCGCCGGCGATGATCATGCGCATCTCCAACCCGATGCGTCCTGTGAGTATGCTGCCCAATGGCTTGCCGGAAAGCATCAGCGCGCGCGCGCGATCGACCTGAAACTTCATCAGAGCGCGCCATGCATCGTTGTTGATGCCTTGTGCGATCTGCTCTTCGTTCACTGTATATTGTGCAAGCTCATTCTGTGGCAAGTAGATGCGCCCGATAGCGTAATCCTTCGCGACATCCTGCCAGAAGTTGATGATCTGCAGCGCGGTGCAGATCGCATCCGAGTAGGCGAGGTTGACCGGTGTTGCTTCTTCGTAGAGGTGCAGCAGCAGGTTGCCGACCGGATTGGCGGAACGGCGGCAGTAGTCGAGGACTTCGTCGAAATTCACATAGCGTTTTTTTATAACGTCTTGCGAAAATGCATCGAGTAGATCGTAAAGCGGCTGCATCGGCAATGAGTATTGATGGACTTGAGCGGCGAGGTTTTGAAACAGCGGGGTTAGCGGAGCTTCATTGTTTGCGATGCGCGCCAGCTCGGCACGAAATTCATCGAGTTGTCCCAGACGCTCTTCGTTGGACAAGTCGCCTTCATCGGCGATGTCGTCGGCCGCGCGGGCGAAATGATAGATCGCTGTGACCGGCTTGCGCAGCCGCTTGGGCATCAGGATCGAAGCGACCGGGAAATTCTCGTAATGATCCACGGACATTACAACAGATCATTCCTGTGCAGCATGAACACAAATTGATCACCTGCGCTGACATCCAGCCAGGTGAAGGGCAGATCGGGATAGGCGGTTTCCAGCGCATCGCGGTTGTGGCCGATCTCGACGATCAACACGCCATTGTCGGTGAGATGTTGTGCAGCCTTCTTGAGGATGATGCGCGTGGCATCCAGCCCGTCATGCCCGCTGCCGAGCGCCAGTTCCGGTTCGTGCAGATATTCCTGCGGCAGCATGGTGACAGACGCGGCATCAACATAGGGCGGGTTGCTGATGATCAGATCGTATTTGTTGCCGTTGAGCTTGGCGAACATATCCGACTCGATCAGGCTGATGCGATCCTGCAGTTTATAGTCGGCAACGTTGCGCTCAGCGACGGCCAGCGCGGCAGGCGACAAGTCCACCGCGTCGACCTTGGCATTGGCAAAGGCATGCGCGGCAAGGATCGCAAGGCAGCCGCTGCCGGTGCACAGGTCGAGCACGCTATTGATCTCTTCAGGTTCGGCGATCCACGGACTGAGTTGTTCAAGCAGCAATTCGGCGATGAAGGAGCGCGGCACGATGACCCGTTCATCCACGTAAAAACTGAAATCTCCCAGCATCGCCTGATGGGTCAGGTAGGCGGCAGGGATGCGCTTTTCGACGCGCTGCCGGATGATGTTCAGCACATCGGCGCGTTCGCCACCGGTCAGGTGTGCATCGAGAAACGGCTCCAGCCTGTCCAGCGGCAGATGCAGGGTATGCAGGATCAGATAGGCGGCTTCATCATAGGCATCACTGCTGCCGTGTCCGAAGAACAGTTTGGCCTGGTTGAAGCGGCTCACTGCAAAGCGCAGGTAATCGCGTACGCTGTGCAGGTTTTGTGTCGCCCCTGAAAAATGATCGCTCATTTGCAAAGCAGATTCTCAAGGGTGCGCTGGTAAGTCAGTTTAAGCGATTCGATATCGGCGACACCCACGCATTCATTGAGCTTGTGTATCGTGGCATTCAACGGCCCGAACTCGATCACCTGCGGGCAGATGTCGGCGATGAAGCGTCCGTCGGATGTGCCGCCGCTGGTGGAAAGTTCCGGCGTGACGCCGTAACACTGTTCGATCGCGCGGCTGATCGCGGCCACCAGGCTGCCTTTGGCAGTGAGGTACGGTTTGCCGGACAGCTCCCACTTCAAGTCGTACTCCAGGCCATGCTTGTCGAGTATCGCGTGCACCTTGTCCTTCAGGCCTTGCTCGGTGCTGGCAGTGGAGAAACGAAAATTGAACCAGATTTCTACCGTGCCGGGGACGACGTTGGTCGCGCCGGTGCCGCCATTCATGTTGGAGATCTGCCATGAGGTCGGCGGAAAATATTCGTTACCGTTATCCCATGTGGTCGCGGCGAGCTCGGCGATCGCCGGTGCGGCCATGTGGATCGGGTTCTTCACCAGATGCGGATAAGCGATATGGCCCTGGACACCTTTGACGATCAGCGTGCCGGACAACGAACCGCGCCGCCCATTCTTGATCATGTCGCCGACCTTTTTGTTGGAGGTGGGCTCGCCGACGATGCAAAAATCGATCAGTTCGCCGCGCGCCTTGAGCGCTTCGACCACGCGTACCGTACCGTCCACTGCCACACCTTCTTCGTCGGAAGTGATCAGTAGCGCGATCGAGCCTTCATGTTTCGGGTGCTGCTCAAGGAACGCTTCGATCGCGGTGATGAACGCGGCGATCGATGTCTTCATGTCTGCCGCGCCGCGTCCGTATAGCATGCCGTCGCGTATCGTCGGCTCGAACGGCGGACTGAACCATGATTCCGGCGGGCCGCTGGGCACCACATCGGTATGTCCGGCAAACACCACGACAGGATTGCTTGCGCCGCGCCGCGCCCAGAAATTGTCCACGTTGCCGAAGCGCATGCGCTCGATCCGGAAGCCGAGTTTCTCCAGGCGTTCGATGAGGATGTCCTGGCAGCCCGCATCATCGGGGGTGAGCGAGCGGCGGGCGATCAGGGCTTGGGCAAATTGCAGGGTATCGGACATGATTATTGAATGTAATTACAGATTGAAAATTTTTGAATAAGCCGCTGCGTCGAAACCGACATGCAGCAGTTTGCCGTTCTTCTCCAGCACGGGACGCTTGATCACGCTGGTCTTTTCCAGCATCAGTGCCATCGCGGCGGGCGCATCTTGGATGGCTTGCTTGCGCTGCTCCGGCAAGCCGCGCCAGGTCAGGCCGCTGCGGTTGACCAGTTTGGTCCAGTCGGTCTGCCGCAGCCAGGCTTGTGCGGTTGCGTTATCCAGGCCGGATTTCTTGAAATCATGAAACTCGACGACGATGTCGTGTTGTGCCAGCCAGTCACGCGCCTTCTTTACCGTGCTGCAGTTCGAAATTCCATATAACTTCATTAATGATGATCCAGATTAAGCTTGATGCTCCCGATATCGGATTGTGCAGAATCTCTTGCCGCCTGGACAGGGTCATATGCAGCAACATTCAGGTTGGTGTTGGTACGCTCCGAGAAATCGAGCAGTGAAGACAGGTTGCTTGCCGAGTCGGCATTGCGCAGCGCCTCGTCCTTGGTGATCAACCCCTTCTTGAACAGTTTGTAGAGGGCTTGCTCAAAAGTTTGTGAACCCACGGAAACGCTCTTCTCGATCGATTCGCGTATCTTGTCTAGCTCATCGTTCTTGATCTGGTCGGCAATCAGCGTGGTGTTCAGCAGGATTTCCACGGCGGGAACCTGCTTGCCGTGGATGTTGCGCACCAGGCGCTGCGAGATCACTGCGCGCAGGCACATCGACAGGTCGGCCAATACACCCCTGCGCGCATCGTAAGGGAAGAAGTTAACGATACGGTTCAAGGCGTGGTAGCTGTTGTTGGCGTGTAATGTGGCCAGGCACAAGTGCCCGGTCTGGGCAAAGATCAGCGCATGCTTGAGTGTTTCGCGCTCGCGTACCTCGCCTATCATCAGCACATCGGGCGCTTCGCGCATCCCGCTGGACAGGGCATTTTCGTATGAAAGCGTATCGGTGCCGATCTCGCGCTGGTTGACGATGGACTTGTCGTGCCTGAAGATATATTCGATCGGTTCTTCTATGGTCAGGATATGGCCGCCGGTGGTGGCGCTGCGATGCTCTATCATCGAGGCGAGCGTGGTGGATTTTCCGGACCCGGTCGCGCCGACCACCAATACCAGGCCGCGCTTTTCCATGATCAGGTCTTTTAGCACATCGGGCAGATTCAGATCTGCCGAGCTGCCGATCTGGGCCTTGATGAAACGGGCCACGAGAGCGATATCGCCGCGCTGGCGGAAAACATTGATACGGAAGTTGCCGATGCCGGAAGCGGTGAACGAGAAATTCAATTCCATCTGTGATTCGAATTCGGCGATCTGCTTCGGGAACATCATCTCGTAAGCGATGCGCTTGACGATATCGGCATCCAGGATCTGCGCGTTGACCGGCATCGTGATGCCTTCGATCTTGATGTTGACCGGCGCACCGACCGAGAAGAACAAGTCGGAAGCCTGTTTGCTGGCGGCGAGTTGCAATAATGGCGTAATGATCATTTTGTCACCTCAATTAATCTACTGCGCAGCCCGATTGCTGCGTCGCGTGCTCGTTCAATCCTCGCCTACCTATCAGGTATGTCTCGTCATTCACTGCGCGGCTCCTTGCACTCGGGCTTGCTCGCTACGATTTCTTGAGGTGCAAAGTCCTGGCGCGTACTAACAGAAACAAATCATATTCCCCGCAGCAATTCGTTGATGCCCACCTTGGACAAGGTCTTGGCATCGACCTTCTTCACGATCACCGCGCAATACAGACTGTAGCTGCCATCCTTGGCGGGCAGGCTGCCGCTGACGACCACAGAGCCTGCCGGTACGCGGCCATAACTGACCTCGCCAGTCTCGCGGTCGTAGATCTTGGTGCTTTGTCCGATGAACACGCCCATCGAGATCACCACGTTGTCTTCCAGGATCACGCCTTCGACGATCTCCGAGCGTGCACCGACGAAGCAGTTGTCGCCGATGATGGTCGGATTGGCCTGTACCGGTTCCAGCACACCACCTATGCCCACACCACCGGAGAGATGCACGTTCTTGCCGATCTGCGCGCAGGAACCGACCGTCGCCCAGGTGTCTACCATCGTGCCTTCATCGACGTATGCGCCGATGTTCACGTACGAAGGCATCAGTACCACATTCTTGCCGATGAACGCGCCCCTGCGCGCCGCAGCCGGGGGCACGACGCGGAAGCCGCCTTCGCGGAAATCGCGGCTGTTGTAATCGGCGAACTTTGACGGAACCTTGTCGTAGTAGTTGGTGAAACCGCCCTTGATGAAGGCATTGTCTTCCAGGCGGAATGACAGCAGCACGGCTTTTTTCAGCCATTGGTGCGTGACCCACTGGCCGTTTATCTTTTCCGCCACGCGCAATTTGCCCTGGTCGAGATGGGTGATGACGCTATCAACGGCTTCCTTGAGTTGCGCATCTGCATTGCGCGGGGTGATATCGGCGCGGCGCTCAAAGGCCTGTTCGATGATTTGTTGCAATTGATCCATGATTACTCTCGGTTGGTTTAAATATCAGTTAAGCGTGGCAACAAATTTTGCGATGCGCCCGGCGGCTTCTACGGTCTCTTCTGTGTTTGCAACCAAGGCCAGGCGCACAAAATTCTCGCCGGGATTCACGCCTTGTGCAGATCGCGCCAGATAGCTGCCCGGCAACACGGTCACATTATAGTCGCGATACAAGCGCTGCGTGAAAGCTGTGTCGGCGATCGGTGTGCGTATCCACAGATAGAAGCCTGCTTCAGGCATCGTGACCGGCAGCACCGGTTCGAGTATCTCGACCACCTTGGAGAACTTTTCCGCGTACAGGCGGCGATTTTCCGCAACATGCGTTTCGTCATTCCAGGCCGCGATGCTGGCAGCCTGTATCGCGGGATTCATCGCCGAGCCGTGATAGGTGCGATACAGCGCAAATTTCTCGATGACCCTGGCGTCGCCCGCAACCAAGCCGGAACGCATGCCGGGAACATTGGAACGTTTCGACAGGCTGGAGAACACCACCAGGTTTTTATAATCGCTGCGGCCCAGTCTTTGTGCGGCTTGCAGCGCGCCCAATGGTGGTTCGGAAAAATAAATCTCGGAATAGCATTCGTCCGAGGCGATCACAAAGCCGTAACGGTCGGACATCTCAAACAGTCTCTTCCATTCCGCCAGCGGCATCACGCGCCCGGTCGGGTTGCCCGGCGAGCATACGTAGATCAGTTGGGTGCGTTGCCAGACATCTTCGGGCAATTGCGCAAAATTCAACGCAAAATCGTCTTCGGGTACATTGTTGAGGAAGTGAGGCGTTGCCCCCGCCAGAAATGCTGCGCCTTCGTAAATCTGGTAGAACGGATTGGGGCAGACCACGACGGGATCATTCTTCGTCCGGTCTACGACTGCCTGGGCAAAGGCGAACAGCGCTTCGCGGCTGCCGTTGACCGGTAGGACTTGGGCTTGGGCATCCAGTGCCGGGATGCCGTAACGTATGGTCAGCCAGTTGGCTATCGTACTGCGCAGCGTGTCGCTGCCGGCGGTTGTGGGATAATTCGCCAGTCCGTCGAGGTTGGCAGCCAGCGCGTCGCGGATGAATCGCGGCGTGGCGTGTTTCGGTTCGCCGATGGACAGGCTGATGGTACGGTAGTCCGGGTTGGGCTGCACCTCGCGAAACAGTGCGGCGAGTTTCTGGAACGGGTAGGGCAGTAGTCTTTGTAAATCTGGGTTCATTTGGGTAAATCCGGGTTTATTTGCTATCCCATCGTATGATCTCTATATTCTTCGGGCAACGCGAAAAATTCAGCGCGCATTATACGGGTGCATTGCAATATTAGGGGCTGGCCAGTGACATCGAAACAAAATGTATTGCCGGTCGCAGGAATCCTCAGCGGTGCGCTGGTGTGGGGGCTGATCTGGTATCCCTACCGGGTGTTGCAGGAAGCCGGCCTGAGCGGTCCGTCGGCAATGCTGGTCACCTATGTGCTGGCGATGCTGTGCAGCGCGTTCATGCTTCCGAGGGTGTGGCGCGAACTCCCCCAGGCGGGCTGGTGGGCGGCTGGTCTGGTGTTGAGCGCGGGCTGGGCGAACCTGGGTTATGTGCTGGCGATGCTGCACGGTGAAGTGATGCGCGTGCTTTTGCTGTTCTATCTTGCGCCGTTGTGGACGATCATATTCTCCTATTGGCTGCTGGGCGAGCGGCTCAATCGCTATGGATATTTGGTCATGTTGTTGTCCTTCAGTGGCGCAGTGACCATGTTGTGGGAGCCTCAACTGGGCTTGCCGCTGCCGCAAAATATCTCCGAGTGGATAGGGTTGTCGGCGGGCGTCAGTTTCGCACTTTCCAACGTGGTATCGCGGCGCGCCACGCATTTGGATGTGGAGGCGAAGTCATACAGCGTGTTGCTGGGCACGGCTTTGCTGACCACACCGTTGTTGCTATGGCAAGGCGATGCTCCTGCGCAACTGCTGGCGATGGATGCACTATCCTGGCTGATAGTCGGACTGTTGGGTGTCGTTTTGTGTGCCACCAGCTTTGCCGTGCAATACGGTGTCACGTATATGCTGTCCAATCGCGCGATGCTGCTGTTTCTGTTCGAGCTGGTGATCGCTGCCGTTTCGTCATATTTTCTCGCCCATGAAGCAATGCAACTGCGCGACTGGATGGGCGCTTTGCTGATCGTATCAGCCAGCTTATTATCGGGGAAATTGAATACAGCAGAACAGGTTGAGTAAGTGGCGCGGCAAGCCGGCCCAAGCAGTGATACAGTACAAATGATTCTATCCGGATATTGCCAGTATCATGTAATATATCGCGCGAATCGAATGGAGCAAATCTGACCGGGTAAGCATAGGGACGTTTATTTGAACATGACAAGAATTCCGACATCTGCCGAGATCAATAGCCTGTTCGCCAACAGCGACCCGTGTACGGTCTGGACCAAGGCGGGTGGCATACTGGCCCGCATCAATCCCGGATATGACACATCCCTGATTCAAACCGTTTTTAATGACGTGATGAGCCTGTTCCGCGGCGATTACCCCGGATACAGTGCCATTAAAACGCTCTATCACGACAAGCCCCACACCCTGGACGTTTTTCTGTGTGCCGTGAGGCTGATGCATGGCGTGCATCTTTCCGGCAACTCACTTAACGATGAAGAAATGACGCTGATCATGATCGCCACGCTGATGCATGATATCGGCTATTCACAACTGGACGGTGAGGAAGGCGGCACCGGTGCCCAGTACACTCAGACCCATGTCAGGCGCGGCATAGCGTTCATGCGGCATTATCTTGCGGGACGTAATTTCCCATCAAGCTATGAGGCGCTCCTGGAGCCTATGATGCTCTGCACGGATCCTGCGCTGGTGTTTTACGACATCGATTTCCCCGATGTTCGCAGCCGCCTGCTGGGACAAATCGTGGTCACTGCAGATCTGGTTGGGCAAATGGCTGACCGCACCTATCTGGAAAAACTGTTGTTCCTGTATCTGGAATTCAAGGAAGCGCACTTCGGAAACTATCAGAATATCCACGACATGCTTCGTCAAACCAAGCAATTCTATGAAATCACCCGGGCAAAACTCGACGGCCCGTTCGGCGGGTTGTACATCAATCTGGGCCTGCATTTCAAGGAAGTGCTGGGGGTCGGGAAGAATTATTATCTGGAATCGATTGAAAAGAATATTGCCTACCTGTCAAAAGTGATTGCACTCAATGAGGCAGAATACCTTTCCATGCTAAAGCGCGGCGGTATTGTGGAAAAAGCCCAAGCCATTCCTGTGCCGGGATAAGATGTTCGGGAACTGGGCCGGTTGATTAAGCTCAGTTTCGCCACGCTTCTTGCATCAAGCCACAGTCACCGCCTTGTCCAGATACACATCCTGTATGGCATTCAATAACGCCACGCCGTCCTGCATCGGTTTCTGAAATGCCTTGCGCCCAGAGATCAGTCCCATGCCGCCTGCACGCTTGTTGATCACTGCCGTGCGCACCGCCTGGTGCAAGTCGTCCTTGCCCGACTCGCCGCCCGAGTTGATCATGCCCACGCGTCCCATATAGCAGTTCGCCACCTGGTAGCGCACCAGATCGATAGGGTGATCGGTGGTCAGTTCGCTATAGACTTTGGGACTGGTCTTGCCGAATTTGATCGCGTTATAGCCGCGGTTGTTCTCGGCCATCTTCTGCTTGACGATGTCGGCATTGATCGTGACGGCAAGATGGTTGGCCTGTCCGGTCAGATCGGCGGATACGTGATAGTCCTTGTCGGCAGTCTTGAATGCCGGGTTGCGCAGATAGGCCCACAAGATTGTGGCCATGCCCAGTTCATGAGCATGCTCGAACGCTTCGGACACTTCCTGGATCTGTCTGCGCGAATGTTCGGAACCGTAAAATACCGTTGCACCTACCGCTACCGCGCCCATGTCGAAGGCCTGATCCACACTGGCAAACAGCGTCTGGGGGCTTCGACGAAGGTGGCATCTACCATTTGTCCTGCGCGCGCCACATAGCCGCGTTGTGCCAGTTGTTCGTGGAATCGCGCGAACAGCGTTTCCACCAGGTTTATCTCTTTG
>CAIOKY010000127.1 GCA_903858965.1 uncultured Nitrosomonadales bacterium | reverse complement strand
GTGCCGCCTAACGTAGAAGTCACCGGCTCGCCGGCCTTATCGGCGAGTCCGTGTGGATTGCCGGGTTCGACCACCGGCACCAACGAAGAGAGGGAAAGAACATGATCCACGACACTCCAAACGGACAGACTCAGCACGAACAGCCGAAGTGGCCTGCAACCAGAATCGTGCATTGCCCAAACGGACCAGTGAATGCCTGTGATGAGCACGCAAAGCAGATAACCGGGCTGATGTCCTTCCTTGGCGCGCACATTGTCCACACAGCAGCAGCAGACGGGGCGCAATGCGAAAACTGCGTGAATGAGCATAAGGGGTCGAACGTAGAGCTAAGGGGCTGCGCTGGGCTTTATCAGCGCAGTCCCTCTTGAGCGCCGGGTTAGGCATTTAACTTTACTCTGACCCCAAACAGTTTTCTTTGTGCAGGACGTTCATGAGCGTTGCAAATTGCATGGAAAACAACATCAGAATCGCTCATGGTCGCTCCAGCCGGTTACCAGTCAGCTTTGGTCTGCTCTTTCTTGATGGAAGCCGTGAGTTCGTCTTGCAATTTTGCTAATGCGGGCCGCACATCGGCCATTTGATCTTCGCGGATAGGTAAATGATCCGCGCTCGGTGCGCCAGAAGTTGGCGGCCAAGATAGGCCGAGATTCATAAAAGTAACTTTCATTTTTTGATCTTTGGTATCGACGCGCATGGTGAAATCTAGTTTCCAATCGGTTTGTCCCAAACAGGCTAAACCGCTACAAGGCCAGCGGATACTAGCATTTCCTATAATTTGCCCTGTTTGCCTATCATCGAGTTCAATTACCGATTTTGCAGATCTAAAATTTTCGGCAATCCAAGATTTGGTTGCGGTATAAATTTGGTCTTTGTTGCGCCCCGGCACGTCTATCACGGATTCGATAGGCGGCGTGGGTTTGACAGGGATGGGTGTGCAACCAGAGACGATAAAAAATAGAGCAAATAAAGCTGATAGTTTTTTCATGTTTTCCCCTTTAAAAATTAAACTTCAATTGAATCTGTAACCGGATCACGTTAGCCAATATTTTTGGCTATTTCATTTGCTGTGTTGATTTTTCCCTTATAAATAAAATCCATGCATTTAATTAAGTGCCATAACGTTCCCTTAGTTAGTTAGAAAATTTGAGTTGCATTTGTAACTGGATCACATAGCTGCCTGCGATTAATGCCTAACGTCTGAATTAAGGGGCAGGCCGCTTCTGGCCTGTCCCGCTTGAATGATGGGTTCGACCCCGATACTACGGAGATAAAAATGTTTGAACAACGCGAATTAAGCATGACCAACGACCAGTTGCAAAAAGCCAGCAAACGGATTTTGAAAGCACTCAACGACGCGCAATTTGTGGACGGGCATACGGTGGACGAAGTGCTGATGGCGGCACTCTTCATTGTCGGCGCAGGACTCAAAAGGCGTGGCGCTGTACTGCAACTTGACGCACCTTTGCGGACGGCATTGCCGCCGCTGGTGAATGGTTACGATGCCGAGGCAAAAAGGATGGGGCAGCAATGAAGGTGTCGAACGTAAAGTTGAGGGGGCGAGCCAGCTCTGCTGGCGAAGCTCCCTCTCGAACGCAAGGTTAGAACTCATGGACGAGCTGTGGCGACGGAGCATGACAAACTGGCAAGAAGGGATGCCCATCATTGGTCGCCCGACAGGAAGCCAGGAGGCAGCTTGCCTTGAGATAACTCTGCTAACGCTACTACACAACCGTATGGTATTTGCACCCACCCAAGTTTGTTTGTTTTGTTTTGAACGAGGTTGCAGCGCAAAAATGCACCTGTTGAATCAAGCTCTGAGCAAAGCACGAACTTCATGCTTGGATCTTGGGATTGGATGTAATCTTTCAATAAAGCAAAAAGCTCTGGAGGACAACCAGAATTGAGTACAACAGCAAAAAGAGGAGGTCGCATGATAAGTTCTAACGTAAAGGTAAGGGGCTGCCGCGCTGTTGCGGCAGTCCCGCTTGAGCGAAGGGTTAGAGGTGGAAGCCATGATTGACGCTCACTTGGCGAAATGGTTAATAACGGCAATGGCGATTGCAGTGGCAGCACTCAATGCAATTGCGATTTTTGAAATCAATAAAGCTTTGCGAGAGATGGATAAGCTTTCATCAGAACGCTCTGCGTCCTTTACGGAGAGCCATCTATCAACACCATCCCAATCTAGGCTATGGAAATGGTTTTCAACCTTACGAAGTCGCCTCACATTGGTAAGACCTTGTGACTCGCAAAATGGGATTAATTTGTCACCATATGATGGAACAGCCATATCAACCTCTAACGTAAAGTAGACACCCTAAAACGCGCCTGCAAAGGCGCCTTCGAGGTGTATAATCTGGGCCGTGCTCTGCAAAGCCCCGTCTTTAAATGGAGGTGAAATTATGGTACACCCTATAATTCCGACGAAAAGCACCACGGCAAAATCCCCCAAGTTGCTTGACCAGGTACGCGATAAGCTGCGCGTAAAGCACTACAGCATCCGCACTGAACATACCTACGTGGACTGGATTAAACGCTATATTTACTTTCACGGCAAGCGTCATCCGAAAGATATGGAGGCGCGCGACATTGAGGCATTTCTTACCCATCTTGCGGTGCAGGGCAAGGTTGCCGCTGCTACACAGAATCAGGCCAAGAGTGCGCTGCTGTTTCTTTATCGCGAAGTTCTGGAAATAAAGTTACCGTGGCTGGATAACGTCACCCAGGCCAAAGCACCCAAGCGTTTGCCCGTGGTGTTGACGGTGAGCGAGGTGCAAGCCGTGTTGTCGCGCCTGACGGGCACGCATGCGTTGATCGCCTCGTTGTTGTATGGCGGAGGGATGCGTCTGATGGAGGCAGTGCGCCTGCGCGTGAAGGATGTGGAATTTGCGCGCCACGAGATCATTGTGCGCGAAGGCAAGGGTTTCAAGGACAGGGTGACGATGCTGCCGGAGGCCCTGGTGGAGGCTCTCAGGGCGCATCTGCTCAAAGTGAAAGCGTTGCACAAAGAAGATTTAGCGGAAGGTTATGGCGAGGTGTACCTGCCTTTCGCGCTGGACAAGAAGTATCCGAATGCCGGGCGCGATTGGGGTTGGCAATATGTGTTTCCGTCGAAGAATCTGTCGGTCGATCCGCGCTCGGGCAAGACGCGCCGCCATCATGTGGATGAAAAAGGCGTGCAGCGCGCGGTGAAGCAGGCGGTGCGCGATGCGGAGTTGACCAAGCCCGCGACGCCGCACACACTGCGCCATTCGTTCGCCACGCATCTGCTGCAAAGCGGCTATGACATCCGCACCGTGCAGGAGCTGCTCGGCCATTCGGACGTGAGCACGACGATGATCTACACGCATGTGTTGAACAAGGGCGGCAAGGGCGTGGTGAGTCCGCTGGACAGGTGATTTGCCCATGTTTGATTTGCCTGTGATATTTATTTGCGCGATTGGAGAGTGGTGATGAGTTTGGGTCCGGTGATGCTGGATGTAGCGGGGACGCAACTGACTGCCGAAGATGAAGCGCGCTTGCGCCATCCGCTGGTCGGTGGAGTGATATTGTTCGCGCGCAACTATCAATCGCCGGGACAATTGGCCGAACTCACCGCCGCGATCCATGCATTGCATACGCCGTCATTACTGGTTGCGGTGGATCACGAGGGCGGGCGTGTGCAGCGCTTCCGCGATGGCTTCACGAAGATTCCCGCGATGCGCGAGTTGGGCAAGATATGGGACGCGCATCCGCAGCGCGCGCGCCATCTCGCGCAGCAGGTGGGTTATGTGCTGGCGGCGGAGTTGCGCGCCTGCGGCGTGGATTTCAGTTTCACGCCGGTGCTGGACGTTGACTACGGGCAGAGCAGTGTGATCGGCGACCGCGCGTTCCACAGCGACCCGCAGGCGATCGCCGAGCTGGCGCATAGTCTGTTGCTGGGACTCAGGCAGGGCGGCATGCCGACCGTGGGCAAGCATTTTCCCGGCCATGGTTATGTCAAGGCCGATTCGCATCTGGATATTCCGGTGGACGAGCGCGAATTCGTCGATATCGAAATGTGCGACCTGATCCCGTTCCGGCGCATGGTGGATTGCGGCTTGACCGCCGTGATGCCCGCGCATGTGATCTATCCCAAAGTGGACAGCCGTCCGGCAGGATTTTCGCCGGTGTGGTTGAAAAACATTTTGCGCGGCCAACTAAATTTTGAAGGCTGTATTTTCAGTGATGATCTTTCCATGGAAGGGGCCACGGTCGCGGGCGGCATCGTGCAACGTGCCGAGGCCGCGCTGAATGCCGGCTGCGACATGGTGCTGGTGTGCAACAAGCCGGAATCGGCGGATGAATTGCTGCGCGGCTTGACCTGGGACATGCCCGCCACCAGCAAGGCACGGCTCGCCCAGATGCGCGGCAAGAGCCACCCGGAATCACTGGCCGGGCTGCATGAGCAACAGCAATTCCGCAAAGCGCTGGATGATATTTCCGTGATCGGCATGAGCAACACGGAATTGCCGCTGGCCTGATATTTGTGGCATAGTTTGTCCCGTGTTCAACAGTACGACCTGCCTCCTTTTTCGATGAAATTATTTCCCCGGCTGTGCCTGTTGCTGTTGTTGACAGCATGTAGCGATAAATATGTACAACCCCTGGTGTTTGGCGCGGTAACCTGGCCCGGGTACGAGCCCGCTTATGTGGCGCGCGAACTGGGTTACCTGAAGGAAGATCAGGCCCACCTCGCCGAATTCACCAACTCCACCGAAGTACTGCGCGCCTTCCGCAATGGGCAACTGGACATTGCCGCAGTGACACTGGATGAAGCGCTCAGCCTCAGGCGTGGCGTTCCGGATCTGCAGATATTCCTGGTGACGGATTTTTCCAACGGCGCGGATGTGCTGATGGTGCGTCATGGCATCGAGAATCTGGGCCAGCTCAAGGGCAAGCGCATCGGCGTGGAAAAGACCGCGCTGGGCGCTTACTACCTCAGCCTGATCTTGCATACCGCAAACCTTGCCAGTAATGAGGTCGATATCGTTTCTCTGCCCCTGGACGAACAGGCACGCGCCTTTCGTGAGGGCAAGGTGGATGCCGTCGTGACCTTTGATCCGGTGCGCAGCGAGTTGTTGCGGCAAGGTGCGGAAGTCCTGTTCGACAGCACCAGGGTGCCGGGCAAGATCGTCGATATACTGGTGATTCGTGGGGCGGATGCAAGGGCGCAGAAAGCCCATCTGCATGAATTTGTCTCAGCTTGGTTCCGTGCCTTGAACGTGATCCAGCACAACAGTACGCGCGCTTACCCGATCATGGCGCGACGCGAGCAAGTGCCGCTCGCGCAGCTGGAGCACGCGATGCCGGGGCTGCTGTTGCTCGACAGGAAGCTGAACCTGCAGCAATTTGCCGGCAATCCATCCACGCTGCTCTCCACCGGCACGGAGATTCAACATATCCTCAAGGAAAACGGACTGGTGACCGGCAGCGATGATTTGTCGCAACTGATCAACCCGGATTTCGTGACGGGGGCGGACCTTGACTGAAATGCGCAGCATGTTCGACTGGTTGGGCAATCGGTTCATTTCGCTGCGCGTGCTGATTCCATTCCTGATGCTGCTGGCCGTTCTACTATTGCTGGGTCTGGTATTCGAGCTGGACAGTCAGCGCGAAACCGAGCTGGTGTACGACGAATTCAAGGAAAGGCAGATGGATTCCGCCGTGCATCTGCAGGCTGTCATCGAAAGGAGCCTGCGTCTCGATTTGCCGGAACGCCTGCAGCAGAGTTTTTCCGAGCTGAGCATCGAACCGGAAGTGCGCATGGCTTTACTGATTGATGAACATGACCGGATCATTGCCTCGACCCGGCTGGCCCTGATCGGCACTAATCTGGAACAGGCCGGCCTGCCGGCGCCCGTGCAGGACTGGCTACGCACAATGCCGGCGGAGGACATTACCAAAACCGGTATCCAGCAGACGGCGAGCAGAGAGCGCAAAGCCATTATGCTGGTTGCGCCGGTGCGTATGGATGTGCCCGGCGCCGGTCTGGCTCAGGGCAAGCTGGGCAGATTATTCATTTGCGTTGATGTGACGGTGCCGTTGGCCCGGCGTTCCTCCAATGTCAGGACGCAGATGCAGCAACTATTGATGGGACTGGTCAGTCTTGCGTTGCTCATCGGTTTGTTGCTGCACTGGATGGTGACGCGTCGTGTGGTGAAGCTGCTGCGCGCCGCAGAGCACGTTGGCGAAGGCAAGCTGAACGTGCTCTCCGATGTTGCCGGCTCCGACGAGATCGGGCGACTGGGTCTGGTCTTTGATGGCATGGTGCGGAAGATGGCGCACTCTTCCGCGCAGATCCGCAAACTTTCGCGCGCGGTCGATCAAAGCCCGAACAGCATCATCATCACCGATTCCGGGGGCATCATCGAATATGTGAATCCGCATTTTTGCCGGACCACCGGTTATATGCCCGAGGAGATGATCGGCAATACCATGCGCATGCATCAATCCGGCCACACCCCCAAAGCGGTATACGATGATCTGTGGCGCACCATCAAGGCGGGGCACGTCTGGCGCGGCGAGTTGCTGAATATGAACAAGCTGGGCAAGTTGTATTGGGAGGAGCTGTGCATCAGCCCGATCTTTGACGAGCAGGGCGCCACCACCAATTTTTTATCCGAACAAGTCGATATCACCGCACGCAAGCAGGCTGGCGATCAGATACGCCTGTTCGAAAAAGTGTTCGTGAATGCCAACGAAGCCATCATGATCAACGATGCGAGCAACAACATCCTCACCGTCAATCCGGCATTCACGGCAATCACCGGCTATACCTCCGAAGAGGTGACAGGCAGGAATCCGCGCATGCTGTCTTCCGGCCAGATGGGAACGGATTTTTACCGGAAAATGTGGGCCAGCCTGGCGACGACGGGGAAGTGGCAGGGCGAAGTGATAGACAGGCGCAAGAATGGCGAGAATTATGCCCAGTGGCTGAGCGTCAGTGCGCTGCACAATGACAGCGGCCAGCTGACGCATTATGTCGCGTTGATGACCGATGTCAGCGAGCGTAAAGAGGCTGAAGAGCGCATGAGCTATCTTGCCTAGCATGACATATTGACCGGCTTGCCCAACCGGATGTTGTTCCTGGACCGCTTGCAACAGGCGATCACCTATGCCGAGCGGCAGAAGACCAATGTGGGTGTGCTGTTCCTCGATCTGGATCGCTTCAAGAACGTGAACGATACCGTGGGGCACCATATCGGCGATGCGCTGTTGCAGGAAGTGGCGCAGCGCATCCGGCTGTGTGCGCGCAGCAGCGATACTGTCAGCCGTCAGGGCGGCGACGAGTTCGTCATCCTGCTGCCGAATCTGGATGACCTCTCCGACATCGTGTTGGTGATCGATAAGCTGATCGGGAGCATCGCCAATCCTTATGACCTGAGCGGACATGTCATGCATGTGACGACCAGCGTGGGTGTGAGCGTGTATCCGCAGGATGGCAATGACAGCGAAACGCTGATCAGGAATGCCGACACGGCGATGTACCAGGCCAAGGAAGCGGGACGCAACGATTACCGGTTCTTCACCCAGGAAATGAACCACGCGATCGCCAAGCGCGTCGGGCTGGAAAACAAGTTGCGCAACGCTTTGGAGAAGGGCGAATTGCTGTTGCATTACCAGCCCAAGGTCGATCTGCGCAGCGGCGAGATCATCGCGGCCGAAGCGCTGGTGCGCTGGCAGCATCCCGAAGACGGCTTGATCTCGCCCGCTGAATTCATCCCGATCGCCGAGGATACCGGCTTGATCGTGCCCTTGGGTGAATGGGTGCTGAACGAGGCCTGCCGCCAGAATCAGGAATGGCGCGAGACGGGATTGCGCAAGATCGCGATGGCGGTGAATCTTTCGCCGGTGCAGTTCCAGGGGCATGAAGTGATCGATGCGATTCTGGCCGCGCTGGCGCGCAGCGGCATGCCTGCCAGCGCGCTGGAGCTGGAGATCACCGAATCGGCGATGATGAGAGATCCCGATCAGGCAATTACACTGCTGAACAAGATAAACGGCTTCGGCATCAAAGTATCGATCGACGATTTCGGCACCGGCTATTCCAGCCTCTCGCACCTGAAAAAATTCCCCATCGACGAACTCAAGGTCGACCAATCCTTCGTGCGCGATTTGTCGATAGACAAGGACGACGCGGCGATCGTCATCGCCGTGATCGGCATGGCGAAGAGCCTGGGCTTGAGCGTGATCGCCGAAGGCGTGGAGACCATCCAGCAATTGCGCTTCCTGGAAATGCTCGAATGCGACAAGATACAGGGCTATTACTTCAGCAAACCGCTGCCGGCGGCTGAATTCAGGAAACTGCTCGAATCGGGACGGAAGCTGGCCGGGCGCTGACGTGAGATAATCTGCACCGTTACTGGAATTTTGTTACAGTTTTCCTATGAGTGAATTACAAGCAGCTTTATTGGCGATTGGTTTCGGCGTGATCGTCGCGATATATGCCTATGGCTGGTGGCAGCAAAGGCAGTACCGGCGCAAGTTCGGCGCGACATTCAAGTCCAACCATACAGATGCGTTGTATCAGGATGGCGGCACCAGGCCGGCCATGCACACCCGACAACCGGTGTCCGCGGTCGAGGATGACTCGGTCGACGCGATTCCCGCAGCCGGTAAGGCCGCCGGGCTTCCCGGCGCGGAGGTTGCGGCAGCAGTGTTGTTGAATGAGTCCTGTGCGCTGCTGGATGGGCGCAGCGATTTCATCATCGAGCTGCATCTCGACGAACCCAGCCCGCCCGCGGTGCTGGACGGTTTGTGGCAGCGCAAGTTCGATTTCGGCAAGCCGGTACAGGTGTGCGGTTTGACGCTGGGCACAAAGAAATGGGAGCGCGCCATCGCCGAAGGTCAGACCCTGTATGCGCGCTTTCGCATCGCGCTGCAACTGGTAGACAGGGGCGGCATGGTCAGTGCGGCGAAACTGGCGGATTTCCGCGATCTGGTACTGGGCGTAGCGAAACACATCAAAGCGGACACCACCGTCCCCGACCTTGAAGAAACCTATCGCCGCGCGGTTGAGCTGGATGCATTCTGCGCCGAAGTCGATCAAGTTGCCGGGGTCAATCTGGTGCCGCACGGCGAGCGCTCCTTGCTGGGCGGCAAGATTGCACAGGCCGCCGCGTTGCATGGCATGACGCTGGAATCCGACGGCGCATTTCATTTGCTGGATGTGCATGGTCACAGCCTGTTCAGTTTGATCAACCTGGATAACCAGCCGTTCCAGCATCACACGCTGGAAACTTTCGGTACGGCCGGCGTCACGTTGTTGCTGGATGTGCCGCGCGTGGAAAATCCCGGCAGCCAGTTCGACCAGATGATGAAGGTCGCGCGCGAGCTGGCGAGGGAATTGCAGGTCAATGTGGTGGACGACCATCGCGTGGTGCTCAGCGACAAAGGGCTGGATCTGATCCGCACACGCATCGCCGGGGTCGAAGTGAAAATGCGCGAACATGAGATTGCACCGGGCAGCGCGCAGGCGCGCAGGCTGTTTGCCTGATGGCCAGTAACGAAGCAGCCCGCCGCGCTGCACAGTTACGCAAGCAAATCGCGGACTACGACTATTGGTATTACGTGAAGGATTCGCCCCACGTTCCCGATGCGGAATACGACAAGTTGTTTCAAGAACTGCAAGCACTCGAAGAGCAGCACCCTGAGTTGCGTAACATTCATGACTCACCCACCCAGCGTGTCGGCGGGAAACCCTTGGATATCTTTCCACAGGTGGCTCATACCGTTTCCATGCTCTCGATCCGTACCGAGACCGATATCAGTGATCAGGGCGCGATTGCGTTCGACACGCGTGTACGCAAGGAGCTTGGCCTGAATGAAAATGATCTAATGGTCGAGTATTCATGCGAACTGAAATTCGATGGCCTCGCAATCAACCTACGCTATGAGCAAGGTGAATTGCGGCGTGCCTCTACGCGTGGCGACGGCACGGTCGGCGAAGATGTGACCCAGAATGTTAAGCATGCCATCCATCAAATTCCATTAACGCTTACCGGCTGCGATGCTCCGGTGCTGGAGGTGCGTGGCGAGATTTACATGAGCCGCAAGGATTTCGCGAGCTATAACGAAAAGCAGCGCGCGCAAGGTTTGCCCACCCTGGTGAACCCGCGCAATGGTGCGGCGGGTGGTATACGTCAGCTTGACCCGGCACTGGCCAGAAAACGTCTGTTGTCATTCTTCGCGTATGGTTTGGGCGATATTCAAGGTTGGGATAAACCTGCAACGCACAGTGGTGTGCTGGATGCTTTGGACAAAATGAGGATACCGGTGTGCGATGAACGTGCCGTGGTGAAAGGGGCGCAAGGTCTGGTTGAATTCCATCGCCGCATCGCGGCTCTGCGCGACCAATTGCCATTCGATATCGACGGCGTTGTGTACAAGGTAAACAGCATAGAGTTGCAGGAAAGACTGGGCTTTGTATCACGCGAACCGCGCTGGGCGGTGGCGCACAAGTTTCCGGCGGAGGAACAGATCACCGTGGTGCGCGACATCGACATTCAGGTCGGGCGCACCGGCAAGCTCACGCCGGTGGCGAAACTCGAGCCCGTGTTCGTCGGCGGCACCACAGTTTCAAATGCGACATTGCACAATGAAGACGAGACGCGGCGCAAGGATGTGCGCATCGGCGACACCGTGATCGTGCGCCGTGCGGGCGACGTGATACCGGAAGTGGTCGGTGTCGTACTGGACAAGCGTCCTGCAGATGCTGGAAAGCCATTCGATTTGTTCCATCTGATGCATGGCAAATGCCCGGTGTGCGGCAGCGCGATCGTGCGCGAGGAAGGCGAGGCGAACTGGCGCTGCACCGGCGGCCTGTTCTGCCCGGCACAGCGCAAGCAGGCCTTGCTGCACTTTGCCAGCCGCCGCGCGATGGACATCGAGGGATTGGGCGACAAGCTGGTGGAACAACTTGTCGACGGCGATATCGTGAGTACGCCTGCCGGTTTGTACAAACTGGATTTGGCCACTCTTGCGAATCTTGAACGCATGGGCGAGAAGTCGGCGCAGAACCTGCTGCAAGCGATAGCGCGCAGCAAGCAGCCGACGCTGGCGCGTTTCATATATTCGCTGGGTATCCGCAATGTCGGCGAGGCGACCGCGAAAGACCTGGCGCGCCATTTCGGCAAATTGACGAATCTGATGCACGCGGACGAAACGCAGTTGCAACGTGTGCCCGATGTGGGGCCGGTGGTGGCACAGAGCATCGTCGCCTTTTTCGGGGAAAAGCATAACGTCGATGTGATAAAGGATTTGCTCGATGAGCAGCGTGGCGGTGTAAGGCCGAAAGAAAGTGAAGCGGAACCGGTCGAAGAACTGCCCCTGGCTGGCAAGACTTTTGTGCTTACTGGTACACTCGGCATACCCCGCGAAGAGGCAAAAGAAAAACTGGAAGCGCTGGGCGCGAAAGTGGCAGGCAGCGTGTCGAAAAAAACCGATTATGTGATCGCCGGGGCCGAAGCAGGCAGCAAACTGGACAAGGCGCGGGAATTGAATGTGCCGGTCATTGATGAGCAGCAATTATTGGATTTGTTGCGTGCAAGATGACAATAGTGATGCAATGATGAAAATTTCAAATACCCTGGGAGAGTGTGAATGGAACGCCGGAAAAAACGAATAACGAAAGCAGTGTTTCCAGTGGCGGGCATGGGCAGCCGCTTTTTGCCCGCGACCAAGGCCAGCCCGAAGGAGATGATGCCGGTGGTGGACAAGCCGCTCATTCAGTATGCGGTGGAAGAGGCTGTGGAAGCGGGCATCACCGATATGGTATTCGTCACCGGACGCAACAAGCGCTCCATTCCCGATCATTTCGACAAGGCCTACGAACTGGAAGCAGAGCTGGCGATGCGCGGCAAGACTGAATTGCTGCGTGTGGTCCAGGAGGTCATTCCGAAAAATATCAATTGCATCTACATTCGCCAATCCATGGCGCTAGGTCTGGGACATGCCGTGTTGTGCGCCAAGCCGGTGATCCAGGATGAACCTTTTGCGGTGATCCTGGCGGATGACTTGATCGATGGCAAACCTTCCATCGTCAAGCAGATGGTGGACGTGTTCGAGAAATACCAGTGTTCGGTGCTCGGGGTGCAGGATGTGCCGCGTGCCCAGACCAGGCAATACGGCATTGTCAGCAGTACCAATCTCGAGCCTGATGTGGAAAAGGTCACCGGCATCGTGGAGAAACCAAATCCCGAAGTCGCACCTTCGACGCTGGCTGTGGTCGGGCGTTATATTCTGACGCCGCGCATCTTCCATCATCTGGAGCAAGTCAAGCCGGGCGCGGGCGGGGAGATCCAGTTGACTGACGGTATCGCTGCCCTGATGGGCGAAGAGCAGCTGCTGGCTTATCGTTTCAAAGGCACACGCTATGATTGCGGGGACAAGCTGGGTTACCTCAAGGCGATCGTGGCATATGGCCTGCAACACGAAGAGCTCAGGGAAGACTTTTCCAATTACCTGAAGACCCTGGGCTGATGTCATCCATCCGGCACGCGCGCGACATACTGCAACAGGCCGAGTTACTGTGTAGCGCAGAACAGGTGCAAGAGGCGCTGCATCGTGTCGCAAGACAGATTAATGTCAAGCTTGCAGACAGCCATCCGCTGGTGCTGTCCGTGATGGGCGGCGCGGTGGTGTTCAGCGGGCAGTTGTTGCCGTTGCTCGACTTTCCGCTGGATTTCGATTACGTGCATGTGTCGCGTTATGGCGATGCCAGGCACGGCGGTGCGATGCACTGGAAGGTCGAGCCGCGCGAGAATGTGCGCGGCCGCGTGGTGTTACTGCTGGATGATATTCTGGATGAAGGCCATACCTTGTCGGTGTTGCGCGATCGGGTGCTGGAGCTGGGCGCTGACAAATGTTACAGCGCGGTGTTCGCCGACAAGAATCATGGCCGCAAGAAACCCATCCGGGCAGATTTCGTCGGTTTGGAATTACCGGATCGTTTTGTGTTCGGCTATGGTATGGATATCGAAGGGGCATGGCGTAATTTGCCCGCCATTTACGCAGTGAAGGAGTAGAGAGTATGTTGGCAATTATCGGTGGGCGCGGTCTTACGCAATTGGCGAATCTGAAGATCACCCATCAGCAGGTGATGCGTACACCCTACGGGGAACCGTCAGGCGCATTCCTGTTCGGTACGCTGGATCAGCACGAGGTGATTTTTCTGGCGCGCCACGGTTACGGGCACACCATCCCGCCGCATCTGGTGAACTATCGAGCCAACCTCTGGGTGTTGCGCGAACAGGGGGCAAAAAAAGTCATTTCGGTCGCGACCGTGGGCGGTATCCGCAGCGACCTCAAGCCCGGCGTGATCGTCATGCCGGACCAGATCATCGACTATACGCATGGCCGCGACGCGACGTTTTTCGAGGCGCGCGACAAACCGTTCAGCAATGCCGACTTTACCTTCCCCTATAGCACCACGCTGCGCAGCAGCATTTTGCGCAGCGCCAAGACCGCGCAGCAACCATGTGTGGATGGCGGTGTGTACGCCGCAACGCAAGGCCCGCGTCTGGACAGCATCGCCGAGATCAACCGCTATGAACGCGACGGGGCGGACATGGTGGGCATGACCGGCATGCCGGAAACCGCGCTGGCGAAGGAACTGGATCTTGATTATGCGACCATCGCAGTGGTGGCGAATTACGCGGCGGGGCGCGGCGACAGCACGGCGGGCATCAACATGGAAAGCGTCAATGCCACTGCCAGTTCTGCTATGGAACGGGTGCGCAGCATACTTGAATGCGTGGTGAACGATGACGATTAGAACCCCTGAAAATCTACTGCGCGGCTCAATAGCGGCGTTGCGCGGTGCTCGCTCGTCGCCTACCTACTTGGTATGTCTTTGTCGCTGCGCTCCGTGCGCCTTGCTCTTGAAGCGGCGGCTGCGACACGTTACTGGCGAAGCCAGCCGATTGCGGGAACAGCCGCTAGTTGCCCCTCCCGCACCGGATGCTTCGCAACACCGTGTCAAGGCAACCTCGCTACGATTTTTAGAGGTTCTCGGATGACGATTAGAAAAGTGTTGCGCATGGGCGACGAGCGCCTGTGGCAGCGTTCCGCGCCGGTCAGTCATTTCGGCACGCCGGAGTTGCACGAGCTGCTGGCCGATATGCGCGATACGATGCAGGCGATGAATGGTGCAGGCCTGGCAGCACCGCAGATCGGCGTGGGATTGCGCGTGGTGATATTCGGTGTGCAGCACAACTCGCGTTATCCCGATGCGGAGAGCGTACCCGAAACAGTGCTGATCAATCCGCTCATCATACCGGTAGGCAATGAGATCGAAGAAGACTGGGAAGGTTGTTTGAGCGTGCCCGGGCTGCGCGGCATGGTGCCGCGCCATGCGCATATCCGTTATCAGGGCCAGGATGAATACGGTGCGCTGATCGACCGCACCGTGAGCGGGTTCCACGCGCGCGTGGTGCAGCACGAATGCGACCATCTCGATGGCATCCTTTATCCGATGCGCATCCGGGACATGGCGAAATTCGGTTACAACGAAGAACTGTTCCCCGGGCAGGAAATACACGACGAATAGTGTAATCTTGCCGGGGATAGCTCATAGTCCCGCATCCTGTTTTTTGTTTAATAGCATTAAGAGAAGTGTGTCAAATACGGCGTAATGAATAAATTCAACTCCAAAGATTCCCCATCTTTGTTCGCGTGGCTGACGCAACTCGGTGTCGCCCTGCTGTACTTGCTGTTTGGCGTGATCATTCATCAAACCTTCATAGTGCATGGTATCGTGTCCGTTATCTGGCCCGGCAGCGGCCTGGCCCTCGCGGCGCTATTGGTTGGCGGCAGGCGTTACATCTGGGGCGTGTGCCTTGGTTCTCTATTGCTTAACGCGATCTCCAACGATTCTCTATGGGCGATAGGCGGCATCACGCTGGCTAATGTCCTAGAGGCGCTTGCGGCGGTTTGGCTGCTCGCCCGGTACGGGCAACCAACTGCGTCACTGCAAACAATAGGCAACTACTTCAGGCTGATCATGTTGGGCGGGATTGTTGCCGGCATTGTCGGTGCCGTCATCGGCTCGATTTCGATTCTGCTTGCAGGCTATATCAGTTCCGCCGAATTGGCCGAGAATATATTTCACTGGTGGATGGGTGATTCGCTCGGTGTTTTGCTGGTCACCCCATTTGTTTTGTCCTGGTGGGGGAGTGGGCCGGATAAAGTTGCGATAAAGCGAATGCTGGAAGGCTTGCTACTGGTTTGCATCATTCTGTTTGTCGGGCAAATCGTTTTTTTCGATTGGTTCCATGAATATTTCAGTGATTCTCCCAAGAGTTATTTGTTGTTTCTTTGCGTGTCCTGGGTGGCGATCCGCTCGGGTACCCGTGGCACGACTCTCGTCATACTGCTCATTGCCTTGCAGGCGTTGATTGGCGCATATCACGGAACGGGTGTTTTTGCTCACGATATTGCCAGGACGGCTCTTCACAACTATTGGGCCTACATGTTCACCCTGTCCATAGTTGGCATGGCCGTGACCACCAAAGTAAACGAGCTCAAACATGCATTTGATGCCTTGCATGAAAGCGAACAACGTTACCAGCTCCTGTTCGACACCAACCCGATGCCGATGTGGGTCTTCGAAAAAGGGAGCCTGAAAATTCTCAGGGTAAACGACCGCGCAGTTGAACATTATGGATATACGCGCGAAGAATTCAGCCGGATGACTTTGCGCGACCTTCGCCCGGCTGAGGACTATCCCGAGCTGGACAGGGCGCTGTCAGACACTTTTGGAAAGAAATATACAGGCGAATGGCGACACAAGAAAAAGGACGGCACGATCATCCATGTCGCGATCCAATCGGAACCGATGATGTACGGCAATACGCCGGCGAGGATTGTGCTGATACAGGACATCACCGAGCGCA
The DNA here is from genome assembly GCA_903858965.1 of uncultured Nitrosomonadales bacterium. GTDB lineage: Bacteria > Pseudomonadota > Gammaproteobacteria > Burkholderiales > Gallionellaceae > Gallionella. The sequence goes on along the minus strand of CAIOKY010000127.1, from coordinate 15,382 downwards.
AGCTGGTAGATGCGGAACGTAAACGGTTGTTGAAGATTATCGAGGATACGACAGATTATATCGGGGTGTCGGATATGCAGGGTCATCTGCAGTTTCACAACGTTGCTGCTCGCAGAATGTTGGGGCTCGCCGATGACGCAGATCTGTCCGCACTGACAATCAGCGATATGCATCCTGAATGGGCTGCCAAACTGGTATTGGAAGAGGGCGTACCCGCAGCCTTGCAACAAGGTACCTGGCTGCATGAGACTGCCTTGTTGCACCAAGATGGCCATGAAATCCCTGTGTCGCAAATATTGATGCTCCATCTTGACGCTGACGGCAAGCCCGAGTTTCTTTCCACCATCATCCGCGATATAACCGAGCGCAAACAGTATGAAGAAAAAATTCAAAAGAGCGAGGCCAGTCTGCGCGCCATTCTGGACAACGTGCCTTACCTGATCTGGCTGAAAGACGCGGCAGGCCGTTTTATCGCCGTGAATAAATCGTTCTTCGATGCTACCGGACGGACCCGCATGGATGAGGTATTGGGCAAGACGGACTTTGATCTGTGGCCCAGGGAGATAGCGGAAAAGTATCATGCCTCGGATGCAGAAGTAATCTCTACACGGCAGCACAAGATTATTGAAGAGAAGTCGCTGAACAAAGGTGAAGTGCAATGGGTGGAAACTTTCAAGGCTCCGATCCTGGATAAGGATGGTCATGTGCTCGGCACCACCGGGTTTGCGCGGGATGTCACTGAACAAAAACAATCCAAGGACCAGGTGCAGCACCTGGCGCATTACGACACGCTGACCGACCTTCCGAACAGGAAGCTGCTCAGCGACAGGCTGCAACAGGCCATTTCCATAGCCAAGCGTGACAAGAAACGCCTGGCCGTGATGTTCATCGATCTGGACAGGTTCAAACCGATCAACGATGAGCTTGGACATTATGTGGGCGATCTGCTGCTCAAAGAAGCGACCAGACGCATGCAGGATTGTGTGCGTGAATCCGACACCGTCGCGCGCATAGGCGGCGACGAATTCATCGTGTTGCTGCCCGTCATCGAGACGGTGGAGGATGCGATGCTGGTCGCGGAGAAAATCCGTCTATCCCTCAATCAGCCGTTTGCGCTGGTTGGGCATAGCCTGAATATCTCTTCGAGTACCGGGATCGCCGTCTACCCGGAACACGGGAAAGATGAAGTGCAATTGGTGAAGAATGCGGACACGGCGATGTACAGTGCCAAGCAGGGCGGACGCAATGACGTAAAGCTCTACCGCCCGGACGTGCAGGATAGCTGACAGTATCCTGCTGTCAGCCGGCTGGGTCTATCTGGATACCAATTCCCTCAACACATACGGCAGTATCCCGCCGTGCCGGTAATAGTCCACTTCGATAGGCGTATCGATGCGCAGCAGCAGCGGCACCTGTCGCGTGCTGCCGTCCTTGCGCTTGATGGTAAGCATCACGTCCTGTTGCGGCTTGAGGTTGTTGTCGATACCGCTGATGTCGAAGGCCTCGTCGCCGTTCAAGTTCAATGAGGCGACACTGGTATCGCCCTTGAATTGCAGCGGCAGCACGCCCATGCCGACCAGGTTGCTGCGGTGGATGCGCTCGAAGCTGCGCGCCACGACGGCCTTCACGCCGAGGAGCTGGGTTCCCTTCGCGGCCCAGTCGCGGGACGACCCGGTGCCGTACTCCTCGCCGGCGAAGATCACCGTCGGCGTGCCATCTGCGATGTGCTTCATCGCGGCATCGTAGATCGCCGTCTGCTCGCCCTTGTACAGCGTATAGCCGCCCTCGATGCGGCTGCCATCTGCGTTGGGCGGCAGCATCAGGTTCTTGACGCGCACGTTGGCGAAGGTGCCGCGCATCATCACTTCATGGTTGCCGCGCCGCGCGCCGTAACTGTTGAAGTCCTTGATCGCCACGCCGCGGCCCAGCAGATATTTGCCCGCAGGTGTCGTTGCCTTGAAGCTGCCGGCAGGGCTGATGTGGTCGGTGGTGACCGAGTCGCCGAATATCGCCAGCGGCTTGGCATTGCTGATGCCGCTGATACTGCCGGTTTGCATGCCGAAATTTTCAAAGAACGGTGGGCGCGCAATGTAAGTGGAATCGTCCCAGCGATACTGGTTGCCGGTGGGCGCGGTGATCGCGTTCCATAATGGCAGGTCCTTGGTGAGGTTCGAATAGAGTTTGCGATATACCGCGGGGTCGGCGGCATACTTCATCACCGCATGCACTTCCGCGTTGCTCGGCCAGATGTCCTTCAGGAAAACCGGCTGGCCATTCTTATCCTTGCCGAGAGGCTCGGTATCGAGATTGATGTTCATCCTGCCTGCGATCGCGTACGCGACTACCAGCGGCGGAGAGGCGAGGAAGTTGGCTTTCAGATTGGGATGGATGCGCGCCTCGAAGTTACGGTTGCCGGAGAGCACCGCTGCGCAGATCAGGTTGTTATCGGTGATGGTCTTGTCGATGTCTTCGCGTAGCGGGCCAGCGTTGCCGATGCAGGTGGTGCAACCGTAGGCAGCGAGGCTGAAACCCAGTTTTCCCAGTGAGCCCAGCAGGCCTGCATTGGTCAGATAATCCGTCACCACGCGCGAGCCGGGTGCCAGCGAAGTCTTGATGTGCGGTGCGACAGTCAGGCCTTTTGCCACCGCCTTTTGCGCCAGCAGTCCTGCGCTCAACATCACGCTTGGGTTGGAAGTATTGGTGCAGCTGGTGATTGCGGCGATCAGCACATCGGCATTGCCGATCTTGAGATCGCCCTTGCCGGTGGAATACCGTTGCGCAAGTTTATCGCCAGGCTGGTTGAAGCCGTTTTCGCCAACAGGTTTGCTGAACAGCGTGTTGAAGGTTTCTTTCATCTTCGCCAAAGCCACGCGGTCCTGCGGACGCTTGGGGCCGGCCAGTGAAGGTTCGATGCTGGACAGATCGAGTTCCACCACGCTGCTGTAATCGATCTGCCCGGCTTGCGGGATGCCGTACAGATTCTGCGCCTTGAAGTAGGAAGAGAATGCATCCACTTCTTCATCGCTGCGTCCGGTGTTGCGCATGAAATTGACAGTGACATCATCGACCGGGAAGTAGCCCATGGTCGCGCCGTATTCGGGCGCCATGTTCGCGATCGTCGCACGGTCCGGCAACGTCAGCGCCGCAGTGCCTGTACCGAAGAACTCGACGAACTTGCCGACCACTTTCTGCTTGCGCAGCAATTCGGTGACAGTCAAAACCAGATCGGTAGCCGTCACACCTTCGCGCAGCTTGCCTGTGAGGTTGACACCGACCACGTCCGGCGTCAGGAAGTAAACCGGTTGACCGAGCATGCCGGCTTCAGCCTCGATGCCGCCTACGCCCCAGCCGACCACACCGATGCCGTTGATCATCGTTGTGTGGCTGTCGGTGCCGACCAGCGTATCCGGGTAATAGACTCGTCCTTCCGGGCAATCCTTATGCTGCACGCCGCGCGCCAGGTATTCGAGGTTGACCTGGTGCACGATGCCGATGCCGGGCGGCACGACCTTGAACGTGTCAAATGCCTGCATGCCCCACTTCATGAATTTGTAGCGTTCGGCGTTGCGCTCGAACTCCAGCTCCATGTTGATTTTTAGCGCATCCGGATTGTTGTAGCTGTCGATCTGCACCGAGTGATCCACCACCAGATTGACCGGCACCAGCGGCTCGATGATCTTGGTGTCCTTGCCCATCTTGGCGGCGGCATCGCGCATCGCGGCGAGGTCGGCGAGCAGCGGCACGCCGGTGAAATCCTGCAACACGATGCGTGCCACGACGAACGGAATCTCTTCGGTGCGCGCTGCATTCGGTTGCCAGTTGGCCAGCTGGCGCACATGCGCTTCGGAGATCTTTTTGCCGTCGTAATTGCGCAGCACAGCCTCCAGCACGATGCGGATCGAGACCGGCAGGCGCGAAATCCTGCCGACCCCGGCGGTTTCCAGTGCGGGCAAGGAATACAGCGTGCCGGATTTACCACTGGCGAGCTTGAAAGTTTGGCGGGTGTTGAACAGGCTTTGTGGTGCAGTGCTGGGCGACATGGCGAACTCCGAACGTCTAGGGTAGAGCGGAATTATAACCAGAACGCCGGGGGGATAACCAATGACTTGGCTTGCGGGCGGCAACTCGCCCGATTAATACGAGGTTCTTTCCTTTTGACTCACTGTTAAGGCGTGATTTGCGTTAGCATGCCGCTATACATTGCAATGAATTCAGGTGTATGGATCGCCTGGATCAGAAAACCGGACCTTAAATCTTATGGCCAGTCTATTGCCAACAGGAAACCCGACTCATCAATCTGCTTTCCGGGCTGTTGCGAAAATGTTTTTCGTGGCGCTGGCTTATTTTGCCACCGGCAAGCTGGGTTTGGCGATTCCTTATGTGGGTTCCCACGTTACGCTGATCTGGCTACCCACGGGTATCGCCGTGGCAGCCCTGATACGTTGGGGTTATATCTGTTTGCCGGGAATATTCCTCGGCGCGCTGGCCACCAATTTTTCTGTTGATGCCTCCCCGTTGCTGGACTGCAGTCTTGCGCTCGGCAATACGCTGGCCCCGTTGCTTGCCTCATGGTTGTTGCATCGCCTGAAATTCCAGGGTGTGCTTGAACGTGCCTATGACATCCTGCTCCTGGTCATGGCCGCAGCTGCCGGGATGCTGCTCAGTGCCGGCGGCGGGGTGGGCAGCCTGGTGTTGTTCAATGCGTTGCCTGTTCGGGATGCCGGTGCAACCTGGCTATCCTGGTGGGCGGGCGATTTCGTCGGTGTGTTGCTGGCGGCACCGTTGTTGCTCAATATTTCCCGTGACGAATTGAAGAAATTATGGGCGCAGCGCGTGGAATATCTGGTGTGGTCTGCGGTCATGTTCGCCGTGGGTTGGAGCGTATTCTTTCGCAATGATCATGCCCTGCCGCTGGGTTTTTTGGCACTACCGGTCATCGTGTGGTCGGCCATGCGTTTCGGGTTGGTGGGCTCTTCACTGGGTGTGCTATTGCTGACGGGTGTTGCCGCAGCGGCGACCAGCCGGGGTCTGGGCCTGTTTTATACCGCTGATGTCCGGCAGGGTTTGTTCCTGCTGTGGTTGTTTATCGCCACACTGGTGCTGGTCGATCTGATGGTGGTGGCCTTGCAGGCGAGGCGCCGGCGCGCCGAGGAGATAGCCAGACTGGATAGCGATTTGAGCAGGGAGTTGATCCAGTCGTTGCCGGGGATTTTTTACATGTTGGACTCATCGGGAAGGTTTTTATTATGGAACAAGAATCTTGAAAACGTGTTGCATTGCAGCAGCGAGGAAATCGCCGGCAGTCATCCGCTGGATTTTTTCGAGGGGAGTGATTGCGCGCTGATAGAGAGAAATATCCGTAAAACCTTCGAGCTCGGCGAGACCAGCACGGAAGCGGTGCTGATAGCAAAAAATGGTGCAAGAGCGAACTATTATTTTTCCGGACGCCGCATGGAACATGGCGGCAGGCAAGTGTTGGCGGGTCTGGGTATAGATATTACGGAACGTTACCGGATTCAGAGCGAGACCGATAAGCTGTTGGTGCGCCATCGGGCATTGATGCAAACAGCCACTGAGGGTATTCATATCATGGATGCCCATGGCAATGTTGTAGAAGCGAATGATGCCTTCTGCCAGATGTTGGGTTATACGCAACAGGAGGTGGTTAATCTGAATGTGGCCGATTGGGATGCACAGTTTTCGCGCGAAGAATTGCGGGTAAATTTCAAGCGGCTGGCCGGCAACAGCTCCAGGATCGAGACTTTGCACCGCCGCCGGGATGGTACGCTGATCAATGTCGAGATCAGTTCCACGGGTGTGGAGATAGAGGGCGTCGCTTACATCGTCTCTGTAAGCCGTGACATTACGGAGCGCCGGCGGATCCAGAAAGAAACGGATGTGCTGCTGAGACGTTATCAAACCTTGATGAAAAACGCTCTCGATGGCATCCGCGTGATGGATATGCATGGTGACATCGTGGAGGCCAATGATGCCTTTTGCCGGATGCTGGGTTATACACAGGAAGAGGCGTCCAGGCTCAACATCGCGGACTGGGATGCGCAATGGTCCAAGGAGGAATTGCTGCAGCGACTGAAGGACTTTGTCGGCAAAAGCGGCTCGACGTTTGAAACCGTGCAACGCCGCAAGGATGGAACGCTGATCAATGTCGAGGTCAGTACCACCAATGTCGAGATAGATGGCGAGCAATATTTCTATGCCTCAAGCCGCGATATCACCGAGCGCAAGCTGGTCGAAAAAACCCTGCAAATGGTCCGCGCGCGCGAAACGGAAGCGTTGCAGGAATTGCGCGTGATGCTGAATATCTCGGGCGAGGGATTCTGGAAGTCGGATACCTCGGGCTACATCATCGAAGTCAATGACGCCTATTGTGAGCTGGTCGGCTATGCCAGAAACGAGATTGTCGGCGCACATTTTTCCAAGTTCGAGGCCGTCAAGTCAACGCCGGAAATGGTTACCAAGCGTATCCACCGCATCATGGAGCGGGGGACCGACCGCTTCGAAACCAAGCATCGTCATCGTGACGGACACCCGATCGATATCGAGATTGTCGCCTCCTATATCAGGGAAACAGATTGCCTGATTGTCTTCCTGCGCGACGTGTCCGAGCGCAAGGAAATGGAAGAGGTGTTGCGCATTGCCGCCATCACTTTCGATACCCAGGAAGGTATCATGATCACTGATCCCGACGGCAATATTTTGCGCATCAACCAGGCCTTCAGGGATCTTACCGGCTTTAGTGCGGATGAAGTGATCGGGCAGAACCCGCGCATATTCCAGTCCGGTCGGCATGATGCCGATTTCTACCGGGCCATGTGGTCTGTATTGCTCAGTACCGGAAAATGGTCGGGCGAACTGTGGGACAAACGCAAGAACGGCGAGATATATCCCAAAGCCATGACGATCACGGCGGTCTATGGTGAGCACCAACAGGTGACGCATTATGTGGCGGTATTCCGCGATATCAGCCAGCACAAGAAATCGGAGCAGGAAATCCATCAGCTGGCTTTTTATGATTCATTGACCAAGTTGCCGAACCGCCGTTTGTTGCTGGATCGTTTGCACCAGGCACTGGCTGTCAGCGCACGCTATAGCCGTCATGGCGCGCTGCTGTTCCTGGACCTGGATCATTTCAAGACCATCAATGACACGCAAGGCCACTCCATGGGTGACCAGTTGTTGATCGAGGTGGCGCGCCGCTTGCAAGCCTGTGTGCGCGAGGGCGACAGCGTGGCGCGATTGGGTGGTGACGAATTCGTGGTGGTGCTGGAAGATCTGGGCAGCGGGGCGGACGAGGCGGCCACCCAGACCGAAGCGGTTGCGGAAAAGATTCGCCTGGAGTTGGAGAAGCCCTATTTATTGAGTGAATTCGAGTGCCTGGTCTCGGTCAGTATCGGCATCAGCCTGTTCCGAGGCCATCAGGGAAGCGCGGAAAGCCTGCTGCAGCACGCCGATGTTGCGATGTACCAGGCCAAGATGGCGGGACGCAATGCGATCCGTTTTTTCGATCCTCAGATGCAAACCGCATTGAATCTGCGGGCGGCCATGGAAGCGGACCTGCGCCATGCACTCGACAAGCAGCAATTCTGTTTGCATTACCAGATCCAGGTGGACAGCCTGCGTCGGCCGCTGGGCGCAGAGGTATTGTTGCGCTGGGATCATCCGGAGCGCGGCCAGGTTCCTCCGCTGCAATTCATTTCGCTTGCGGAAGAAACCGGACTGATCGTGCCGATCGGTCTGTGGGTATTGAAGACCGCTTGCGCTCAACTCAAGGTATGGCAGGGCGTTTCATCGATGCGCGACCTGACGCTGGCGGTGAATGTCAGCGCCAAGCAGTTCCGGCAGGGCGATTTCGTCGCGCAGGTGAATCGGGTGCTGCTGGAAAGCGGTGCGAAACCCTCGCACCTCAAGCTGGAACTGACCGAAAGCACCGTGCTGGAAAACGTCGAAGACACCATCAGCAAGATGCGCGAGCTGAAACTGCTCGGGGTGAGTTTCTCGCTGGACGACTTCGGCACCGGCTATTCTTCGCTGCAATACCTCAAGCGGTTGCCGCTGGACCAGATCAAGATCGACCAATCGTTCGTGCGCGACATCATCACCGACCCCAACGATGCCGCCATCGTGCAAACCATCATCGCGATGACCGAGGCATTGGGCCTGAATGTGATCGCCGAGGGAGTTGAGGCAGAGGAGCAATGTGAGTTTCTGGACAAGCATGGCTGTCATGCCTTTCAGGGCTATCTGTTCAGCAAGCCGGTGCCGATCGAGCAGTTCAAGGCCTTGCTGCATAAAGGTTGATGATATCAAATACAGGGAAAATCTGCCTTGCCCATTTCCTGGAATATTCTGCTGGTGGTACTGTCCGTACTGGTTGCCGTGACCGGTTCGTTCACTGCGCTTACCCATGTGCAGCGCATGCGCGAGAGAGCCGGGCGTGCGGCGACGCTGTGGATGGTAGCGGGCGGTTGTACCATGGGTGTGACAATCTGGTCGGCGCATTTCATCGGGATGCTGGCTTTTCAGCTGTTCGTCCCGGTCGCATATGACCTGACACTGACGATTTTCTCCCTGTTCATCGCCACTGTGGCTGCGCTAATGGGTTTCCGGGCGTTGCGCGAATCCCGTATCAGCTCCGGGCAGATATTCAGCAGCGGACTGTTCATCGGTACCGGTATCGGTGTGACGCATTACACCAGTGTGGCGGCACTCAGGATGTCGCCGGTCGCCAGTCATGATCCGTTGATCTTTACTTTATCCATCGCGATTGCCGTTTTCGTCTCATGGGGAGCGCTGCTGGTGATGTATCAGGATGAACGTATCGACCCGCCGTCATTGACACGCCTGATATACGGCGCGGTCGTCATGGGTCTGGCAGTCTCGGGGATGCACTACACCGCCATGCTGGGCATGCAAATCCAACCCGGCAATGGATATGTTGCCGATACTTTGCGGATCGAGCCGGATGTCCTTGCCGTATTGGCGTCGCTGATTGCGATGATGTGGTTCAGCGGCGGCATCCTGGCCACTCTATTTGACCGGTTTATAGTGCGTAAAAATATGCAGGCGTTGGAGCGACTTGAACAATCCCACGAAAGCCTGCGGGCGCAGACGCTGGAAAAGGAAATTGCATTGCTGGAATCTCTGCGCGAGAGCGAAGAGCGATCCAGGTTGATTCTGGACAAGGCGCTGGATGCCGTGGTGAACACCGATGAAGCCGGCCGGATAATCGAATGGAATACCGAGGCAGAGAGGATATTCGGCTATCCGGGAAGCGATGCGATCGGCCAGGATATGGCAGAGTTGATTCTGCCGGAATGGCATCGCGAGAATCTCCGCGTCAGGGTGATGCGCTATTTGCAGGCGCTGGCATCCGATGTTCTAGACAGCCGGATCGAGATTACCGCACTGCGCAAAGATGGTGAAGAGTTTCCGGTTGAGTTGTCCATCATTCCTTTTCAGCGCGGCACAGCGATTTTTTTCAGTGTTTTTTTGCGCGATATCACCGAGCGCCAGCGGATCCAAAGGGAAACGGCCGACCTGCTGAGGCGCAACCAGATATTGATGAAAACGGCTGTGGATGGCATCCATATACTGGATATCGAGGGTAACATAGTGGAGGCAAATGATTCCTTTTGCCGCATGTTGGGGTATACCGCGGAAGAAGTGGTGCACCTCAATGTGGTCGATTGGGATGCGCACTGGTCGCCGGAGGAGCTGCGCGAACGGATGAGGATGCTTGTGCGCAACAGTGCCGGCGCCACGTTCGAGACTGTTCATCGCCGCAAGGATGGCACACTGGTCGATATCGAGATCAGTTGCACTGGCGTCGAGATAGAGGGGCGGGACTATCTTTTTGCCACGAGCCGCGACATCACCGGGCGCAAACTGGCCGAACAGCAAATCCACCAGCTGGCTTTTTATGACGTGCTCACCAGGTTGCCCAATCGTCGCCTGTTGATGGATCGTTTGCAGCAAGCGCTCTCTGTGAGTGCTCGCAATGGCCAGCGCGGCGCGGTGCTGTTCCTCGACCTGGATCACTTCAAAACACTTAACGACACCAAAGGCCACGATATCGGCGACCTGCTGCTGATCGAAGTTGCCAAACGGCTGGTATCCTGCGTGCGCGATGGCGACACGGTGGCGCGTCTGGGCGGCGATGAATTTGTGGTGGCACTGGAAACACTCAGTGTCAATGCGGATGATGCCGCGACGCAAGCCGAGAGGATCGCCGAAAAGATACGCACGGCCCTGAATCTGCCCTATCAGTTTGCAGAATATACGCTGCGCATTACGCCGAGTATCGGCATCGTGATATTCCAGGGGCATCAGGAAACGCTGGACGACCTGCTCAAACATGCCGATACGGCCATGTACCAATCGAAGACGGCGGGACGCAACGCGATCCGTTTTTACGATTCGGTCATGCAGGCGGCCATCGAAGCGCGTGCGGAAATGGCCGATGAGCTGCATCTGGCCCTGGAAAAACAGCAATTCCGTCTGCATTGCCAGATTCAGGTGGATAGTCGTCATCGTCCGCTGGGTGTGGAGGTGCTGCTGCGCTGGGATCATCCCGGGCACGGTCTGGTGTCAACCACACAGTTCATCCCGCTGGCTGAAGAGATCGGATTGATCGTGCCGATCGGTCTGTGGGTATTGAAAACCGCCTGCACGCAACTCAAAGCGTGGCAGAACGATGCGTTGACACGCGACTTGACGCTGGCGGTGAATGTCAGCGCCAAACAATTCCGCCAACCCGATTTCGTCGACCAGGTGCGCCGCGTATTGTTGGAAAGCGGTGCTCAGCCCTCGCAGCTCAAGCTGGAACTGACCGAGAGCACCGTATTGGAGAATATTGACGACACGATTAACCGGATGCGCGAACTGAAGTTGCTCGGCGTGAGCTTTTCGATGGACGACTTCGGCACCGGCTATTCTTCATTGCAATACCTCAAGAGGCTGCCACTGGACCAGATCAAGATCGACCAATCGTTCGTGCGCGACATCATCACCGACCCCAACGATGCTGCCATCGTGCAGGCTATCATTGCGATGTCCGAAGCGCTGGGCTTGAGCGTGATCGCGGAAGGCGTGGAGACCGAAGTGCAACGCGCGTTTCTCGACAAGCATGGTTGCCATGCTTTCCAGGGCTATCTGTTCAGCGAGCCGGTTCCGCTGGAGGAGATCGAGGCGGTGCTACGGAATGCGAGGACCAAAATCATCAAGGCATAGCAGCGCGCTGCCGTAAGCCGCTTCGCAATGCGCTGCCGCGCTGACCGGCATACCTAGCAGTCTTGCGCGCATCTTTTCCCATACGATATTTTTCGCTCCGCCGCCGTTGGTCACGACGCGCTTGATCGGTGGTGCGCCCAGCTCGGCGAGCCTCGCATAGCCTGCCGCTTCGATACGCGCGAGGCCTTGCAATATCCCGTGCAAGAACTCCTGGTCGTTTGCCGGACGCGGTTCCAGCCGCGGTTCAAGCCACGCATCGTTGACCGGGAAGCGCTCGCCCGTTCTGGACAGCGGGTAATAATCCAGCGGACTGTCTTGCTGCGGATCGATTTGCGCACTCAGCGCGGCGAGACGGGCATCGCTGAAATAGTGGCGCAACACTCCTCCCCCGGCATTCGATGCGCCGCCTGCCAGCCACAGGTCGCCGTAGCGATGGCTGTAGATGCCGTATTCGGGCTCTTCGATGCGCTGTTCCGACAGCTGTTTGAGTACCAGTGTCGTGCCGAGTGAAGTTACGCCCACGCCGACCTCATTTATTCCTGCCGCGGTGAATGCGGCGCAGCTGTCGGTCGTTCCGGCATGAATGGCACATTGCGGATTGATGCCGAAATGCGCGGCGATATCCGGGTGAATATGCCCGGTCATTGTGCCTGGTGCCAGCACCTGCGGCAGCAGGTGCGCGTGCGGCAATGCCCTCACCCAATCCGGCCAGCTTAGCCGGTCAACATCGTAGCCGGTCTTGAGTGCATTGTGATAATCGCTGCCCCCGGATTGCCTGCTCAGCAAGGCGGTGAGCCAATCGGCCTGATGAAAAAAATACGCGGCATCGCTGAAATCGCTTTGTTGTGTCAGCCAGAGAAACTTGGCGAGTCCGGAGGTGGCGGTAGCAACGATATGGCCGCGGGGTGCGATGGCCTTGAGTTGTTCAGCCTGCTGCCGGGCGCGGTTGTCGTTGTAGAGCAGGGCCGGGGAGCATGGTTCCAGTTGTGCATCGCACAGCAATACCGTGCCGGAGGTACCGTCTATTGTCACGCCTTGCAATTGTGCCGCGATTTCTTCCGGCAAACCGCTCAACAGTGTATGCAACGCGATACGCCAATCAAGCGGGGTCTGTGCAACGACATCAAGGTATGCGACGCGCTGCTCCCAAGCGACGGCCCTGTTACTGTCGATGACGCAAGCGCGTGCGCCGGAAGTGCCGAAGTCGATGCCCAGGAACATTATATTTGCAACATCGGCAAGACATCAGCCACGGATGTTCGATTGCGAGTCGAACCGGTTCAGTTCGATGTGCTGGGCAGGTTGCCAGCCCGGCTTGCGGTGCTCGGCGACCACGTTGGTGAAGATGCCGCCGCGCACATAGAACTTGGCGGTGAGGCGCATGAAGCGCGGCTGGGTAACGGCCACCAGGTCATCGAGGATGCGGTTGGTCACGTCCTCGTGGAAATGCCCTTCATTGCGGAACGACCAAATATACAGCTTGAGGCTTTTCAGTTCGACGCATTGTTGATCCGCGATATAGTCCAGCACCAGCGTGGCGAAATCCGGCTGGCCGGTCTTGGGGCACAGGCAGGTGAACTCCGGGATCTCCATGTGGATATGGTAGTCGCGCTGCGGGCTCGGGTTGGGGAAGGTTTCCAGTGTTTTCGAGGGTTGTGTGGTCATTTTGTGCCAGGATGCCTGTCAGGTTTTATGCCCAGTTTTGTGACTAGGGTCGCTTCGGTTAGAATAGGCGGAATTATAACGTTAAGACTGTCCCCAATTGCGTCTTTCCCAAATCAAGTTAGCCGGCTTCAAATCCTTCGTTGACCCCACGCACATTTCGCTGCCGGGTCAAATCGTGGGCGTGGTCGGCCCGAACGGCTGCGGCAAGTCGAATGTGATCGACGCGCTGCGCTGGGTGCTGGGCGAATCCAAGGCCTCCGCGCTGCGCGGCGAGACCATGCAGGACGTGATCTTCAACGGTTCCAGCAAGCGCAAGCCGGTATCGCGCGCCAGCGTCGAACTGATCTTCGACAACTCGCTGGGCAAGGCGAACGGTCAGTGGTCCAGTTACGCGGAGATCTCGATCAAGCGCGTGCTGCAGCGCGACGGCGATTCCAGCTACCACATCAACAACCAGCATGTACGCCGCAAGGATATTACCGACATTTTTCTCGGTACCGGCTTGGGCGCGCGCGCCTATGCGATCATTGAGCAGGGCATGATCTCGCGCATCATCGAGGCCAAGCCGGAAGAATTGCGCATCTTCCTTGAAGAGGCAGCGGGCGTTTCAAAATACCGCGACCGGCGTCGCGAGACCGAATTGCGCATCGGCGACACGCGCGACAATCTGCTGCGCGTCAGCGACATCCTGCAGGAACTGGAAAAGCAACTGGTGCATCTGGGCGCGCAGGCCGAGGTGGCGAAACAATACCGCGCGCTGGAAACGCAGCGCGACACCACGCAGCGCTTGTTCTGGCTGGTCAAGAAGCAGGAAGCCGAGGCGCAGCGCGTCAAATTCACCCAGGCTATCGAGAAAACGCGCAACGAACTGGAAGCCGAAACCGCGCGGCTGCGCGACATCGAGAGCCAGCTGGAAACCGCGCGCAGCGGGCATTACCAGTTATCCGATGCACTGCACGTCAAGCAGGGCGAACTGTATACGGCGAACGCCGAGATCGCCAGATTGGAACAACATGTCAAGTATGTCGCCGACCAGCGCCAGCGCATGACGCAGCAACTCGCCAACACCGAGAAACAGATCGAACAGCAGCAACACCAGCGCCAGGGCGTGCATTCGCTGCTGGAACATTGGCAGCGCCAGCAGGAAGGTGCCGGAACCAAAGTTGTAGAGGCTGAGCAGCTTGCGCAAACCGAAGGGCAGAACCTGCCGCAGGCGGAACAGGCGGCGCGTGCTGCGCAAGATAGACACAACGAATTGCAGCGCGAACAATTGCAATTGCAACAGCAACTGCAATTGGCCGACACCCAGCGTGCCAACCTGCAACGCAATATCCAGCAACTGGAATCGCGCCGCTCGCGTTTGCTGCTGGAAAAAGACAATTTGCCGGGTGCCGACAGTGGCGCGCTGCAACAGGCACAGCAGCAGGTGGCCGAGCTGGAAAAGGAACGTGCCGAGCAGGTCGAAAGACTGGCGCAATTGCAGGAACAATTGCCGCTGGCGGATACGCAGCGCCGCAACCAGCGCGATTCCCTGCAACAACAGGAGCGGATGCTGGCACAGACCGAAGCCAGGCTGCATGCCTTGCAGCAGTTGCAGAAACAGATCGACAGCGACAAGAATCTCAATGCATGGTTGCAACAGCATCAGCTGGATAAAAATCCGCGCCTGTGGCAGTCCATACGTATAGAAAACGGTTGGGAAGATGCGCTGGAAGCGGTGTTGCGCGAACGGGTCAATGCGATTCAGGTGCCGGATACCGATGCCGGAGGCTGGAGCGATGTGCCGCCCGCGAAATTGGCCTTGCTGTTCGCCGACAAAGATACCACGCACGATCCGGAAGCATCCGGAAACAGCTTCACGCCATTGCTCGGCTATGTGCAATGCCAGGACCCAAAAGTGCTGCCCGCCTTGCGGGATTGGTTGCACATGGTTTACGCGGTAGCGGATATGCAGCAGGCACAACGACTGCGTACGCAGCTGCCGGAAGGCGCGTGTTTCGTCACGCCGCAGGGTCACCTGGTTGGCGCGCATAGCGTGTCGTTCCACGCGCCGGACAGCCAGTTGCACGGGGTGTTGGCCAGACAGCGCGAGATCGAACAACTGGAGACGGCATCCGCCAAACAGAACCAGGAAGTGGCTGCAACCCGCGAACGTTTGCAACTGGCCGAGCAGCATCACCAGGAGATCGATACGAAGATCGTCCCGTTGCGTGCCGCAGGAGAAGAGATGCAGCAACGGTTGCATGTCTTGCAGATGAATATGCTGAAGCTCACCCAAGCGGCGGAGCGCAGTGCGGAACGCATTCTGCAGATCGATCAGGAGATGCAGGAGATGGCCGAGTTGCTGCTGAACGAGCAGATGCAGATCCAGGTCGTCGACGAACAGATGGCCGGTTTGCGTGAACAGCATGCCGCTTTCTTTGCGCAGATCGACGAGGCGCAGCGGCACGCCAATACCCAGGATATG
>CAIOKY010000126.1 GCA_903858965.1 uncultured Nitrosomonadales bacterium | reverse complement strand
GGACAAATTTCGCTGAAGGATAGGTTTAATAGTTATCTTTCCGCCGCTATTCGCGATGTACCCATGACTGACCGGATCATTCTGGATACCGGTGATGGTGCCGCCATTAATTTTCTCGGCGATGTTGAAGATGCATTAAAAGCGGCCCTTAGTTTGCGCGAAAGTTTGCTCACTGAAGACCCGAATATAGACCCCCCGTTGTTGGTGCGCATGGGAATCAATCTTGGCCCGGTGCGCCTAGTCAGAGATATCAACGGCCAGCCCAACATCGTCGGCGATGGCATCAATGTCGCGCAGCGCGTGATGGGTTTTGCAGATGCCGCGCAAATACTTGTGTCGCGTTCCTATTACGATGCAGTCTCGCGTCTTTCCCCGCAGTATGCAGGAATGTTTCACTATCAAGGCTCCCGCACCGACAAGCACGTGCGTGAGCATGAGGTTTATGCGATAGGTTATCCGGGCGATAAAACGACGCATCGCGGAATCGTCAAACCACAGTTAGGACAAGCGGGATCATTAATCAAGTGGGTGGAAAGCGCCAAAATGATTTGGCACGCAGGCGCGGCCAGACTCGATACCTTGATAGATCATCTGGTCTTCCGATTTCAGCAGGCCGAGCCAAAACAGCGAGCCTTGTACGCTGGGGGCGCCGCCGTTGCTTTGCTGTTACTCATTATGCTGCTGGTAGATCTGGCCCGTCATGAAGAAACCCCCGTTACACCACCTGCCATATCCAAGCAAACCGGGCTTGTGACTCGACCCGGATCAACGGCGATATCCGTGGCACCCGCCGCTGCTCCGGGAAACCAGGATATCAAGGTGGCAGGCGAAATTCCGGCACATAGCCCGATGACGGCTCATGCTGAGACTACGTCGAAACCGAAAAAGAAGAAAGTGACTGGGAGCAAGAAAGCTAAAAACAGACATTCGAAGGATCAGTCAAGTGCCAAACTTCAGGAGACTACGGAAAAGAATTCTGTTGTCACAACTTCGAGCGATAGTCCCGATGCCTATGTCTCGGTGAGTTGCAGGGAAGGTACGGAAGTATTCATTGATGGTGCGCGAAAGGGCAGGATTGCTTCGAAGCCGTTGATCATAACGGTTCCGACCGGCCTGCATACGGTGATCGTTAGTCATGCGAGCGGCGGTATATACACGCAGAATGTCGAGCTCAATAAAGGCAAGACAGTGCATATCAGGCCGGGCTTTTGTGATTAGCCGAAGCACTTATGATGGCCGAGTTTATACAAATGGACGTTGCAATAATGATTCATTCGGATGGGTATCATGATTAGCCAGTTGGGGCGTTATGAGGTAATCGGCGAGCTTGGCCAAGGCGCGATGGGCGTGGTCTACAAGGCCAGAGACCCGTTGATTGATCGCGTGGTTGCAATCAAGACAATCAATCTCGGCCTTGCTCTGGATGAAAAAGAAGAATACGAGGGTCGCTTCTATCAGGAAGCCAAGGCGGCTGGGCGCCTAAATCATCCGAACATCGTGACTATTTATGATGTGGGCAAGAGTGGTGATGTCGCTTATATTGCGATGGAATTTCTGGAAGGCAGGGAGTTGCGCGACATCATGAACGACAGAGGGGCGCTGCCAGTCGATCAGGTATTGGACGTGGCAGCTCAGGTGGCGTTAGGGTTGGCTTACGCGCATGAACATGGCATTGTGCATCGTGATGTCAAACCTTCGAACATCATGCTGGTGCGCGATGGGCACGCAAAAATAACCGACTTCGGCATAGCGCGTATGGCGTCCTCGGCGGTGCGTACCCAAACTGGTATGGTGCTTGGCTCGCCAAAATATATGTCCCCAGAGCAAGTCATGGGCAAGGAAATCGATCAACGGTCCGATATTTTCTCGCTGGGCGTGATGCTCTACGAAATGCTGACCGGGCAAGCTCCTTTCGATGGCGAAAATGTCAACGCCATCATGTATCAGACGCTCAATGTGGTGCCGGTTCAAGCCAACTCCCTGAATCCGGATGTGCCTGAAATGGTCAATTTCATCCTGGCCAAGGCATTGTCCAAGGGGGCGGAGGATCGTTATCAGAACGCCAAGGATTTTGCAGCGGATTTGCGCACCTGCCGAGACATCCTGCCTCGTTCCGTTAAGCAGATAGACGTGTCCGC
>CAIOKY010000125.1 GCA_903858965.1 uncultured Nitrosomonadales bacterium | reverse complement strand
GTCCAGAAATATCATCCGCAATTCACCACTGCGCAACTGAACGACCGCGACTTCCTCGTCAACGAGCTGAAAGACCTCAAGGCTAAATACAAACCGCAGGATGGCGTCGGCGGATTGCAACTCTCGTTATTCGAGGAACTGGCCGAGGCACATCTGTTCGAGCCGACTTTCATCATCGACTATCCGGTCGAGGTCTCGCCCTTGGCACGCAGCAGCGACAAGAACCCCGCGATCACCGAACGCTTCGAGTTGTTCATCGTTGGGCGCGAGATCGCCAACGGCTTCTCGGAATTGAACGATGCGGAAGACCAGGCCGCGCGCTTCGATGCGCAAGTCGCCGCCAAAGATGCGGGCGACGAAGAGGCGATGTTCAAGGACAACGACTACGTGCGTGCGCTGGAATACGGCCTGCCGCCCACCGCCGGTGAGGGCATCGGCATCGACAGGCTGGTGATGCTGCTCACCGACAGCGCCAGCATACGCGATGTGATCCTGTTCCCGCAGATGCGCCCGGAAATTTGAAGTAATTAGGGATAAACCCCTCATAACACGCTTCTAGCTTGGCATGCCAAAAGAAGAATGATAGACACTGACACCCGATCCCGCCTGCTCCAGCAATATCCGATGCTGCGCGAACTACCTGCCGCAGATCAGGCCAGATTACTGGCGGAGGCAAGTGTGGTACACCTGCCCGCAGGGACGGTGATCTTCGATGAGGATCAGCCTTGCCAAGGATTCCCGCTACTGCTGTCCGGCAACATCCGTGTCATCAAGGCCGCGCCGAACGGGCGCGAATTACAACTGTATCGCGTCACACCTGGCGAGAGCTGCATCCTTACCAGCAGTTGCCTGCTTGGCAACACGCGCTATCATGCGCGCGGTATCGCCGAACACGCACTGGAGATAGTGTTGCTACCGGCAACTACTTTTCACGCCCTGCTCGGCAAACAGGAAGCTTTTCGCAGCTATGTGTTCCACCTGTTTTCCGACCGGCTCACCGACCTGATGCAACTGGTTTCCGCTGTGGCATTCCAAAAACTCGACCAGCGCCTGGCGCATCTCCTGGTCAACAAAACCAGCCCCATCCACGCCACGCATCAGGCTCTGGCCGACGAACTGGGCAGCGCGCGCGAGATCGTCAGCCGCCTGCTCAAGGGCTTTGCCGAACAGGGCTGGGTCAAACTGGGACGCGAGCAAATCGATATTACTGATACCGCAGCACTCAAAAGATTCGCGGCTCTTTAGTAAAAAATCACGAGCCCAAATCGACAATCTCGCTATGTGATTTTTATCACAGACAAACAGGCCATAATCCATTAGCCTGTACGCTCCAACAACCTATTCAAGGAGATCAAAATGAAAACGAACGCAGGAACGATCGATCGCGCATTGCGCGTAATTGCCGGTCTGGTATTGATCACACTGGCGGCCACTGGAACGATCGGCGTATGGGGTTGGATCGGCGTTATGCCACTGGTAACCGGCGTAGTCGGATTTTGTCCGGCCTATGCCATCTTCGGCATGAGCACTTGCGCGATGAAAAAGCAGTGATTCAATACTGCTGCGCCTGAATGAAGAAAATGCCTAGTCTCTTGGATTTTTTGACCATTCGCTATCAACACATTTCGGTCATTCACAATTTCAAGAAACAGTCGTTTCACATTCAAGTGTGGCCTCGGTTTTTTCAATATTAATATTTCTCATGATTCATGAGCGATGACAAATGCCGCAATTCATTTGTATAGCTCTTAATGCGCTGCGTATCAGACTTGAGTTCCTCTAGTTTTATAATGAATTCGGGATCGTCTACCGCTTTTTCAACACAAAGGGTCACGCGGAACAATACCCATGCAGAATCAATGGCCAAATCAAGAAGATTCTCCTCGATATGTGCGTCGCCACTCTTCCTCTTCCGTATCTCTCCATGCCATTGAGGATTCAGAATAAATAATGTGGCTCCAGGTAATGCCACCAGGGAGCCATGCATTATGGCGTGTCGATAGTGCATAAGATCTACCGCCGCTTGTGCTGCAGTTCGTAGTACTTCATTGGCAACCTCAGTGAGATCGTCGCTACCACTTTCAAGCACCGAAATCCAATCGCTTACCTTCGACCTATCAGTTGATGGCCTTATTCCTTTAACCTTTTCTTTTCGCAATGACCAGACAGCGCGCTCCAGATTTGATTCAAATAACCCCCAAGAAACTGCAAACGCGCCAATTCTCTGCTGAATCTGGTACGGCACTCCGAGAGTTGATAGATGCTCCATAACTAGGAGAGCACTTTGGGTATGCTTTGGAATTTTCATCATTCAATAAATAACCTAATTGTTGCATGCGCAACCGGCATTTCGTTTGGTTCATAACATTTAATTGTCCAGCTCGACACTCATAGAGATCATAGATCGATTGGGGTCGGCCTAGGATGATCCAGATTATTGTGATTTCCCATCTGATAATAGGACTGGCGATCCCCATAAGGTAACTGTCCAATATGTATGCTTATATCGCTCACGGTCGAGGTTAACTTGTGTTGCCGTAGTTAACCCGATCTGCATCAGATTTTCTCTAATCTGCAAAACAGTCCAAGTTTGACCTTTGGCAAGATCGGAACCCGAGAAGCACCAAGGCTTATCTCCTGTAATTTGCGCCCATGCGGAAAATTCATTCTTATTATAGTGGGTTACTGCCTCTGTAAATTTCTCCAGGTATTCGCACCCATAAGCATTTTTACTCATAACTATCTCTTGATCCGCTTTAAGATTGTTTGGGTTTGATGTAGAGCCATTTTCTTTTTGACTCGGACCACACGCAGACAAAAATAAAAACAACAAAACAGAGAATAATTTCATACGATTCCCCCTGGTTAAGCAATACACAACCCCAGACTACACTTTACAAGCGCAGTGACGGTGCATTAGATTGGCGCCATGAGACTTGTCCTGCTTTTGTCCATCTTGCTGCTCGGCGCCTGCGCGTCTACCAGAACACATGACGCCGACAGCAGCACCATGGTCAGGAAGCTCACCTCGTATGCCCGCGACCTGATCGGCACTCCGTACAAATATGGCGGCACGTCTCCCAAAACCGGTTTCGATTGTAGCGGTTTTGTCGACTATGTGTTCCGGCATACGGCAGGCATATCGTTGCCGCATACTGCCCAGCAGATCAGCAAGCGCGGGGTACCGGTTAAATCATCACAGTTGCGCGAGGGCGATCTGGTGTTCTATGACACCAATCACCAGGCTTATTCGCATGTCGGCATCTACCTGGGCGATGATCGCTTCGTGCACGCGCCGAGCAGCGGCGGCAGCGTGCGCATCGAGGATATGCGCGATAATTACTGGAAAAAACATTACGACGGCGCGCGGCGTATTAACTTGTAACGACAGGCTTGCTCGCCGGGACGGGTTTAATGACTGGATTTGTTTTGATTGCAGGCTCGGGCTTGATTGCAGGGTTGGGTTTAATCACCGGGCCGGGTTTGGCTGCAATGCTGGCTTTAACTGCGGCATTGGCTTTTTTTGCGATGCTGGCCTTGCGCGCCTCCTTCAATGCTTCCGCGAGCTGGAACACCGACATCGCATAGAAGTCGCTGTTGTTGTAGCGCGTGATGACATCGAAATTATTGAACACCAGCCAGAATTCCTTGCCTCCGTCCGCGACTGTAAAATCGACCAGGCGCGCCATTTCACCATCGGCATGCGCGAGACTCTCGCCGGGCACGATCCCGGAGAATGCCCATGCTGCGACGGTACGCGGCGTCGTGATATCGCCGGCGCACATCGTTTCGCTGACCTGCGCTCGCACGGCCACCGGCAGGATGGCTTCGGCCTCCTTCGCATGTTTTGATTTATTGGGTACGCCAGCTGTCCAGCCGTAACCCTTAAGATAGTTGGCGACACTGCCTATCGCATCCCCGGTTTCGCGCAGCAAATCGATGCGGTGATTGCCGTTGAAATCCACGCCATAAGTGCGGTAACTGCTGGGCATGAATTGCGGGATACCCAGGGCGCCGGCATAGGAACCGCGTATCGTCAGCAAGTTGAACTGTTGTTCGCGTGCCAACAGCAGATAATTTTCCAGTTCGCTGCGAAAGAAATCGGCTCGGCGCGGATAATCAAAGGCCAGCGTGGTCAGCGCATCGATGGTGCGGAAAGTACCGGCATCCTGTCCGTAAACGGTTTCCACGCCGATCACCGCGAGGATGATCTCCTGCGGCACGCCGTATCTGCGTTCGGCGTTCTGCAGGGTCTTCCAGTATTTCTTCCAGAACTTCAGGCCCAAACTGATGCGTTCCGGATTCACAAAAGCCGCACGGTATTCCAGCCACGGCTTGAGCGTGGCCGGACGGGAAATGGTGTCGATCACATTCGGCAGGTCCTGCGCGCGATCGAATACGCGCTCCAGTTCGGCGCGCTTGAACTTGTGTTTTGCGACCATCTCATCGATGAACTCGGGAATGCCCGGCAGCGTGGCGGCACGGACCGGACACGCCACAAGGGACATCAATAACGGAATTGCATGGATAAATTTCATGGTGCGTCGATTCTAACCGATGAATGCTCGACAGAGAGACTCAACTACTGGTAAATTCCAAGTTCGCCCCAATATGGTTAGCCGCGGGCCGTAAATTGTCGGTGCCCGTAGATATTACTTTTTCAATTTTGATTTTTATTGCCGAAAGAAACCCAAGATGACTACCCCCGTACAGCATCATCGTCTCATCATCCTCGGCTCCGGCCCGGCGGGATATACCGCCGCCGTATACGCCGCGCGAGCCAACCTTAACCCGGTGTTGATCGCCGGCCTGGCACAGGGCGGCCAATTGATGACCACCACGGAAGTGGATAACTGGCC
>CAIOKY010000124.1 GCA_903858965.1 uncultured Nitrosomonadales bacterium | reverse complement strand
GCTGCCGGCTTCTTCGCCGCTACTTTCTTCTTTGCAGCTGGCTTTTTAGCAGCGGCTTTCTTTGCTGCCGGCTTCTTCGCCGCTACTTTCTTCTTTGCAGCTGGCTTTTTAGCAGCGACTTTCTTTGCTGCCGGCTTCTTCGCCGCTACTTTCTTCTTCGCAGCCGGCTTCTTCGCCGCTACTTTCTTCTTCGCAGCCGGCTTCTTCGCCGCTACTTTTTTAGCAGCCGGTTTTTTGGCTGCCGCTTTTTTTGCTGCCGGTTTCTTCTTTGCTACCATTTTGTTTCTCCTTCAGTAATGAAAGTTAAAAAACATCACACTTACTGCTACTGCACCTCCAGCCCGTGCTCAACTTCGAGCAAGGGCCAAAGCCATTTCCTTAAGTCCCCACTAATCCCAGGACAACGCACCACCGGTTTGATACTCGGTGACACGGGTTTCAAAAAAGTTCTTCTCCTTCTTCAGGTCGATCATTTCAGCCATCCACGGGAACGGGTTATTCGCCCCCTGGTACAACACATCGACGCCGATCTGCTGGCAGCGGCGGTTGGCGATGAAACGCAAATATTCCTTGAACATGGTTGAGTTCAGACCGAGCACACCGCGCGGCATGGTGTCTTCGGCATAGGCATATTCCAGCTCGACGCCTTTTTGTATCAGGCCGCGCACTTCCTCACGGAACTCGGTGGTCCACAGGTGCGGGTTCTCCATCTTGATCTGGTTGATCACATCCACGCCGAAATTCAGGTGCATGGATTCATCACGCAAGATGTATTGGTATTGCTCGGCTGCGCCGGTCATTTTGTTCTGGCGACCCAAGGCGAGGATTTGCACGAAACCCACATAGAAGAACAGGCCTTCCATGATGCAGGCGAACACGATCAGGCTGCGCAACAACTGGCGATCAGCTTCCGGTGTACCGGTCTTGAATGCGGGATTGGTCAGCGTATCGATGAACGGCAACAGGAATTCGTCCTTGGCGCGGATACTGGGCACCTCGTGATACATGTTGAAGATCTCGCCTTCATCCAGACCCAGGCTTTCCACGATGTATTGATAGGCATGGGTGTGGATCGCCTCTTCAAATGCCTGGCGCAGCAGGTACTGGCGGCACTCTGGGTTACTGATATGGCGATAGGTACCGAGCACGATGTTGTTCGCAGCCAGGCTGTCCGCAGTAGTGAAAAACCCGAGGTTGCGCTTAACCAGCAAGCGTTCGTCCTCGCTGAGTTTGTCGCTTTTCCACAGCGCGATATCGGCAGTCATGTTCACTTCTTGCGGCATCCAGTGATTGGCGCAGGCGGACAGATACTTCTCCCAGGCCCATTTGTACTTGAATGGCACCAGCTGGTTGACATCCGCGTTGCAATTGATGATGCGCTTGTCTTCCACACGGATACGTCCAACCGGTTTGGCTTGAACCACAGGCTCGGCGCACTCCTCGATTTCCGTTTGCGCAGCCAGCTTCTCCATGATCAAGGCCTCATCAAACGAGGAAATGCGCATCATGTCCAACGGCATCCCGGCCGGTTTAATGTCTTCTTCAAAATTCAGCATCTTGTTGTTCTCCTTTTGCCTTCTAGCTGATTATTTTTCTGTTACTGACAAGCCTCACACTCCGGGTTGTCGATCGAGCAGAACTTGGCTTCCTCCACCACGCTGCCGGCAGTTGGCACCGCGTTCAGCGCACCGGCACGCCCGGTGGATTTTTCCGCCGAAGTGGCGCCCATAGTGCGCAAATAATAAGTCGTCTTCAAACCGCGCAACCATGCCAGCTTGTAGGTCTCATCCAGCTTGCGGCCCGACACCCCGGCCATGTAGATGTTCAGCGACTGCGCCTGGTCTATCCATTTCTGGCGACGCGACGCGGCCTCGATCAGCCAGCCTGGTTCGACTTCAAACGCGGTCGCGTACAAGTTGCGCAACTCGGCTGGAATGCGGTCGATCTTCGCCAGGGTGCCATCGAAATATTTCAGGTCGGCGATCATCACCTCATCCCACAGGCCCAACTGCTTCAGGTCGGCCACCAGATGCTCGTTGATGACGGTGAATTCACCGGACAGATTGGATTTCACGAAGATGTTCTGGTAGGTCGGCTCGATACAGGCCGACACGCCGATGATGTTGGAAATGGTCGCGGTCGGTGCGATCGCGATGCAATTGGAATTGCGCATGCCGTGTTGCTTGATACGCGAGCGCAATGCATCCCAATCCATGCTGACCGACGTATCCACTTCGACGTAGCCGCCGCGCTCCTGGCGCAGCATATCCAGCGTATCTTGCGGGAGGATGCCGCGATCCCACAGGCTGCCGCGATAAGTGGCGTAACGGCCGCGCTCTGCGGCCAACTCTGTCGACGCCCAATAAGCGTAGTAGCAAACCGCTTCCATCGAACGATCGGCGAACTCGACCGCCGCATCCGACGAGTAAGGGATACGCAACTCGTGCAAACAATCCTGAAAGCCCATGATGCCCAAACCCACAGGGCGATGCTTGAGGTTGGAATTGCGCGCCTTGTCCACCGCGTAGTAGTTGATGTCGATCACGTTGTCCAGCATGCGCATTGCAGTGTTGATGGTGCGCTGCAGTTTCTCGTGATCGATCTGCCCGGCCTTCTCGTGACCTTTTGGATACAGGTGCGCGGCCAGGTTGATCGAGCCCAGGTTGCACACGGCGATCTCGCTGTCGCTGGTATTCAGCGTGATCTCGGTGCACAGGTTTGAGCTGTGTACCACACCGACATGCTGCTGCGGCGAACGGATGTTGCAGGGATCCTTGAAAGTGATCCACGGATGACCGGTCTCGAACAGCATGGTCAGCATCTTGCGCCACAGGCTCGCCGCAGGGATCTTCTTAAACAGCTTGAGTTCGCCGCTGGTCGCTTTCGCTTCATATGCGGCATAGGCGCGCTCGAAATCGGCACCGAATTTGTCGTGCAGGTCGGGCACGTTGGATGGCGAGTACCAGGTCCAGTCACCACCTTCCATCACGCGCTTCATGAACAGATCGGGAATCCAGTTCGCGGTATTCATGTCGTGGGTGCGGCGGCGGTCATCGCCGGTGTTCTTGCGCAGATCCAGAAATTCTTCGACATCCAGGTGCCAGGTTTCCAGATAAGCGCACACCGCGCCCTTGCGCTTGCCGCCCTGATTCACCGCCACAGCAGTATCGTTCACAACCTTCAGGAAAGGAACCACGCCCTGCGATTGACCATTGGTCCCCTTGATGTGCGCGCCGAGCGCGCGCACTGGCGTCCAGTCATTGCCCAGACCGCCCGCATATTTGGCGAGCAAGGCGTTCTCCTTGATCGCCTCGTAAATACCATCCAGGTCGTCGGCCACCGTCGTCAGATAGCAGGAAGACAGTTGTGAACGCTGTGTGCCGGAATTGAACAGCGTCGGGGTAGAACTCATGAAGTCGAAGCTGGACAACAGGCGGTAGAATTCCACCGCCCGCGCTTCGCGATCGATTTCGTTCAGGGCCAGACCCATCGCGACGCGCATAAAAAAGGCTTGCGGCAATTCAATACGCTTGCCTTCGATATGCAAGAAATAGCGATCATACAAGGTCTGCAAACCGAGATAGCCGAACTGCAGATCGCGTTGCGCATCCAGCTCCTTGGCCAGCCGCTTCAGGTCGAATTGGCCCAGGCGCGGATCCAGCAATTCCGCCGCGATACCCTGCTTGATGAACTTGGGGAAATAGGTCGCATAGCGTGTCGCCATATCCCCGGGCACAATCTCTTCGCCCAGCGTCTCGCTGCAAATATTATTCAGCAGCAAACGCGCAGTGACAAAATTATAGGCCGGCTCTTTTTCGATCAACGAGCGCGCGGAAAGCACCAGGCATTTGCGCACTTCGTGCAACGCAACCCCGTCATACAGATCCTTGAGGGTCAGCTTGATCACCGCATCCGCTGAAACCACATCACCCAGACCCGCGCAAGCGTCCTGCACCAACGCGGAAAAACGATCCAGATCGAGCGGACGCACCACCCCGTCCTCGCCGGTGACCTTGATGACATGAACCGGCTCCTTGGTCTTGGTCTTGGCACGGGAGCGCGCACGCTCTTCGCGGTACAGCACGTAGGTGCGCGCAACATCGTGCTCGCCGGAACGCATCAACCCGAGTTCGACCTGATCCTGGATATCTTCGATGTGCATCGTCCCGCCGTGGGGCTGGCGGCGCATCAATGCCGAAACGACACCATTGGTCAGTTGCTCGACCATCTCGCGAACCCGCGCAGAAGCGGCACCCTGGCCGCCGTTTACCGCAATGAACGCTTTCGTCAACGCGATCGAAATCTTGGCCGGCTCAAAGACCACCACCGAACCGTTGCGGCGGATTACCTTGTATTGATCGAACGGATTGGAAGAAGCGGGAGAAGAAACGGGGTCGGGAACGTTATTGCCAGGCATTGGAGAGGTTGAAACGCTATCGGTAGCGGCATGCAACATAAACTTACTCCCTTGAAATCTTTGTTAACCCCAAAAAACCAAAACCACTATATCTAGTATTATTTTCTAGCAGCGGGGCTAATTGTAGTAGCTAACAAAAATATTGCAAGCGAAAAGTGGCCTGATTTATCTCCTCCGTGTTAATCGATAAATATTTATGCTTCACCCATGCTGGCAAGATAGCGCAGCCAGTCAAAACAGGGGCCGGGATCGGTCTTGCGCTGCGGCGCGATGTCACTGTGGCCGGCAATGCCGCGTATCGGATAGGCTGCGCGCAACGCCAGGGTCAAGCGGCCAAGCGCAGCATATTGCACATCCGTGAAAGGCACGGTATCGCTGCCCTCCAACTCGACGCCTATGGAAAAATCATTGCAGCGGGATACCCCCTGCCAGCAGGATTCCCCGGCATGCCACGCCCGCTTCACACAGGGAACGAACTGGACCATCTGTCCGTCACGGCACACCAGAAAATGCGCCGAGACCTTCAGTGCGGCTATGGTCGGATAATAGGGATGGGTGGTCACGTCCAGAGTGTTGGTAAACAATCGCCGCACACCATCGCCGCCGAACTCGTCCGGCGGCAGGCTGATGTTGTGTATTACCAGCAACTCGATCGCACCGGCGGGACGCTCATCGCAATTTGGTGACGGGACATATTCGCAACCGGACAGCAACCCGTGCGTATCGACTTGGAGCAGACCGTCATTCCGCATCATCTGCTCCATGAGGATCCTTGATGCCGAGCCGCTCCATACGGTAGCGCATGGTTCGGAACGTCAATCCCAACAACTTGGCGGCAGCCGTACGATTAAATCCGGTCTGTTGCAACGCCTCCAGCAATGCCTGCTTTTCGACACGATCCAGGTATTCCGGCAGCGGGTGTTTGTCACCCAGCGATTCACCATCCGATTGGTCATGTTCAACGGGCACCAGCAACAAATCCTGTTCCTCGATCAGCGCTCCCGGACACATCGCCAACGCCCTTTCAATGATGTTTTCCAGTTCGCGCACGTTGCCCGGAAAGCTGTAGCTCTGCAGCGCAGGCAAGGCGTTTTCCGAAAAATGCACCTCCGTTTCGCCGCGCAGACGCTCCAGTATCCGTTGTGCTATCCCGGGTATGTCCTCGCGCATCTCCCGCAGCGCCGGCATGTGGATCGGGATCACATTCAAACGGTAATACAGGTCCTGGCGAAACTTGCCCTGTCGCACGAATTCAGCCAGATCGTGGTGTGTCGCGCTCATGATACGCACATCTACCGCCTCTTCGCCGGTGGCGCCGATCTTGCGTACACGTTTTTCCTGTATGGCACGCAACAATTTCACCTGCATGGCCAAGGGTAAGTCGGCCACCTCGTCCAGAAACAATGTCCCGCCGTGCGCCGCCTGAAAGAAGCCGTCTCTATCCCTGTCCGCCCCGGTGAACGCACCCTTTTTGTAGCCGAAGAATTCGTTTTCCATCAGATTGCCCGGGATCGCCCCGCAGTTCACTGCGATAAACGGTTGATCGTGTCGCGCACCGCTCTGCACGATCAGCCGTGCCGCCAATTCCTTGCCACTACCGGATTCGCCGCTGATATGCACCGGTGCCTGGCTGCGCGCAACTCGCTTGATCAGATCGCGCACCTTCTGCATGGACGCCGAATGTCCGAGCAGCATTTTGTCGCCAGACGGTCCCGCCTGGGGCAGATTCAGCGCGGATTTCACCAGTGCGCGCAATTGATCCAGCGATACCGGTTTGCTCAGGTAATCGAACGCCCCGGTCTTGAGGGCGGTCACGGCATTTTCCATATTGCCATGCGCGGTGATCACCGCCACCGGGACATCCAGATTATGCTGCGCGATATGCTGCACCACCTGCAAACCGTCGCCATCGGGCAAGCGCATGTCGGTCAGACACAAGTCATAGCGCCGTGCCGCCAGCTTCGCCAACGCCTCGCGCACATTGCCGGCCTTGTCGACCTCAAGCCCCATTTTGGACAGCGTCAATTCCAGCAACTCCAGTATGTCCGGTTCATCGTCCACCAGCAACACACTGGCGCCTTTTATCCGAGAACTGTCTGCCATGTTCATGCCCCCGTCATCTCCGGACCGCCTGTTGAAATACAAGCTGTGATCCTCAATAAGTAACTAATGCGAATCTCCAAATGTTATACGGAAACAGGCGCCCGCCCGTGCCGCGACCGCATGATATTCCAGCCGCGCACCATTCGCTTCACACAACTCCTTGGCGATATACAGACCCAAGCCGGTACCCTCGGCCACCGTGGTAAAAAAAGGCTCGAACAGCTTGCCCTGGTGTTCGGCGGATATCCCGGGACCGTCGTCTTGCACATCCAGTACCGTGTGCCCATCTTCGGCATTCGTCGCCAAGATAACACTGCCGGGTAACTTACTCCCGTAGCGCAGCGCATTACGGCACAGGTTCCACAGCACCTGCCGCAAGTGGCCGCGATCGAAGGAAACCTCTATACCATGCAACCCAGCCGGCACCATTACGCCAGAATTGATCCGTTCCGCCAGATCAAACTCCTCGATAAAGGTGTGCAACATCGCATCCAGCTCGAAAATCTCCGGTTGGGCGCGATCTCGCCGATTCAATTGCATCACGTCCTGCACGATCTGATTGATGCGTTGCGTGTTGTCCTGCACGATCTGCAGCAAGCGCTGCTGCTTGGCATCGCCCCGCTCCTCTTGCAACAATTCGGTCGCATAACTGATCGCTGACAAGGGGTTTCTCACCTCGTGAGCGATGTTCGCGGTCAGGCGCCCCAGTGCGGCGAGCTTGATCTGTTGCGCCTCGGCCCTTACCCGCTGCATGTCTTCCAGAAAAACCACCACGCCGTGCGATGCATCATGTTCGATCGGAACAAAGCGCAGCCTGGCTTGCAGGCCCACATCCAGCTGCAGGGTATCGCGGCTCGCACCGCCGGTTTGCTTCCACAGCGCATACTGCCCGAACAGGATCGGAAAGGTCGCTGACAAAGAACTCTCCGGACCGATACTCTTGCGCAACATTCGTTCGGCGCGGGCATTCATTTGCATGATCAGGCCTTCGCCGTCCACCACCAGTACGCCATCCTGCATATCGCGCATCACCAGGCGATTCGCCTCGGACAAGCTGACCAGGTCCCGGCCCCTGCGTTGGGCCAACAATTGACTGTCCACGGCATATTTGGCCAGTGTGTGCGCCAGCCAGGCCACCGCAAAATAAGCCATGCACAACAATCCGACCTGGACATACAAACCCGCCGCAACATCGTCATACAGCACCGCATAGGAATGCTCCAGCAGTGCCGCGATGCTGGCCAATGCGGCAAAGAACAGGGTGATCGTTCCGCGGCTGATCAATCCGGCCGCGGCCAGCGAAACCAGCAACAGCAGGCCGACATTGCTCTTTATCCCGCCGCTGGCATAAGAAAGTACGGTCAGCGCGACAATGTCCACGCCTATTTGTATAGCCAGTTGCCAGGTAAAACGCGGCCAGCGCAAACTCAGTGGAATGAACGACAACAGCACCGCCGCCAGATACACCACGCTTGCGCTGAAAAACAGAAGCAAATGGAAAGCATCCAGCGATAGTGAAGAACTGAGTATGCCGGCGAGAAAAACGAACAGACTGGCCAGCATCAGCCGGTACAGATTGAAATAACGCAGGGAACGCCAGAAATCGACGGGGGGGGTGAAATTTGCTACGGGTTTGTCAGTCATCGGACTCAATGCGAGTTGGATCGACATACGATTGCGAGGCTTTGCCTATTTCCGATAAGCATCACGGTGTTCCGCGCCGCAAAAGAAATGTCCGCCAACCAGGATACTCTCGCTCTTGGGCAAATGCACACCGCAATGCGCGCAACGCACCATATCCTCGGTCACTGTTTGATCCTGCTGAGGCACGTTCTTGCGATAAGACTTGATCAGCAGGTAAACCACCGCTGCGATGGCAAACAGCAAAAATAAACGGCTCATTTCAAATTGACTCCATATATATAGATATTAACCGGCAAACGTCTGGCGGCTATTATATTACGCAATCAACGCAACGCTCTTCACTTGTGCATACACTTCCATACCGGCGACCAGTCCAAGCTGGTCGCGCGAACGGCGCGTGATCCGCGACAGCAAAGTCTGCCCGCCACCGACGGCCAGGCGCAAGCTGACGCGATCCCGCCCCTCGTCGCGAATCTCGACAATGCGCGCAGCGACGATGTTGGTGATGCTGGAACCATGCGGCGCCGCGATCGCAACGCTCACGTCGCGAGCCAATACGCGTGCGCGCATCAGCGTGCCTGCTGCGCGTTCGATCTTGCTCACCCACAAACTGCCGCCGGAAAAATCCAGCCGCGTGAGGCTATAGGCCTCGTCGTGCATCGCTACCTTCGCCTCGATCACCGCACCCGCATCATCCAGATGCGCGGTCGGTAAATCGAGCCGCGACAGCGTTTCTCCGAGCGTACCATTCGCAATGACGCGGCCCTGCTCGAGCAGCACCAGATGATCCGCCAGCCGCGCCACTTCATCCAGCGCATGGCTGACATACAACACCGGGATTTCCAGCTCCCGGTGCAGCCGTTCCAGATAGGGGAAAATTTCCTGCTTGCTGGCAGCATCAAGTGCAGACAAGGGTTCATCCATCAGCAACAGATTCGGGCTGGTGAGCAAGGCCCGGCCAATGGCAATGCGCTGCCGCTCTCCGCCCGACAGACTGGTGGGATCTGTGCGGGCCATCAATTTACTCAACCCCAGCAACTCCACCACCTGTTCAAGCTGCACCTTACGTTTATCGGGAACGATGCGTATCAGCCCATATTCCAGATTACGCCGCACCGATAGATGCGGAAATAAGCCTGCTTCCTGAAACACATAACCAAGCGAACGCGCATGGGTCGGCAGAAATTTTTCTCCGTCCTGCCACACCTGATCGTTCATCCGCAACAATCCGCCTTCCGCATGTTCCAATCCGGCGATGCAGCGCAACAGCGTAGTCTTGCCAGAACCGGAGGGGCCGAACAATGCGGTGACGCCGCTGCCGGGCAGTTTAATATCGACATCCAGGGTGAAGCCCGGATAGTCGAGTTTGAATCGGGCGTGAATGGCCGTCATTTTCGCTTCCCGGTGGGATGGAATGTATACAGCAACAGCAACACCGCAAAAGAGAACAGCAGCAGCGCCGCCGACAGCCAATGCGCTTGCGTGTATTCCATTGCCTGGACGTGATCGTAAATTTGCACCGACGCCACGCGCGTCTGATCCGGGATGTTGCCGCCTATCATCAGCACCACGCCGAATTCGCCGACGGTGTGCGCAAAACCAAGCACCGAAGCAGTGAACAAACCAGGCTTGGCCAACGGCAGTGCCACACTAAAGAAAGTGTCCAGTGCGGAAGCACGCAGCGTCGAGGCAATTTCAAGGGTGCGCTCAGGTATGGCCTCGAAGGCATTTTGCAGCGGCTGCACCACGAAAGGCAGTGAATAGATCACCGAGGCGACCACCAGCCCGGCAAACGTAAAAGGCAACAATCCGATGCCCAACGTTTGGGTGAGTTGACCGAGCGGCCCATGCGGCCCCATCGCCACCAGCAGATAAAAACCGATCACGGTCGGCGGCAATACGATAGGCAGTGCCACGACAGCGCCGACCGCACCTTTCCACCAGCAACGGGTGCGCGCCAGCCACCACGCGAGCGGCGTGCCAACCAGCAATAAAATGGCGGTCACTACCGTGGCCAGTTTGATGGTCAGCCAGATCGCGGCAAGATCGGCAGGGGAAATTGTTGAATCCATCGAATCATTTTACTGCGTCCGGCAACACAAAACCGTAACGGGTCATGATCGCCTTGGTCTGTTTGTCCGTGATAAAACCGGCGAACTCATGCGCCAGTGTATTGTCAGCACCATGTTTGGTGATGATAAAACCCTGTTCCAATGGCTGATGCAGCTTGTCTGGAATCAACGCATAGCCGCCCTGTTGCGCCAGTTCCGGACTGAGCGCCAGCGACAACGCAATGATGCCGATCTGGGCATTGCCACTCTGCACGTACTGCGCAGTCTGCGCGATGTTCTCGCCATAGACCAGCTTGGACTCAACTTTTTCCCACACACCCGATGCCCTGAGCGCCTCTTCTGCACGCTTGCCGTAGGGCGCATGCTGGGGATTCGCGATGGCAATCTTTTGTATGGATGGATCGGTCAAATCAGCCAGCGTCATCTTGCTTGCGTCGCGCGTCAAGCTCCACAGCACGATACGCCCCATTCCATAAGTTTGCACTTCGGAAGCGGCAAACCCCTCTTCCTTGAGCGCACGCGGATAGGCGATGTCGGCGGAAAAATAAAGGTCATAGGGTGCGCCCTGGCGGAGCTGCGTGCTGAAATTGCCGGACGAACCGTAGATGGCTTCGATTTGTGCCGCAGGATGTGTGCTCTTGAACAACACGACGATCTGGTCCAGCGCAAACTTGAGATCGGCGGCAGCGGCGATGGTAAGCTTCTCGTCCGCTTGCGCCGTTTGTCCTGCGACCAGCAGACAAACGAAAACTATTACCCTCACCGCAAGTTGATTAAATACACGCATCTTGATTTTGGTCTCGTTAGGTTGTCGATAATATTTTTATCGAATGTCCACTATCGACACATTACTTGAACTTAAAATTTGCTAACTTAGGTATTTATTGTTCACCATAATTATCCGTAATATACTATACCCCACTATACTTTATAGCGCCAACAAAGAAAGGTTTTACATGTCGCATATAGTCCACGAAAGAAAAAAATTACTGCTCCGTGTCCGGCGAATCAAGGGGCAAGTAGACGCCATGGAAAAAGCGTTGAATGATGAGCCCGACTGCATGGCGGTACTTCAACAAATTGCATCCATACGAGGTGCTGTCAATGGCCTGATGGTGGAAATGCTGGAGGATCATATCCGTGAACAGCTTGGATCAGAAGAGGCACTTCCAAAACAGCGCCAACAGGATTTAGAACAGGTGGTTAATGTGTTGCGGTCTTATCTGAAATAGGAGCTGCAATATTGCTGCAACATTGATTTCCATATTATACAAATCATCTAATCTAATAACGAGACGCGCATATGTTGTGTAATCACAAAACACTTACGATAAAACCATTCTTAACGATTCTACTGATTGGATTGTATTTTTGTATTTCCCATGTTGCGATTGCTGAACCGACAGAGGCGCAATCCGTACCAGCCGCATGGAGCGTGCATGGCCAATTGACTAACGTTACCCAATGGCATCCGGCATTTACGGCACCATATACGGGCCAAAACAGTTTGCATCCCGATAGTGACAGCAAAGAAACAACTGACCTGACTCTATTTGCCGGGATGCGCATCGCCGATGATGGCGAGCTCTGGATCAATCCGGAAATCGACCAAGGATTTGGCTTGAGCAATACCCTGGGCATGGCAGGATACCCGAGTGGTGAAGCCTACAAGGTAGGTGAAAATACACCCTATCTTCGTCTGCCTCGGTTGTTTTACCGGCAAGTTATCAATCTGACAGGAGAATCACAAGCCATCGTGCCAACAACCAATCAGATGGCACGCACTCAATCAGCCGACAACATTGTTATGACCATAGGCAAATTTTCCGTTACCGATGTTTTCGATACCAATACCTATGCGCATGATCCCCGATCCGATTTTTTCAACTGGTCGATCATAGAGTCGGGAGCATTCGACTATGCGGCCGATGCTTGGGGATTTACCAAGGGCGCATCGGTGGAATGGACGCAATCGAAGTGGACGCTGCGTGGCGGCTTTTTCGACCTTTCTGCGACGCCGAATACCACAATACTTGATCCGACATTCAGCCAGCACGAGTGGGTTGGTGAGTTGGAGGAACGGTATCAATTATCGGAACACTTGGGCAAAATAAAGATATTGGGCTTTATCAATCAGGGCAAGATGGGAAGTTATGCAGATGCTTTGCAACTTGCTCAACAGACGAGTAATCCACCGGATACAGCACTTGTTCGGCATCACAGTTCGCAACCTGGATTCGCAATCAACCTCGAACAGGAGTTGACTTCGGATATGGGGACATTCGCACGAGCAAGCATGAACAAGGGCAACAAGGAAGCATTCGACTTCACCGAGATAAACCAATCGCTTGCCGCAGGGCTATCATTAAACGGAGATCGCTGGGGGCGTCACGACGATACATTCGGCTTTGCCGCAGTCGCCAATGGGTTGTCTACCGATGCGCGTAATTATTTTGCAGCCGGCGGAATGGGCATCCTGATCGGTGACGGAAATCTGAATTACGGTTCGGAGAAGATCATGGAAACTTATTATTCGTATTCCGTGCATGCGGTTGATCATTTGATGCTCACTCTGGATTACCAGTATGTCGTCAATCCTGCATATAACCGAGACCGAGGACCTGTCTCGACTGTAGGGACCCGTGTGCATGTGGAGTTTTAATGTTGTAAGGATAGCGTAAAAGCACACCACGAGAACAACAAGAACATGAGCGAACGCAAACAGTTTTTTCCTCGACAGGTCGTTGAGTCTGGCTGGAACCGCTGGGATTGGGCCTTGTTGCCCATGGCACTGGCGCTGCTGGTTTTGTTGGCTTACGGCGGCCAGCAGATGGCGCGCCCTTACCAATTGGGCGAAACGCTTCCGCTATCACTCGATCCTGAAAATTTGCCCTACTACCTGCTCCGTACCACGCTGCGCATGTTCATTGCTCTCGGTGCGTCCATGATATTCAGCTGTGTGTTTGCGGTGCTGACAACAAGGTATCGTGCAGCGGAAAAGGTTCTGGTCCCCATTCTGGATATCCTCCAATCGATTCCCGTTCTCGGCTTTTTGTCAATTACGGTCACAGCTTTCATCGCCTTGTTTCCCGGCAGCCTGCTTGGCGTCGAGTGCGCAGCAATATTTGCCATCTTTACTTCTCAAGCATGGAACATGGCTTTCAGCGCCTATCAGGGATTTCGTACTGTTCCCGCCGAGCTTAGGGAAGCCGCAAGCGTGTTCAAGCTTTCCGCATGGCAACAGTTCTGGCGGCTGGAACTACCCTTTGCCATGCCCGGATTATTGTGGAACATGATGATGTCCATGTCCGGCGGTTGGTTCTTCGTGGTCGCTTCGGAGGCCATCTCTGTTTCCAACCAGAACATCAAGTTGCCGGGCATTGGCTCCTATATCGCCTTGGCCATCGAACAGCGCGATCTCCATGCGATCGGTTGGGCTATAGGCGCCATGTTGGTTGCAGTAATACTTTACGATCAGCTTTTCTTCAGGCCGCTGCTTGCCTGGGCAGACAAGTTTCGTTTTGAGGAATCTGGCAGCGAAACAGCTCAGGACTCATGGCTGCTGGCATGGCTGCGCCGCACCGAGCGTATGCAGGGCGTCGCAGTAGCATGCGGCAAAATGCTGGAGCGTTCGTTCTCCATGTTTAGGTTACGTTACGATGGCACATCGATTCGGGCACGACCTCAAACACGCACCGCAACGCCTGAACGTATCTGGGACGCGATCATCGCCGCCGTGGTATTTTATGCCCTGTGGATACTGATTCACTTTATCCATACTGAAGTGGGTTGGAACGAAGTAAGGCATGCCTTTCTGCTGGGGTTCTACACGATGTTCCGGGTCATCATCCTGATTGTTCTGGCGGCCCTGATCTGGATTCCAATCGGTGTCTGGATCGGGATGAATCCGAGGCTTGCCGAACGTGCACAGGCAATCATCCAATTCCTGGCGGCTTTCCCGGCCAATTTGATGTTTCCGGTTGCGGTCTTTTTGATCGTGCGGTTTGGTCTCAATCCGGATATCTGGCTGTCACCCCTGATGATTCTCGGCACACAGTGGTATATTTTGTTCAACGTCATCGCCGGTGCATCCACAATACCGACTGAGCTACGCTATGCCGCACAGAATCTCGGTTTAAGCGGCAGGCTCAAGTGGCGGCGCTATCTGCTGCCGGCGATTTTCCCAAGCTTTGTTACTGGCGCCATCACGGCATCTGGCGGCTCATGGAATGCCAGCATCGTTGCGGAATACGTGACTTGGGGCGATACAACTGTGCAAGCTCATGGTATCGGCAGCTATATCGCCGAGATGACTGCAATTGGCGATTTCCCCCGGATTGCCTTGGGAATTGGTGTCATGTGTGTATTTGTAATGGGGTTTAATCATTTCGTCTGGCGACGGCTTTATCGTATGGCCGAGAATCGCCTGCATTTCTAGGGACACATTGTAATGGCCACTCCTATCGTCGAACTAAAATCCGTGGGTAAATCTTTCCGCTCGGCGGATGGCTCGGCCCGATCCGTCCTTGAGAGCGTCGACTTTACCCTCAACGAGGGAGAGATCGTCGCGTTACTGGGTCAGTCGGGATCGGGCAAGTCCACCATGATGCGTATCATGGCTGGCCTGATCCCCGTCGATGGCGGCGAAGTTCTTTATCGGGGATTGCCACTCTTTGGGCCAGCTGACGGTATCAGCATGGTGTTCCAGTCTTTCGCGCTATTCCCTTGGCTCACCGTGCAAAAGAATGTGGAATTGGGGCTGGAAGCAAAAGGAATGCCGCTCGAGGAAAGAGCCCAGCGTGCCGAAGCGGCTATCGAAATGATCGGTCTGTCTGGCTTTGAAGGTGCTTTGCCTCGGGAGTTGTCGGGCGGTATGCGTCAGCGGGTGGGCATCGCCCGCGCCTTGGTCATGGAGCCAGACGTATTGCTGATGGACGAAGCATTCTCCGCGCTTGATGTGCTGACT
Source organism: uncultured Nitrosomonadales bacterium (assembly GCA_903858965.1). Classification (GTDB taxonomy): domain Bacteria; phylum Pseudomonadota; class Gammaproteobacteria; order Burkholderiales; family Gallionellaceae; genus Gallionella. The sequence continues at coordinate 22,515 of CAIOKY010000124.1, read as the reverse complement.
GGAGAACGCTTGCGCGAAGACATCTTGGAGCTTTGGGAAACTGGAAGAATCCCCACTAAAGCAATCCTCGTTGTCTCGCACAATATTGAAGAAGCGGTAGTGATGGCTGATCGGGTCTTGATTTTCGCCAGTGACCCGGGACGGGTGCGAGACGAAATGCCTGTTACTCTTCCGCGCCCACGGGATGTAGAAAGTTTGGAAGTGCGCGGACTGATCGATAAAGTTTACGGACTGATGACAGCAGGTGACATACGCACGAGACGCGGTACTGATAAGGGCGTCAAATTGCGACTTGGCGACCGGTTGCCAGATGTGGAAATTGCCCTCATGGAGAGCCTACTGGAACTGCTCGCCGACGAACCTTTCCTGGGACGAGCAGATTTGCCGAAACTTGCCGAAGAAACGGAACTCAGCGATGAGGAACTTCTCAATGTGTCGAGCGCCTTGGCATTATTGGGGTTTTCTCTCCTCGATCATGGCGACATTCTTCTCACTCCACTTGGCAAGCAATATGTCCTTGCAAACAATCCCGAACGCAAAATAATTTTCGGTCAACAGTTGCTGGAGAACGTACCATTAGTAGCTTATATTCGACAAGGGCTGGAACAAGATCCATCTAGTGACCTGCACGAAGATTTATTTCTCAAGCTGCTTCATTTCTCTTTGTCTGAGGCTGATACAGTCTCCGCCCTGCGCATCGCCATAGAGTGGGGACGCTATGGCGATCTATTCGAGTATAACTTTAACACCGGCATTCTTACTATGCCGAAAGACGAAGAAATTTCTACAGAGTGATGACTATTATTGGCCTAACGAATAATGAGTATGTACCGTCCCATGAGTCACATGGAATATTTAAGTTGAACTTCCGCAAGTGGCACTAAGCTGCCACTCAAATGGCAGAATACTCCGACTCGCGCCGCTGCCGGGCATTCACCAGAATAGCAACGCGCTCTTGATTGCCGGCCTCGCTCCACTGTTGAATTTCCTCCAATGATCGGAAACAGCCCAGGCAAATATCGTCATTGCTCAGACAACAACTTCTTACACAAGGAGATTGTATTATGCCGTCGTTCTCACTCAATCGCAGTTTCTCCTCTGGGATGGATGAAGCACAGTGCCTTGCACATAACAGATGTTCATTTTAGTTTAGCATGTACCGGTCGGAATGCTTTGCATTGTTCGGGATCGGATTCCAGATACGGGCCGTCGATCAAATCAATGCAATAAGGAATAGCCGGAAACACCGCATTCAGGCAATCGTCTATCGCGGAAGGTTTGCCGGGCAGGTTGACGATCAGGCTCTTGCCGCGTATCCCGGCGGCCTGCCGCGACAGGATCGCGGTGGGCACAAATTTCAGCGAAGCGCTGCGCATCAGTTCACCGAAGCCCGGCATCATCTTGCTGCATACCGCTTCGGTAGCTTCCGGCGTGACATCGCGCAACGCAGGGCCGGTGCCGCCGGTGGTGACGATCAAGCAGCAGCTTTCCATATCGCTCAATTCGCGCAGCGCTGCTTCGATCTGTGGCTGTTCGTCAGGGATCACTCTCGCCACTGCCTGCCACGGGCTGGTCAGCACGCGCGTGAACCACGCATGGACCGCGGGGCCGCCCTTGTCCTCGTATTCGCCGCGGCTGGCGCGGTCGGAGATCGTCAAGATGCCGATGCGTGCAATACTCATATTCATTCCCTGAATTCAATCTCATTTTGAAACGCCGTGCCGTCCAGCAACTGCACGGTCACCTGCTCGCCTGCTATCAGACCCGTACTATCGGCCGGCACCACCAGCAAACCGTCCGCCCTAGCCATTGACAACAGCATGCCGCTACCCTGAGAGCCTGTCGAAGTAGCCACATAGCCACTTCCATCTTTTGCCAGCGTCACCCGAACAAACTCGGTACGTCCGGCTTGATGCTTCACATCATGTGTCAGCCGCGCCGTTAAGGTACGGCGATATAAGCGCGCATGCCCCATCATGCTGCGCAACATCGGCGTGACGAATTCCTCAAAGCACACCATGCTGGATACCGGATTCCCCGGCAGTCCAAAAACAAAAGAATCTTTTGGTGTACCGTCACCATTCTGTTGCAGTACACCAAACGCCAAAGGATGTCCCGGCTTCATCGCCACGCGCCAGAATTTCATCCGCACACCCAAGGCTTCCATAGTCGGACGGACGTAATCGTGCACACCGACTGAAGAGCCGCCGGAGACCAGCAGTACATCGAATCTCAGGCCGCGCTGCAAATACTCTGCAAGCTCGGCCGGATCATCGCGTGCAATGCCGAGCAAGGTTGGCTCTATGCCCAGCGCCTGCAGTTGAGCCATCAGCGCGTAGCTGTTGGAATTGGGTATCTTGTTTGGATCGACTGGATCATCCATGCCCTCCAGTTCATCGCCTGTAGACAAGATCGCCACGCGCGGGCGGCGATATACCCGCATCTGTTTACTCTTCACCGTCGCCAGAATACCAATTACGCCTGGCGTGATCTCGGTGCCCGCTGCCAGCACCACATCGCCGTTGCGCATGCCTTCACCCTGCAAACGGATGTCATTGCCGGGTTTCACTTTGACATTGATCTGCACGCTACCGTCAGACACAACATCTGTGTCCTCGACCCGTATCACCGTATCCGCGCCTCGTGGCATAGGCGCGCCGGTCATGATGCGCGCGCATTGCCCCGCCCCCACCTGCTTGCTCGGCATGTCACCGGCCTTGATATCCTCGACGATTTTCAGTGTCGCGGGAATTTTTGCCAAGTCGGCACTGCACAGTGCATAGCCATCCATCGCCGACACATCGTAAGGCGGAATATCGCGATTGGCGCGCACATCCTCAGCCAGCACACGACCCAATGACTGCTCCAGACCGACTGTCTCGATATCGAGCTTATTTACAGACTCCAGAATGCACTGCTGCGCATTCGTTACTGACAGATGTTCCATCACAATGTTTCGAAAATTTTATCTGTGAAATAATTCAATGTGAAGAACCCGAAAAAAACCCGCTCGGCACAACACACACCGAGCGGGTTCCAGTTATTAACGCTGGTTTACTTAGTGGAACAACACCGCTGCTTTGGTAATCGTGATCCACAATCCAATCGCGATAGGGATACCAACCGCAGTCCAAGCCAGCGCGGCGGCCCCATCCATTCCGCCATGGCCGATGCCGAACGAGCCGGTCACCAGTTTCTCGCCCGCAGCCTTTTCATGTTGAGCCTCGACGATGGCCTGCATTTCCTGCTCGGACAAGTGCCACTTTTTATCCACCGGTTTGATGAACCAGTTGGCGACAAAACCCAGCGCCAGGAAGCCGGCCAGAATGTACAGGGTAAAGTCGTACACCATCTGGCGCTGAACCCCTGCGGCGATTTGCGCCTCGCGGATATAGTTCACCACGACCGGCCCGATGATCCCGGCGGTCGCCCACGCAGTCAGCAGACGGCCATGGATCGCACCGACGAACTGCGTACCGAACATGTCGGCCAGGTACGCGGGCACCGTAGCAAAGCCGCCACCATACATCGACAGGATGACGCAGAAGAATGCGACGAACAACGCCTGGTTGCCGGAATGCGCAGCCCAGGGGGCAAGCGAGTACATCGCGATGCCCAATGCGAAGAAAACAAAATAAGTGTTTTTGCGGCCCAGTTTATCGGAGAGTGATGCCCAGAAAAAACGTCCGGCAATATTGAACACCGAAATCAAACCGGCGAATCCTGCCGCCAACGCGGCGATTGCTTTTTTCTGGTCCTCATTCAGGTCGGTAAAACCGATCTCCGGATGCCCGATCAAGCCGCCACCAAAGATTTCCTGGAGCATCGGTGAAGCCATACCGATCACGCCGATACCGGCGCTCACGTTCAGGCACAGCACCGCCCAGATCAGCCAGAATTGCGGGGTTTTGTGGGCATTCTTCAAATGTACGTTGTAATCAGAGATCAACGCATGCTTGTTTTCCGGCAGCGACCAGCCTTCCAGCTTCCAGCCTGTCGGGGGAATGCGATACCCGAACGCACCGCATGTCATGGCAATAAAATACACCACGCCCATGACGACAAACGTTTCCCATACGCCCACACTGGTTGGGGTGTGAAAATATTCCATCAGCGAATTGGCCAGGGGAGAGCCTATCATCGCTCCGCCGCCGAAGCCCATGATGGCCATGCCGGTCGCCATGCCGCGGCGATCAGGGAACCATTTGATCAGCGTTGAAACAGGGGAAATATAGCCCAGACCCAGGCCGATGCCGCCGATCACGCCGGAGCCCAGCCACATCATCCACAGTTGATGCACATGTACCCCATATGCCGAGATCAGCAAACCGCCACCCCAACAGATTGCCGCGGTAAAACCTGCCTTGCGCGGACCGACGCGTTCCAGCCAACCGCCCCAGATCGCCGCGGACGATCCCAAAAATAAAAAGAACAAGGTAAACATCCAGCCCAGTTCACTGATCTTCCAATCGCATGAAGTGGTGAATAAGGCATCGATCAACCCCGCGTCCGCGGAACATGCAACCGATTTTGAAATGCCGATCGCCTTGGACAAGGGCAGCCAGAATACCGAAAATCCATATGCCATGCCGATACACAAATGTATCGCCAAGGCAGCGGGCGGAACCAGCCACCGATTAAACCCCGTCTTGGCAATGGTGCGCTCTTTTGCGAGCAAGCCATACGACCCTGTTGCGACCCCGGAACTATTGGAACTGGACATGAACCGCCTCCTCACTATTTATGGTTGATAGGATTGTTAAAGCGTATCTACTCAGCATCGATCAAGCTCCTCTCTTGATAATGCGTACCTTAAACGAAAACGCTCAATGCTGCGACACTAATTTACTGCGGTGGGTACGAATGGCTGAAACCACGATAGGCTTGAGGTCTTTGCCGTTTTCGGTATCCACATATTTCAGCAGCTGGCTGCGCATGCGCGGCTCCCAGAAATTATGCAGATGACCGCTAATGCCCAGCAATGCCTCTTCGCGATCCGGCATCGCTTCAAAAAAATCGCCAATCTGGTTCGCCATGTGTATCAGATTCTGCATGTCCATTTTATTCTGTTCCTTGTATTCTTTCGCCATGTGCATAAGCGACGAATTCGTCGCCGCGCGCAAAAGCGATCAGTGTCATGCCGGCTTCTTTCGCGGTCTTGACGGCCAACGCGGTCGGCGCGGAAATCGCAATCAGGCTGGCTATCCCTACCGTCGCGGCCTTTTGCACCATCTCGACACTGGCACGGCTGGTGATCAGCAGGAACCCATTCTGGAAATCCAAGTTTCGTTCGGCCATCATGCCGATCAATTTATCCAGGGCATTATGCCGGCCGACATCCTCGCAGACATTTTGCAATCTGCCATCGGACGCACTCCATGCGGCCGCATGCATGCCCCCGGTCAGGCGGTTGAGCGGTTGCAATGTCGCCAGTTGCTGAAGCGCAGCGTGCATGGCCGACACCGAAACGGGTGCGCCAACGGAAACCGCAGGCAAGGCCCTGAGTACCTGCTCCAGACTCTCCACGCCACACAAGCCACACCCGGTGCGCCCGGTCATGTTGCGCCTGCGTTGCTGGAGTTTTATAAAATCCTGCCCGGATATTTCACAATGCACGGTGATGCCCAGCGGACTTTCCTCCACCTCTGCATGATAAAAGTCGGCTCGGCTACCCACAATACCTTCGCTGAGTGCGAATCCCAGTGCAAAACTTTCCAGATCGCAGGGCGTCGCCAGCATCACCGCGTGCGAGATGCCATTGAATGCCAGAGCAACCGGGATCTCAACTGCCAACTGGTCCTGCTCTTGAGTCCAATGCCGATTACGCCAACGCGATATGGTCTGACGGCTGACGCATTCGATTTCCGGCTCGGCCAGTTTCATGATGTCAGGCAATAGTTTTAGTTTTGCTGATGGCTTGCTTGGCTTGGTCCAACAACTCATGCTGCACTTTGCTGAACCGTGTATATTTTTTCTGCCAATCAGAAGGCTCTGATACCGGCATCACCTGCACTGCGGTCACTTTGTATTCCGGGCAATTCGTCGCCCAATCCGAATTTTCCGTAGTGATGACATTTGCACCCGACCCGGGGAAATGGAAAGTGGTATACACGACGCCCGGTTGCATGCGCTCAGTCACCTTGGCACGCAATGCCGTTTCTCCCGCGCGGCTGTGGATACCCACCCAGCCGCCATCCTTGATGCCGCGTTCTTCCGCATCATGCGGGTGGATCTCCAGAATATCCTGTTCATGCCACTGCACGTTCTCGGTACGGCGGGTTTGCGCGCCGACGTTGTATTGCGAAAGTATCCGTCCGGTGGTGAGTATCAACGGGTATTTGCGCGTGACTTTCTCATCGGTCGCCACATATTTGGTGATGATGAAATGACCTTTGCCACGCACGAATTCATCGACGTGCATGGTCGGTGTGCCCAGCGGGGCTGCATCATTACATGGCCATTGTATGCTGCCGAGCTGATCCAGCTTTTCATAACTCACACCATGAAAAGTCGGTGTCAAGCGCGCGATCTCATCCATGATCTCGGAGGGATGCGCATAGTTCATTTCATAACCAAGACGTCTCGACAACCGTATCGTCACTTCCCAGTCAGCATAACCCGCCTTGGGCGGCATGACTTTGCGTACCCGCGAGATGCGCCTTTCCGCATTGGTGAAGGTGCCGTCTTTTTCCAGGAACGATGAGCCCGGCAAAAACACATGCGCATACATTGCGGTCTCATTCATGAAAATGTCCTGCACCACGATGCACTCCATCGCCGAAAGTGCGGCAGCAACGTGCTGGATATTCGGATCGGATTGGACGATATCCTCGCCCTGGCAGTACAGTCCCATGAAACTGCCATCCAGCGCGGCATCGAACATGTTCGGGATGCGCAATCCGGGTTCGGGCTGTATCTCGACGCCCCAGGCCTGTTCGAACAGATGGCGTGTCGTCGAATCGGACACATGACGATAGCCCGGCAACTCATGCGGGAACGAACCGATGTCGCAGGAGCCCTGCACATTGTTTTGCCCGCGCAATGGATTCACACCCACGCCTTCGCGGCCGATATTGCCGGTCGCCATCGCCAGGTTCGCGATGCCCATCACGGCGGTCGATCCCTGTGCATGCTCGGTAACGCCCAAGCCATAATAGATCGCCGCATTGCCCCCGGTCGCGTACAGGCGCGCCGCGCCGCGCACCAGCTCGGCAGGTACGCCGGTGATCTCCTGCATCGCCTCGGGCGAATTTTCCGGTAGTGCAACAAAATCCCGCCATTGCTGGAATGCTTTTTCTTCGCAACGCTGCGCGATGAATTCCGTCGCCAGCAAACCTTCGGTGACGATCACATGAGCAAGCGCCGAAACGATCGCCACATTGGTGCCGGGCTTGAGCTGCAAATGAAAGTCCGCTTCGACATGCGGCGAGCGCACCAGATCGATATGGCGCGGATCGATCACGATCAGTTTCGCGCCTTCGCGCAAGCGTTTTTTCATCCGCGACGCAAACACCGGATGAGCATCGGTCGGATTCGCGCCCATCACCACGATCACATCGCAGTGCTCGACCGATTTGAAAGTCTGTGTCCCTGCGGATTCTCCCAGCGTCTGTTTCAGGCCGTAACCGGTCGGTGAGTGGCACACACGCGCGCATGTATCGACATTGTTGTTGCCGAACGCGGCGCGCACCATCTTCTGCACCAGGTAACCTTCTTCATTCGTGCAACGCGAGGATACGATGCCGCCTATCGAGTCGCGCCCGTATTTTTTCTGGATGCGCCTGAATTCTGAAGCGGCATGATCGAGCGCCTCATCCCAGCTCACTTCCTTCCAGGGATCGGTGATCCTGCTGCGTATCATCGGCTTGAGGATGCGATCCTTGTGCGTCGCGTAGCCCCACGCAAAGCGGCCTTTCACGCACGAGTGACCTTCATTGGCATGGCCGTCTTTATTCGGCACCATGCGCACCACTTCGTTGCCCTTCATCTCTGCCTTGAAGGAACAGCCCACGCCGCAATAGGCGCACGTCGTTATCACGCTGTGCTCGGCCTGACCTAATGCAATGACGGATTTCTCCTGCAATGTCGCGGTCGGACAGGCTTGCACGCAAGCGCCGCACGATACGCATTCCGATTCCATGAACGGCTGGTCCTGCCCGGCTGAAACGCGCGACTCGAAACCGCGCCCGGAAATCGTCAGCGCATAAGTGCCTTGCGTTTCCTCGCACGCACGCACGCAGCGATTGCATACGATGCATTTGGACGGATCATAAGTAAAATAAGGATTCGATTCGTCCTTCTTGCTGACGATATGATTTTCCCCTTCGTAACCGTAGCGCACCTCGCGCAACCCGGTGACACCGGCCATGTCCTGTAGTTCGCAATTGCCGTTCGCAGCACAGGTCAGGCAATCCAGCGGATGATCGGAGATGTAAAGTTCCATCACGCCCTTGCGCAGCGCCTGCAACTTGGGCGACTGGGTGCGCACCTTCATGCCGCGTTCCACCGGCGTGGTACATGATGCGGGATATCCCTTGCGTCCCTCGATTTCCACCAGACACAAACGGCATGAGCCGAATGGCTCCAGGCTGTCTGTTGCGCACAGCTTGGGTATATTGACGCCGTTCTCGGACGCTGCACGCATGATCGATGTCCCCGCCGCAACAGTCACCTGCATACCGTCTATCTCCAGTGTGACTTCCTGCTCAGCGGTGCGCAGCGGCGTCCCGAAATCTTTTGCATTTAACTGTTCAAGCATGATGACCTCCTGAGGCCGCGTCCTTTTTGACGATGCCAAAATCTCCGATACCAAAATCCCGGGGGAAATGATTCAGCGCGGACAACACCGGATATGGCGTCATGCCGCCCATCGCACACAGCGAGCCGTTCAGCATCGTGTCGCACAAGTCGCGCAGTAACTCGATTTGCGCAGTCCTGTCCTGATTGGCGATGATCTTGTCCATCACCTCCACGCCGCGCGTCGCGCCGATCCGGCACGGTGTGCATTTGCCACAAGACTCGATTGCGCAGAATTTCATTGCGTAACGTGCCAGCTTGGCTAGGTCAGCTTTGTCATCGTGCACTACGATGCCACCGTGACCGAGCACCGCCCATAAATTTGTATAGGCCTCGTAATCCAGCGGCGTGTCCCATTGCGATTCGGGCAGATAAGCACCCAGCGGCCCACCCACCTGCACGGCTTTGATAGGCCGGCCCGATGCCGAACCGCCGCCGAAGTCGTACAACAACTCGCGCAACGTCACGCCGAATGCCTTCTCGATCAAGCCGCCGTGTTTGATGTTGCCCGCCAACTGGAACGGCAACGTACCGCGCGAACGCCCCATGCCGTAGTCCTTGTAAAAGGCCGCGCCCTTCGCAAGGATGATAGGCACGCTGGCCAATGAAATGACGTTGTTGATCACAGTGGGCTTGCCGAACACGCCGGCAATCGCCGGCAACGGCGGCTTGGTGCGCACAACACCGCGCTTGCCTTCCAGGCTTTCCAGCATTGCAGTCTCTTCGCCGCACACATAGGATCCGGCGCCTTTGCGCACCTCCAATTCAAAACTTTTTCCCGACTTCAGTATATTCGCACCGAGGTAGTCCGCCCTGCGTGCCACGGCAATTGCCTCGTTCAATACAGTTATTGAATGCGGATATTCGCTGCGCACGTAGATGTAGCCTTGCGTCGCGCCCACCGCAAGTCCGGCGATGGTCATGCCTTCGATCAGCAGGTATGGATCGCCTTCCATCAGCATGCGGTCGGCGAATGTGCCCGAATCGCCTTCATCGGCATTGCACACGACATATTTTTGCGTGGCCGCCGCGTTCAACACGGTCCTCCATTTGATGCCGGTCGGGAAGGCCGCACCGCCGCGTCCGCGCAGACCCGAGTCGGTCACCTGCTGCACGATGTCCGCACTTTGCATATCCAGCGCTTTGCGCAGACCCTGATAGCCGTCATGCGCGAGATAGTCTTCCAGCGATAGCGGGTCGGTGATACCGACGCGTGCAAAGGTCAGACGTTCCTGGCGCTTCAAATAGGGAATCTCTTCGGTCAGCCCTAAACACAATGCATGCTTGCCACCGGTATGAAAATTTACCTCGAACAATCCAACCACATCTTCTTCACTCACCGGTCCGTATGCGACACGCCCTTTTACGGTTTGCACCTCGACCAGTGTCTCCAGCCACAACATGCCGCGCGATCCGTTGCGCACCAGATTCACATCGACCTTGCGCCGCGCCGCCTCAGCCAGAATGGCTTGCGCAACAGCATCTGCGCCCAATGCCAATGCGGCTGAATCTCCGGGCACGAAGATTTTTACGCTCACGACCCGCCTCCGATTTTTTTCAATAGCCTGTCGAATCTTTCCGGAGTGACGCGCGCATGCAACTTGTCATTCACCATCATCGCCGGCGAGGTCGCGCACAGCCCCAGACAATAAACCGGTTGCAATGCATACTCACCATCCTTGCGGCCCGCCAATCTTTTTTCCGCGTGTTTGACCAATTGTTCCGCCCCCATGCTCTGGCAGGCTTCGGCGCAACATATCTGTATCGTGTGCTTGGCTGGTGAAGTGCTACGAAAATAGTGATAGAAGGTAATTACGCCGTGTACTTCGGCTCGGGTCAGATTTAAAGCTGTAGCAATCAGTGCGACTGCGTCAGGAGGAATAAATCCGAGCGCATCCTGCATGTCATGCAATATCGGCAGCAATGCGCCGGGGCGGCCTTGCTGTGCTGCGATGATGGCTGCGACCTGCTCATGCTTATAGGCCAGACTCATTCTGTTTTGCCTCCAGCACTCGAATAGTCAAATATGCTATTTTTAACATAATTGTGCATTATAATTGCCAGCATTATTCATACATTGGCAAGGTATCACAGCACCCTTATACCCTCAATAGGTTATTAATTACATATATGAGCTTTGAAATTCATCCGGAATGGAGTTTGAAAAGGCGCAAAGGAAGCACGGTCTCCTTGCCACTGCTGCTGCAATTACTCACCACCATTCGCGATCAAGGCAGTATCAGCAGCGCGGCATCCCAAGCGAATCTTTCCTATCGGCACGCGTGGGGAATGTTGCGCGCTTTCGAGCTGGAGTTTTCCGCGCCGTTATTGCAGAAATCCAGAGGCAAAGGTACCTCGCTGACGCCGCTGGCGGAAAAATTGATCTGGGCCGACAAGCGCATCACCGCTCGCCTTACGCCGATACTGGAAAGTTTCGCCTCGGAACTCGAGGCCATCCTCACCCATGAACCGACTGCGTTACATATCACCGCTTCGCACGGTTTTGCTGTTGATGCGCTGATCAAACGGCTCAACTCGGACAATATTCCCGTCGAGATCAATTACCGCAGCAGCCTTGAAGCTGTGGCCGCGTTGTCGCATAACGAATGCGACCTGGCAGGATTCCATGTGCCGATCGGCGAATTCAAACATGCCGCAAAACCTTATTTGAAATGGCTCGATCCGCAGCAGCACGCCCTGATACACCTGGCGTATCGAAGCCAGGGGTTGTTCATCGCCAAGGGCAATCCCAAGCACATAAAAGGTTTGGCAGACCTGCAACGCAAAGATGTGCGCTTCGTCAACCGGCAAACCGGATCAGGTACCAAAATACTGCTTGAGCTGCTGCTTGCCAAAGAGAAAATCAACACCAAGAGCATCGCCGATTATGGCAGCGCTGAATTTACCCATTCAGCAGTGGCCGCTTATGTCGCCAGCAACATGGCCGATGTCGGCTTTGGCGTTGAAACAGCAGCCAGACGATTCGACCTGGATTTCATCCCGATCGCGCGCGAGAACTATCTTTTTGCCTGCAAAAGGAGCGTTCTGAATCGGAGCCTGTTGAAATCGACCCGCGACATCATGCAGAGCGTGACCTTCCGCGACACAGTCAATGCGCTGGCCGGATATGACGGTACGCGGTCCGGTTCGATCGCCACCTTTGCAGAAACATTTTCTTGAGACAACCCGAAAATTACCACTATCGCCGAGCGTAATCACGTGCCATTATTTATAATATCCAAGTATCCGCAGTCTGCGGATGATCCATGCGGCAGCATAAAATTACACGGCCGCAACTTCATAGAAAAATACAGATGAAAAAAATTGACTCGCTTCGCGTCCCGGTTACACAGGGTTTGAAAGACATCTACGCGATGGACATGCGCCTTGCTTATCAGGCTGCCTGCGCCGGACAATTTACTGTCGTGGCATTTGGCCGCCTGGCAGCGGCTGTCTCGGTAGTCCGTTCCGCACTCGAGCAGAACCAGACCAAGACCCCGCTCGCCATTGAAACATTGGATGCGGCAATCGAAACTCTGCTGGCGGTAAAAAACAAGGGTGATTCAACTGGCATTTGGGAAATCACCGGAAGCGAGCTTCCTTCTGTCCTTGAAGGAATCGAAATGGCAGAAAAATGCATCGGCACTCTGGATGTTGCGCTGCTTGCACGAACTGCGGCCATGCTGCTGCAGAATGTCTACGGCGAACAGAATGACAAATCTTAAATACGTCCTCCGTCTCTCCTGATTGCATTTGCCACATCTTGTGGTGTATCCAGATCGAAGAAGCTGCGTAGCACAGGATCTGCTGTTGACAGTTCCGTTTCATCCACATAACGAACCTGCAAATTCCCAAGCACGGCACGCAAACTGTTTTTCCCGCCGCCTGCCACGTGTGCGCGTATCGTCGCCAAACAGCCGTTCGCATAAAATGCCGACAGCGTTTGCGGGTGTCCCTGTACAACAGGTACGACCGCCTGATATTGCCCGCGATATTTGCCCAGCAATTCGACCATGGCGGGAGTCATGAACGGCATATCGCACGCCACCACGAACACCCACGGCGTAGCGACACGCTCCAGACCGGCAACCACTCCCGCCAGCGGCCCGCCGCCAGCTATGTCAGCCTGCTCATCGCAGACTTGCGGCAGGTCGATTTCGGGGCGCAATTGACGGACGCTGACGATGACCTCCGGAAACAATTCCCGCATCGTCGTGATCACATGTTGCAACAGCGTTTGCTCGCCCAGCACCAGATTCGCCTTGTCGCCGCCCATGCGCTGCGAATCTCCGCCGGCCAGGATGATCGCGGTGCAGTCGGCTATCATTTCGGCATACTATCCAGCATGAACCGGATGATTCCGTCGATATCGTCGAGTGCGAAATGCGGCAACTGCGGATAGACTTCTGCGATATCCGTGACCATCGCGATCAGTCCATCCTCGACCGCACAGCGCGGAACCGTGGAACATTCGCGACGCAACACTTCGATCTTCACACCAGAAGCCTGAGAGAACCCCTCTGCCAGTACCAGATCAGCCTCGCCCAGAAAGCGCTGTGCCAATTGTTCAGGCTCGCGCCGGTCGACCGCATCGGCGACCAGCTGCAGTTCATTCGATGTGACCAGCATGCTCATCGCTGCACCGGCCTGTTTGTAGAGCCAGCTGTCCTTGCCCGGCGTATCCAGCACCACTGTGTGATGCGCATGTTTGATGGTCGCCACCTTCAGCCCCCTGCTGTTCAGCTCGCATATCAGCTTCTCGATCAGCGTGGTCTTGCCGGAACCGGAATGTCCGACGAAAATGAATACGTTCGACATGAATAAATTCTAGGGATGAGGTGTTAACCAAGCCTCGCCCTGAGGCGTGATCTCTTTTTTCCAGATCGGCACGCGCTGTTTCAATTCATCGATCAGCCATTGGCAGGCTTGCAATGCAGGCGCGCGATGCTCCGCTCCAGCCGCAACGAATACGATCTGCTCGCCCGCGCCCACCACACCCACGCGGTGCACGATACGCACACCCAGCAGCGCGAATTTTTTCGTTGCTTCATCGCGCAGCTTGTTCATCTCCCCCACCGCCATGCTGCCATAGGCGTCGAAACTGATCTGCGTCACCTCGCGTCCTTCCGAGAAATCGCGCGCACAACCGATGAATGTGGCGATACCGCCCATGCGTTTCGAACTGGCGCGCAGCGCAGCGATCTCCTCGTCCTGGGAAAAGTCTTCCAGTTGGATACGCACTGCATCTTTCATGGAAGTCCCATCTCAGCCACCCGAAAACTTGGACATAAAAACTACGTCACTGTGCTCAGTCAGCGGCAACGACATATCCAGCACATGCTCTCCATTTACTGCCGTGAAACAAACGATCTCAAATGCCGCCGGATACTTCACCTGCAATTGCTCACGCACATCCAGCAAACGCATTCCGGCCTTGAACACAACCTGCACTTCGCTTTTGCCGACACGCTCCGCGACCGGCCCGAAGAACAACACCCTGATCACACCGTACCCTTCACGCGTTTCCCGATTTTTCCCGAAGCCCCAGATTCTTCTCTATGCCAGACTCCGCTCTTGCCGCCACGCTTTTCTTCCAGCCGGATACACTCGATACGCATCCCTCTATCTATCGCTTTGCACATATCGTAAATGGTAAGCAACGCCATGCTGGCCGCACACAATGCTTCCATCTCGACGCCGGTCTGCCCGACACAACGCGTCGTCGTAACGACCTTGATCCCGATGCAACCATGTGCATCGGGTTCCGCGATGTCGCTGAACACAACTTCAACGCCACTGAGCGCAAGTGTGTGGCACATCGGAATCAAGTCCGCGGTGTGCTTTGCGGCCATCACCGCGCCCACATCCGCCACGGTCAACACATCACCCTTGGCGATGCTGCCATTGCGGATACGCGCCAATGTCTCAGGCTGCATGCGCAAGATACCGCTGGCAACGGCGATGCGTTGCGTGTCAGATTTATCCGAGACATCCACCATGCGCGCCCGCCCTGTGTCGGAAAAATGGGTCAACTTATCCATTTAAACACCTGTCGACAAATACAGTTTATTGTTTGCACCGGGCACATTTATCCTCGCCTTCCGTCATATCAGATCGCCCAATTCATCCAGCAAGGGTTTGAGAAATTCTTCATACTTGCGCCAGCGCTCAACCGACGAGGTATAGATGGGCTGGCGCACCTGAGTCACGCTGGCGGTGCGAACCGAGCGTTTGGTTTTGTGCGATTCCAGGCACGCATCGTTCCACTCCAGGCCGCAATAGGCAATCAGCCGACGCGCTTGCGCTTCATTGTCCGCCACCAGATCTTCATAGCGCACGTCGAGGAAAGCCCCTTCCGGCAACACCCGCCGCCAATGCGCCATCAGGCGCGCATAATTGGTGTAATAGCGTCCCAGCTCAACCAGGTCGTAGGTGTAAGGCAGGCTATCATGGTTGAACTGATTGGTAAAACATGACAGGCAATTGTCTACCGGGTTGCGCGACACATGAATGATCCTGGCACTCGGCAACATCGCATTGATCAATCCGATAAATGTAAAGTTACCCGGCATTTTGTCAGTGATCCGGCGCGCTGCCGGCGCCCGTCCTTGCAATCCCGCCACGTAATCCTCGCCCCAAGCGGCCAGCAGTTCTGGTGTCAACCCGGCAATGTTTTCAGGGTAATAATCTCCGGATACTGTTGTACGCTGCGCGATCTTCATCATGTCAGGCAACTCCCCGGCACCGTACACATCCGGGTGACTGGCAATGATCTGTTCAGTGAGAGTAGTCCCGGAACGGGGCATGCCCAACACAAAGATCGGCAGCGCGGAAGTGCCCCCACCGATTCGCAGACGCGCCAAAGTCTCCTGATCCCAAGTCGCGATGATACGATCGGCTTCGCGGCTGTTTGCCACGGAATCGTAAGTCATCTGTTTACGTTTCATACGACCGCCTTCCCGAAAATGGTAGAAGGCTTGCGCTGCGTCTCCGATATCGTCATAGCATTTGCCCAGCGCAAAGTGCAACGTGCGCAACTGGATCTCGGTCAACTTGCCGGCTTGTTCGCTCATCGCAACCAGCGCCGCCATGTTCTGATCGCCAGCCCGTATTTTCTTGACCTTGACAAGGCGACAATATGCATACAATTTGTTCTGGGATATTGCCAGCGCCTTTTCAAACTGTTGCTCCGCCATATCAATATCCCCGGCTTCCATGGACAGGTTGCCTGTGCCGAGCAGCGCATCTCCCAGTTCCGGGTCGATTTTCAGTGCTTCAGCGAAGCTGGCACCAGCGCGTGCCGTCTCGCCCATTTCGGCATAAATACTTCCCAGCAGGCTATGCGCTTCCGCTTTCTTGTCGGTGTCCAGCTCAAGCGCACGCCGGATCGCATGTTCGGCTTCGGCAAAATTCCGCGTGCCCTGGTAGGCTTTGGCGATGGCCAAAAGCGCATCGGGGTAATCCGGAATCAGCCGCAAGGCCTTCATCAAGTGTGGCAGCGCCGCATCAAAGCGTTCCAACGCATTAAACGCACAGCCCACATTGAAATGCGCAAGACCATACTCGGGATTCAACTGCAGTGCTCCAGCAAGCACGTCCAGCGCCTCTTCAGGACAATCTTCCTTGACCAACATCCCACCCAGATTGTTGATCGCCTCTAGATAATTCGGGTCTGTGGCGATAGCCTGCCGGTAATAAGCAATAGCCTCATCCGCTTGTTTGCGTTCCCGCATGATACAACCCATGTTGTATAGCGCGGGTGCCAGCGTGGGCTGGAGTTTTAATGCCTGCAACTGGCAGGTTTCATCTTTATCGTATTCCTTGTTGTCGTAATAAGCGAGACCCAGATTGCTATATGCAATTGCCATTTTCGGGTCAAGCGCCACTGCCCGTTCGCCGTGCGCGATGGCCTCGGTGACGCGCCCGGCTTTGCGGCATATCCCGCAAAGATTGGCATGAAACATCGCCACGTTGCCGTCAGCCTCGACTGCCTTGCCGATCAGTTCGATAGCCGTTTCCGTCCTGCCAACTTGATCTGCAATGATACCCAGCAAGTGCCATGCGTGCGCATGGCCTTGATGAGCCTGCAATATCTGCCTGAGTAAGGTTTCCGATTCCTGCAAACGCCCTTGGGTGTGGTGCTGTATGGCCAGTGCAAATGCCTGTTCTGCAGTCAAGCGCGGTGAGGCCGGCTTGCTCATGACGAATGGATTGGGCGGGGACGCGGTTTTGCGGCTCATGGAAATTTCCTTAAACTTGTTGCAATGACTCTGAAAATGGCAATGCATATATTAAGCCAAGTTTGCGAAACACAACCCGCTTGATGCTACAAAACAACACCAAGAGCTGCTTAATATTAATTACCCCAAGCTGCCGCAAACACTGCAAGTGCCGTCTTTGCTCAACGTACTACGCGTAATGCTCATGTCCAGCGCATTCAGCGTCAACAGCTTGCCGTTCAGGCCACGCCCGATGCCAACCAGCAACTTGAGCGTCTCCGCCGCCTGCAAAGTACCGATGATACCCGTCAGCGGCGCAAATACGCCTGTTGTCGCGCAGCGCAACTCAGCGGCATGGCTGTTCTCTGGGAACAAACAGTTGTAGCAGGGCACATTCTGATTGCGGAAATCGAACACCGAGATTTGTCCGTCGAATTGGATCGCAGCACCCGATACCAGCGGTTTGCGCTGAGCCAGACAAGCCCGATTGACCGCATAACGCGTCGCGAAATTGTCACTGCAATCCAATATGACATCTGCTTTGCCAACCAGCTCATGCAATTGCGCTGCATCGGCACGAATTCTCAGCGCAATGCATTCCACTTCAGGATTGATGTCGTGCAGCACGGTTTGTGCAGAGACCACCTTGGATTGGTGCACAGTAGAGGTACGATGAATGATCTGGCGCTGCAGGTTGCTGAGCTCCACCGTATCTTGGTCGCACAAGGTCAGTTGCCCGATGCCGCTGGCGGCGAGATACAACGCGGCGGGCGAGCCCAACCCACCCAACCCGATGATCAGCACTTTAGCTTCCAGCAGGCGCTGCTGCCCTTCGACGCCGATCTCGTTCAGCAGGATGTGGCGACTATAGCGCAGCAATTGTTGGTCGTTCATGCGGGTGAGCCACGGATTAAAGGGAGCGCTGATTATTCAGCATCAACCCAGACAAGACAATGTTTTTGTGCCGCCTGTAAAAATCTTGAGCGCAAAAAAACGGGCACCCAAAGGTGCCCGTCTAGCTTGTTCCAACTCTGTGCAGGTTGAGTCAGGCGATGAAGCCGCTCACCCGACCTACACGTCTATTAGAAAGCGTGTTTCAAGCCCAGTGACACGGCAGAAGGCGAAGAGCCATCCCAGTAATTGGAATTGGTGCCGCCGCCGAACAAGGCGTAGGACACATTTGCATCGTTGCTCAACTTGGTGTAGATGGCGTAGACCGTGGTAGCCTTGCTCATGCTGTGGTCATAGCCCACAGAGATTTGCTTGGCGCCGCTGTCTGCTGAATACCAGACGCTGTTCCCAAGCGTACCGGCTTTGGTGTAA
This sequence comes from uncultured Nitrosomonadales bacterium, assembly GCA_903858965.1. Lineage (GTDB taxonomy): Bacteria > Pseudomonadota > Gammaproteobacteria > Burkholderiales > Gallionellaceae > Gallionella. The sequence goes on along the minus strand of CAIOKY010000124.1, from coordinate 4,177 downwards.
GCCGCCTTGATCGCATCGGTAGAGCTGACGTTGAACTTGCCGTTCAGGGTCATGGCGTTGTGTCCAACTACATTGGTGAAATCCCAGTAATTCGTGCCAATATCATCCTTGGTCTTTTCATAGACGAAGTTGACCGCAAACTGATCCATGGCGTAACCCAGACCAAACTTGACCGCATCTTCCTTGGTGTCTGTCATATCGGCACCCATATTGCTGAAGTTATGCACTTCATAGGCAACAGTACCGTAGAACGGAGCCACGTCATACATGGCGGCCAGCGAAGTGCCTCTGGCTTTTGCATCAGTGCTCAACTTATTGGCTGCGGTATAGTTGATCAAGGCAGCATTGATGGTCACGCCGCTGAAGGAAGGGCTGGTGTAAGCCAGGGTTTGGGAATTACGGCCATCAAAAGCCGCATAGGAACTGACTGTTGAAGTTACGTCTCCGCCTGACGATGGCCAGCTGTTGTTAAGTGCTGCACCTATTCCACTTGCAGCGGCAACGCCACCCATCAGGGAACGGTTGTCGGCGATGCTGTCAGCGAACACGTCCTGCTTGCGGGTAGACATCTTGTATGGTGAACCCATACGACCTATACGCACGGTACCCATGGATGTGCTGGACAAACCGGCGAAAGTATCGCGGTCAAACGAATAACCATTGCCATCCAGATTGATTTTTCCTTCTGCTTGCCAGACTGCGGACAAGCCACCACCCAGATCGCTGGAACCTTTCAGGCCAACATAGGACTGGTTACCCGATACGCGCTGTTCGCTGACGCCGGCAGCGCGAGAACCGCTACCAGTCGTAACGAAGTCGTAGGACGCGTCAACAGTACCGTAAATGGTCACGTTGGCGGTATCAGCCAAAGCCATGGCAGGTGTCAAAGCAGCGGCAATTGCCAGAACGATGATTTTCTTTTGCATGTGGAACTCCTTTTGTTTTAGTTTTCAGGTTATATCGACAGCCCGAGCTGACGACCCTTTTAAACTCCCCAAGTCTCAGAGAATTCAGCGAGCATTATCCATAACCCAATAGCAAGGGCAAGGAAAACCGAGGGATATGTGGTTTTTTTACAACAGGCAAAAACACTGGGAATAACCGAATTGCCATGGATATATGATAAGGCGGAGGCTTTGAATCCAGAGTGGTTTCATCAGCTATTAATTTTTAATCCTTGGCACCTTAAAGTTACCCTCCGATATATGACATCTCGATTCTTTTCTGGCCGGGTGTAACTATGGCCTCGGCCTGCGTTGCCGCCTGACGCAATTGCGAGTAGCGGTCGTTGCGCTGTTGCCAGCGTTCTGCGATCAACGCAGTCAAGGCTGGTTCGGATACACCTGCGCGCAACGGCCCGCGCAAATCCAGGCCACTGGTGGCGAACAAGCAGGTGTAAAGTTTGCCATCGGTCGAGAGCCGGGCACGGGTACAGGTCTGACAAAATGCCCGGGTAATGGAGGCGATCACGCCGATCTCGCCGCCGCCATCCGCATAGCACCAGCGCTCCGCCACTTCTCCCGGGTAATTGGCCGCCAGCTGGTGGAGCAGATAACGGCCGGCCAGTTGCTCCAGAATTTCCCGCGCCGGGACTACATCATCCATGCGCCAGCCATTGGTGCTGCCAACATCCATGTATTCGATGAAGCGCAACACGATATCGCTGTTGCGGAAGTGTGCGGCCATAGCAATGATCTCGTGGTCGTTCACGCCGCGCTTGACCACTATGTTGATCTTGATTTGCTCAAATCCGGCGCGCTGCGCAGCGGCTATACCATCCAGCACAGTCTTGACCGGCACTTCCGAATCGCTCATGCGCCGAAAAGTTTCATCGCTCAAACCGTCCAGACTGATTGAAAGCCGCGCCAAACCCGCGTCCTTGAGCGCTTGGGCCTGTTGGGCCAACAATACGCCATTGGTAGTCAGTGTGATTTCTACCGGTTTGCCGGCCGGTGTGTGCAGTCTTGCGAGCATTGCAACCAGCTGTTCGAGGTTGCGGCGCAACAGCGGCTCACCGCCGGTCAGGCGTATCTTCTGCACGCCCAAAGCCACAAACAATTTGGCAAGCCGGGCTATCTCTTCAAAGTTGAGCAGCTCGGCGCGCGGCAGGAACTCATGATCCTTGCCGAACATTTCACGCGGCATGCAGTAGGTGCAGCGCAGGTTGCAACGGTCGGTGACAGAGATGCGCAGATCACGCAGCGGCCGCTGTAGTGTGTCCGCAATGCAAGGCTCTTGCAGCACGCCGGATACTACTCGCGTAGCTGTGGAGATTGGAATGATTTTCGTTAGCTCAGTCATGGGTATTAGGTTATTCCAATTCAGATGATCATTCTAACTAAACTTAATCAGGTGACGCGGTTCTGCGGTGTGCCGGCGACGTATGCTTCGATATTCGCGATGAGCTGGTCGGCCAGCATCTGCATCGCCTCTCTCCCCGACCAGGCAATGTGCGGAGTCATGATGAAATTGGGTAGATCAATATCCAGCAGCGGATGCCCTTCAGTCGGAGGCTCCTTTTCCAGCACATCGAATCCTGCACCGCCTATGTGCCGGGAACGCAATGCTTCCAGCAGCGCCGCCTCGTCCACCAAACCGCCGCGTGCGGTGTTGATCAGCAGTGCATCGGGTTTCATGCAAGCAAATTCCGCAGCACCGATCAGATGACGTGTCTGTTCATTGAGCGGCAAATGCAAACTGATCACGTCGCTTTCCCGCAACACGGTATCGAACGCGGTATAACCATTACGCACTGCGGTTGCGCCCTTGTGCTCGGCGAGCAGCACTTTCATGCCGAACACCAACGCGATCTGTTGCACCGCTTTGCCGATCGCACCATGACCGATGATCCCCAGTGTACTGCCATACAGGTCACGCACCGGATGGGTGAACAGGCAAAACTGTTCGGATTTTTGCCATGCGCCGTTGCGAACATCTGCGTGGAATGCCAGCAGGTTACGGCGCAGCGCCAGCATCAGCATGAATACATGCTCAGGCACCGTGTGCACCGAGTAGTTCCGGATATTTGACACGACGATACCGTGCTCGCGGCAACAATCGATATCCACGTTATTGATGCCGGTAGCGGCAACAGCCACCATCTTGAGCCCGGGCAATTGTTCCAGCGTATCCCGGCGCAGCAACACCTTATTGGTGATCACTATGGTGGCATCCTGCAGCCGTGCCAAGGTCTGCTCGGCGGATGTAGCCGGATATTCTATCCATTGATGCGAAAAAGCCGGTCGGCGCATGTCCGCAATGATGCTGGCACTATCGAGAAAGACAATTTTCTCCATGACACAAAACTTATTTTCCACCCATGCCCGACATGCGTTCTATCACTTTAACTATCGCTGCTGAGTCCAGATCAGTGCAATCCGTGCCCATCAGCGCATTGAGATGTTGCGTCACCAACGCTGCGGCCGGCAGCGCCACGCCCAACTGGTGCGCAGTCTCCATCACGATGCGCATGTCCTTCTGGTGCAGGCCAACCTTGAAGCCGGGCTTGAAATCATTGTCCAGCATGCGCTTGCCATGCACTTCCATGATCTTGCTGCCGGCAAATCCGCCCATCAGCGCCTCGCGCACCTTGGCCGGGTCGGCACCGTTTTTGCGTGCAAAGGTCAGCGCTTCCGCGACAGCTTCAATGGTCACCGCAACGACGATCTGGTTGCACGCCTTGGCCACCTGTCCCGCACCGTGGTCGCCGATGTGTACGATGTTCTTACCCATACATTCGAACAACGGCTTCACGCGTTCGAACACCTTGGTCTTTCCGCCCACCATGATCGACAGCGTACCGTTGATTGCGCCGGTCTCTCCACCGGACACCGGTGCATCCAGCATATCGACGCCCAGCTTTTCCAGCCGTTCGGCAAACACTTTGGTCGCGGTCGGCGAGATCGTACTCATGTCGACGATCACGCTGCCGCTGCGCACATTCTTGATGATGCCTTGCTCGCCGAAGATCACGCTTTCCACATCCGGCGTATCGGATACCATCGTGAAGATCACATCAGCGTGCTTCGCCACTTCAGCAGGCGTTGCACACGCGGTGGCACCTGCCGTGATCAGCGGCTGCAATGTTTCGGGACGGCGCGCATAGGCCCACATCTTGTGCCCGCTTTTCATCAAATTGAGCGCCATCGGGCGGCCCATGATACCGGGGCCGATGAAT
>CAIOKY010000123.1 GCA_903858965.1 uncultured Nitrosomonadales bacterium | reverse complement strand
CTCCCTAATGAAAAATCACCCCCACCCGTTCATCGCCCGAGAACGCTGGCCGTTTCCCGTTGTAGTATTCGTTATTGCGTTGCTGGCCATCGTGGTGCAGCTGATTGCACGGCGCATTTTGTGTTACGTCAAGGCGGGACATTTGCTGACACATAGTCGGCGCTACGGTTTCATACATTTCGGATGGCGCGCGGATGTATACCTGCCGGAAGCCCATGTGAAAGTCAGCATCGGCGACCACTATCTTGGCAGTGTTGCCGCAAAGCTGATAGTCTAGCTATATGGATCCAGGAGGCATGAACGAATTCAACACACGCAAACCGATGAATCTGCGCAAACGCGGGATTTATCTGTTGCCCAATCTATTTACCACTGGTGCGCTGTTCGCCGGTTTTTATGCCATTGTGCAGGCGATGAACAATATGTTTGAATTCGCCGCTGTGGCGATATTCATCGCGATGGTACTGGATGGCCTGGATGGCCGCGTGGCGCGGTTGACACATACGCAAAGCGAATTCGGTGCGGAATACGACAGCTTGTCCGACATGGTTTCCTTTGGTGTTGCTCCGGCTCTGGTGGTGTATGAGTGGGCGCTCAAAGGCATGGGCAAGCTGGGATGGTTTGCTGCGTTCATTTATTGCGCTGCCACGGCATTGCGTCTGGCTCGCTTCAATACCAACATCGATGTGGTCGATAAACGTTACTTTCAAGGGCTGCCCAGTCCCGCTGCTGCAGCACTGATAGCCGGATTTGTCTGGGTGATGCACGACTATGATTTTAGCGGCGAATCGGTGCGCGGGTATGCGGCTGTACTGGCCGTGTTTGCCGGGTTGAGCATGGTCAGCAACTTGCCGTTCTACAGTTTCAAAGACTTCAATATGCGCAAGAGTGTGCCGTTTCTGGTGATTTGTCTGGCGGCATTATTTCTCATCTTTATCTCCAGCTACCCGCCCGGGGTGTTGTTCGGATTGTTCATGTGCTATGCCTTGTCAGGCTATGTATTGTGGTTCTTGCGGCACCGCCGGAAATAGCCGCACGACGACACTATTGCGCGCAGCGATAAAACTGGTAATATTGTGATCATGCATTTCTCAACTCACATCGCAAGACTCCATTCCACGTTCAGCCTGCTGGCTGCGCTGCTGCTGCGCGGCGCGCGCTAATCATACCCCCACAAGTTTTAAAACAAGCGCGGTAACCCGTATCGGTTCCGCAGGCTAAATCTATTTTATTTGGAGTTCAGCATGGCAAATAACAAATTGATAATCTTTGATACCACGTTGCGCGATGGCGAGCAGAGTCCGGGCGCGGCGATGACCAGGGAAATGAAGATCCGCGTCGCGCGTCAATTGGAAAAACTGGGTGTGGACATCATCGAGGCAGGTTTTGCCGCAGCCAGCCCGGGAGATTTTGAGGCAGTCAAGGCGATTGCCGGAATCATCAAGGATTCCACGGTCTGTTCGTTGGCGCGCGCAATTGAAAATGACGTGCGCCGTGCCGGTGCAGCCATTCAGCCGGCCAAGTCGGGCCGCATCCATACTTTCATCGCTACCAGTCCTATCCACATGCAGCACAAATTGCGCATGAATGAAGATCAGGTGGTTGAGCGCGCGGTGAGCGCGGTGAAATGGGCACTGGAATATACCGACGATGTGGAATTCTCCGCCGAAGATGCGGTGCGTTCCGACATGGATTTTCTGGTGCGGGTGTTCGATGCGGTGATCAAGGCCGGGGCCAAGACGTTGAATGTGCCCGATACGGTGGGTTATTCCATTCCCGCTGCGTGGGGCGAGCGTATCAAGCAATTGATAGCGCGCGTGCCGAATTCGGACAAAGTGATCTGGTCCACGCATTGCCACAATGATCTGGGCCTCGCGGTGGCGAACTCATTGTCTGCGGTGATGAATGGTGTGCGCCAGGTGGAATGCACGATCAACGGCCTTGGTGAACGTGCTGGCAATGCTTCGTTGGAGGAGATCGTGATGGCGGTGAAAACCCGCCGTGACATCTTTAATCTTGATACACGCATCGATACTACCCAGATCGTGCCGACGTCCAAGCTGGTTTCCAGTATCACCGGCTATCCGGTGCAGCCGAACAAGGCGATCGTCGGGGCGAATGCGTTCGCGCACGAGTCCGGCATACATCAGGACGGCGTGCTCAAGCATCGCGAGACCTACGAGATCATGCGTGCCGAAGACGTGGGTTGGAATGCCAACAAGTTAAGTTTGGGTAAGCTCTCCGGGCGCAATGCCTTGCGCCAGCGTTTCACCGCGCTGAATATCGAGTTCCCTTCTGAAGATGCATTTAATGCTGCCTTCCAGCGCTTCAAGGAATTGGCGGATCGCAAGAGCGAGATATTTGACGAAGACTTGCAAGCATTGGTCAGCGATGAAGCGGTGGCGCAGGTCAACGAACATTACCGTCTGGTCGCCATGGGTGCGCATTCCGAAACCGGTGTGCTGCCGGTGGCGCGCGTGGTGATGAGCATAGACGGTAAAGAGCATCACGCGGATGCACAGGGTGGCGGACCGGTGGATGCGACCTTCAAGGCGATAGAGCAAATCGTCCACAGCGGTACCGAACTGCAGTTGTATTCGGTGAACAATATCACCAGCGGCACTGATGCGCAGGGCGAAGTGACCGTGCGGCTGTCTAGGGGCGGACGTATCGTGAACGGGCAGGGTGCGGATACCGACATCGTGGTGGCGTCCGCCAAGGCTTATCTCAACGCGCTGAACAAATTGCACAGTAAGCTGGAGAGGGCGCATCCGCAGGTATAATTTTGCGATGGAATCAACAAGTCAGTACAAGTGATATGGGCATTGTCCGTGCGGCTTGCCTTTGTCATTGCATGGATGATGTGGTTTAATTGGAGCACTTTCTACTGGAGCACACTACTATGATCCGCATTCAAAACATCATTGCTGCTGGTTTGGCCGCATCCGTTCTGTTTGTCGCTACGGCAGCGTTAGCTTTTGATGAATCTCCCGAAGTGGTCAAGCAGCGTATTGGTGCGGGCAATCCGGTATTGGGTAAGACCCGGTCAGAGCTGTGTCAGGGTTGTCACGGCGAGTTCGGTCTCAGTCTGGAAGACCTGATTCCCAATCTCGCCGGCCAGTACGCCAACTATATCGCCAAACAGCTGCGCAATTTTCAGTCCGGAGCGCGTACACATCAGATCATGAGCGCGATGGCGCAGACCATCAATGATGAGGAATTGACCGACATCGCGGCTTATTTCTCCAGTCAGAAAAAGATGCAAGGCAACGGCAAGGGAGAAAATCCGGTCGCGAAAAACTTGTTCACCAAAGGTGACGCTTCCAGGGGTATCCCCCCATGCATGAGTTGCCACGGGGTGAATGGCAAGGGGCAGGCCCCCAATGTTTCGACCTATCCGGTGATTGGAGGGCAACACAAGTCGTATCTGGTTGCCCAGCTTACCCACTGGCGCAGCGGCGAACGCAGTAACAGCCCGGACGGCGTGATGAACAAGGTCGCCAAGACCCTGACTGATGCCGAGATCGATGCGCTGACGGATTACATCTCCGGGTTCTAGACGGATCGGGGCGTTGCACATCTGATATGCCGATGCGGCGTATTGTGCATTTGCCATTTTAGTTGCTGGTGATTGAATGGACGATAGGAGTTTGTCTCATTCATGAAGCTCATCTTCCCCAAGGCGGTGCTGATTGCGATGGCGCTGTATGGTATTGGCGCCAATGCAGATGAAGTTGGTACGCCGACGTTTGCATTCAGCGGCTTCGGCACCTTGGGTGTGGTGCACTCCAGCGAAAGCAAGGCGGACTTCACCTCCAGTATCTTCAAACCCAATGGCGCCGGTTACAGTCATGTCTGGAGCGCCGATGTCGACAGCCTGATTGCAGCACAAGGCATCGCCAGTTTTGACCAGCATCTGTCGGCAGTTTTGCAAGTCATATCCGAGCAGAAATACAACAACAACTACTTGCCCTATGTAGAGTGGGCGAATATCAAATATCAGTTCACGCCTGATTTTTCCGTGCGGGCCGGACGGGTAGTGATGCCCAGCTTCTTGGCCTCGGACTATCGCAAGGTGGGTTATGCCAATACATGGGTGCGCCCACCCGCTGAAGTGTATGGTCTCGTGCCCATAACAAATAATGATGGACTGGAGGTAAATTACCGCCTGCACATCGGTGATGTCACGAATACCATACAGAGCACCTACGGCGGTACAGAAACAACAACTCCGGCAGGTGACCACGGCACGGCACGGAATCAATGGGGTGTTTTCAATACGATGGAATACGGCCCATTAACCATCAGCATCGCATACCACCAAGCCCACCTTACTCTTGATGGTCTCCATCCTTTTTTCGAAACTTTCAGGACTTTCGGGCCGCAAGGAAACGCGATTGCGGACAAGTATGATTGCGACGGCAAGCTCATTCCGTTCAAGACCGTAGGCGCAAACTACGATCCAGGTCAGTGGTTCTTGACGGGTGAGTGGGCTACAACCAACAGTCATTGTTTTGTTGGTGCCCAGACCGGCTGGTATGTCGGCAGTGGCTACCGGCTTGGCCAGTTCACACCTTACCTCACGTATGCCCAGGTCAAGGCAAATAGCAATACATCTGATCCTGGATTGGATGTGTCGATTTATCCGTCTGCTGCCGGGCTTAACGCTGAACTCAATGGCATCCTGGGATCGATTGCTGTTCAAAATACTCTTTCTGTCGGAGGGCGCTGGGACTTTGCACGAAACGCCGCACTCAAGTTGCAGTTTGACGATACCAGACTAGGTGCCGGGTCGCCGGGCTGGTTAATCGTCCCGACCGGCTCCGGTTTTCAACCGGGAGGCACGATCCGGTTGTTCAGTGCCGTGGTCGATTTCGTTTTCTGATGGAGCAGATTGCGCACATCATGAAAAAAATCGTTATCGGAGTTATCGGGCTGGCGCTTAGCCTTAGTGCCAGCGCGATTGCGGCAGATATCGCGGTGGTGGTGTCCTCCAGAAGTCCGATGATCCTGCTCAATGCGAACCAAGTGGCGGAAATATTTTTGGGCAAAACCAACCGGTTTCCCGACGGGAGCCGGCCGATACCAATCGACCAGGCTGAAGGGTCCGCCGTACGCGACGAGTTTTACTTGAAGTTTTCCGGCAAGTCGCCCGCGCAGGTCAAGGCTTACTGGTCGAAGATTATTTTTACCGGTCGTGGTCAGCCGCCACAATCGGTTGCGAACAGTGTTGAAATGAAAAAGCGCTTACTGGAAAATCCCGATGCCATTGGCTATATCGAGCAAAGCCAGGTGGATGACAATGTGAGGGTATTGTTCACGAAATAATCCGGACTGGCCCCTGTTCTGCGGTCATTCTGGGTGTCAGCTGATCGGATTGGTATCGGAAACAATATCAGCCTGTGCCCGCAACAATTCGGTCATTTGCTCTGCGGGTACGGGTTTGTTGAGGTAAAACCCCTGCAATTCGTCGCAGGCGTTCTGGCGCAGGAAATCGGCCTGTTCCTTGGTCTCCACGCCTTGGGCTACGACTGTTAAGCTCAGTTTCCGGCCCATCGCGATGATGGCCTCGGTCAACTCCTTGTCTTCGGCAACGCTTGATGCATCACGAACAAACGAGCGGTCGATCTTGATGGTATCCAGGGGAAATTGCTTGAGCGTGGAAAGCGAGAAGTAGCCCACTCCGAAGCCATCCAGAGCAATCCGGATACCCTTGTTCTTGAGTGCGGCCAAGATTTTCATGGTCTTGGCGACATCGTGCATCAACAGGCTTTCGTTGATGGTCAGTTCCAGAAGATGCGCATCCATACCAGTATTTGCGAGTATTGCCGTCAAGTCTGCCAGCAGGTGCTCATCGAAAAACTGGCGTGTCGTCAAGCTGACGGCAATACTCATCCGGGGCAGCCCCTGGTTCTGCCAGACCACATTTTGCAGGCAGGCAGTCTTGAGTACCCACTTGCCGATCGGCACGATTAAGCCGGTCGCTTCGGCGATCGGAAGGAATTGCATCGGCGTGATACTGCCCAGATTGGGATGCTTCCAACGCAACAATGCCTCGATACCCGTGATGTGGCCGCTACGGATGTCCCGTTTTGCCTGATAGTGAAGCTGAAACTCGCCCCGCTCCAGGGCGTGTCGCAAACCGGTTTCCAGGATGGTTCGTTCCAGCGAATTGCTGTTCAGTTGTTCGGAATAGAATTGGAAGTTGTTCTTTCCTTCTTCCTTTGCCTTATACATTGCGATATCGGCGTTTTTGGTAAGCGTTTGCTCGTCCAGTCCATCTTGCGGGTAGATACTGATACCGATGCTGGCCGTGATGCGAAATTGCTGGCCCAGCAGGACGAACGGCATGTAGATGGAAGAAATGATTTGCTGGGCGACTGTTGCCACGTATTTTTCCTCGCTCAGTTCCGGTAGCAGGACAATGAACTCGTCGCCACCCAGCCGCGCAACGGTGTCGCTGTCGCGCAGACAAGCCTTGAGCCTTGTTGAGACTTCCTGCAGCAATTGGTCGCCAGCCTCGTGTCCGAGAGTATCGTTGATGTGTTTGAACCGGTCGAGGTCGATAAACAGCACGGCCAGCCGACGGTTGTAGCGGCGTGCCTGATTGATGCTCTGGTCCAAAAGTTTGCTGAACAGACTGCGGTTAGGCAGCATCGTGAGGCCATCGTGATAGGCGAGATACTCTACGCGCTCGGCATGGGCGATCTGCTCTTCGGCGGCGCGCAAGCGGCTTAGTTTAAGTTGCTGGCTCATGCGTCCCAGCACCGCGACAATCAGAATCAGCAAAAGGCTGCCGGCCGATGCTCTCCACAAGTAAACATACATGTCCTTGCGCGATGCCGCCAATTGTTCATCCGCGGATAATCCGACAATCACGGCCAAGGGGAAATCATAGAGTTTGAGTGCGCTGGTATAGCGCGGTACGCCATCCCAGGAGTTGGTGGTCAGTCGGCCTTCGCTTTGTTTCTCATCCGTTGCGGGGATTGCCGTGGAGTAATCGACAATGTCGCCGGCAGACATGATTTCCCCGCTACGCCTTGCGCGGAATACGCCATCTGTACCCAGGATGCCGAGCAAGCCGTGTTCGCCCAGTTTGGCCGGCTCATAGACACTGACAAAATAGGCGGCATCGACTGTAACCATGATGACACCGGCAAACTTTCCACTGGGATTGTTTATCCTGCGGCTGAATTGCAGTTCCCATTCTTCTGAGCCCGGATTCTTCCGTGGACGGCTGACCAGGATGTCATCGATATGAGACTGTAATTTGAAGGATTCCTGATCGGCAATATTCTTTATCCCGAGTGACCGGGTGCTTGCCACGATGTTTCCCTTGCTGTCCGTAATACTGATCACGAATACCACATCCGCCGGCAACAAGCTCTTTGCCCGCAGCTCCTGCAGTATGGCCTTCCTGCCTTTGAGCTCATACGCGTATTTGACAAACTTCAGGGTTTGATCGATTTCGCGTAGCGAGCGCAAGACCTGGGATTCATAGGTCTCGGCCACTTCGCGGCTCGATACCACCGCAGCGCGTTCGGCAGCGCTGCGTTCAACCCTGATCAAATTCAGGGTCGCTCCCCATATTGCGGCAAGCCCGAGGGCAGCAATGGCAGGAAACAGGATATGCGGTTCCGTCGCATGGTTTAACCAGCGTTTCAGCATAGCGGCAGCTGGAGGCCGAGAGCTTTTTGAGGGGCCTCGACTAGCGGGCGCGTTGTCCGGGATAGGTAGGTTTTTCATTGTCGATCATCCGGCGGAAGCAAGCCGGCTTGGCATCAGCAGTCTGTGCAGCAATGGCCTCATCAAGATGTCTGGTAATCTTGCTCTTTACGATAGGCTGGAGGGAATTTTGCTCTTAAAGTTATTTGATTGCTAGATGAATCAGCATAATTTTTAATTTCCCAGCGGGGGCGAGTATGTGCCCTGAAGGTAAAAGCACAAAATTCTGTCCTTGCCATTGCGACTTTGACGCCAACTCCGGCGACAAGGTTATTTCGCGTGCTAGCCATAACCAATGGCGCAGCTTTGTCATTGCCATGGCGATGTGGTTTAATCGCGTCCATGAAATTCCCCTTCCAGAATATCGCGCTGATTGGCAAGCACAAGGCTCCGGAAATCACCGGACCGCTGTTGCGTCTGGCCGATTTCCTGTCGGCCAGGGGATTGACCGTGGTCGTGGATAACCTGACCGCCGAGCATCTTGAGCAGCATTCTTATACCGAAATGAGCTTGGCTGAAATCGGCACTGCGGTGGACTTGGCGATCGTGATGGGTGGCGATGGCACCATGCTGAACATTGCGCGCACCTTGTCGCTTTGTCATGTACCGCTGGTCGGCGTGAATCAGGGACGGCTCGGTTTTCTCACCGATCTTGCGCTGGACAACATGCAGGACAGCATCGCGGCGATGCTGGACGGAAAATTCATCACCGAGCAGCGGCTGCTGCTCTCCGCGCGCGTGATGCGCAACGGGGTCGAGGTATACAGCGGGCGGGCTTTCAATGAAGTGGTGGTACACCGCAACAATACCAGCAGCATGATCGAGTTCGAGGTGCGCATCGATGGCGAGTACCTTTACAATCAGCGCGCGGACGGGTTGATCGTCTCGACGCCCACCGGTTCCACTGCTTATGCGATGTCAGCCGGCGGCCCGATACTGCATCCCAGCCTGGATGTGCTCGAACTGGTTCCGATCAGCCCGCACACGTTGAGTAACCGCCCCATCGTGGTGAAGAGTTCTTCGGTGCTGGAAATCCTGGTGCACCGTACCGGCGATATACAATTGCGCTTCGATAGTCATACCAGTTACGACTTGCAGTTGCATGACAAGATCATCGTCACGCGCCATCCCGATACCGTCTGCCTGCTGCATCCGACCGGACATAGCTACTACCATACACTGCGCGAGAAGTTGCTCTGGAACCAGACGTTATAAATGCCAAGGTTTCCCGAGCAATGTTGAAATTTCTGGCCATCCGCGATTTCGTCATCGTCACATCCCTCGAGCTGGATTTTTCCGCCGGTTTTACCGCGCTGACCGGCGAGACAGGCGCGGGGAAATCCATATTGATAGATGCCTTATCCATGGCACTGGGCGAACGCGGTGATGCGGCCATGGTGCGCAACGGCTGCGAGCGTGCCGAGATCGCAGCCGGGTTTGAAATCGCTGCGTTGCCGGGTTTGCAGGCGTGGTTGAAGGAGCAAGAGCTGGAGGGTGATGCGGGCGTGTGCCTGCTGCGCCGCGTGCTGGATAACGGTGGGCGTTCGCGCGGTTTTATCAACGGGCGCAGCGCGACGCTGCAACAGATGCGCGAAGCGGGTGACCAGTTGCTGGATATCCACGGGCAGCATGCGCATCAATCGCTGCTGCGCCCGGATGCGCAACGCGCGTTGCTGGACGGTTATGCCGGTATCGCAAGCACTGCGGAAAAAGTCGCGGCTTTGTATCGCGACTGGCAAACCTTGCGGCGCCGCCGCATCAGCCTCAGCGAGAATGCCGAAGCAGTCGCTGCCGAGCGCGAGTTGCTGAAGTTCCAGCGTAATGAAATAGAAGGTCTGGGCTTCAATGTAATGGACTGGCAAACCCTGCAGGAAGACTATGCGCGGCTTTCCCATGCTGCGAGCCTGCTGGAGACCGCGGCATTCGGCATCGAGACCTTGAGCGAGGCGGATAACGCGTGCCTGACGCAACTCAATGCATTGACGGCGCGGTTGCGCGATGGCATCACACACGATGCCAGCCTCGGCGAGACGTTGCAGATACTGGAAAGTGCGCAGGCCGAGTTGCAGGAAGCGGTTTATGCGCTGCGCCATTACCAGCAGCGTCTGGATACCGACCCGCAAAGGCTGCGCGAACAGGAGCAGCGTATTCAAAGCGTGATGGATGCGGCGCGCAAATATCGCGTCGCACCCGAGCAGCTTGATGAGGCCTTGCAGCGCATCACGGCGCGCCTGGCGGAACTGGGTGGGGATGCCGATCTGGTCGAGCTGGCGCAGCAGGAAAAATCCGCACAGCAAAATTATTTTGCGGCGGCGCAGAAATTAAGTGCGGCGCGTAAAAGATCAGCGGACAAGTTGTCGCGAGAGATCACCGATGCACTGCAAACGCTGGCGATGCCGGGCGGAAGTTTCGCAGTGGCATTTTTGCCCTTGGAAGAAGGCGCTGCATACGGGCTGGAAACTATCGAGTTTCAGGTTGCCGCCAATCCCGGCATACCACCGCGCAGTCTGGCCAAAGTGGCATCGGGCGGCGAGCTGTCGCGTATCAGTCTGGCGATACAGGTGGCCACCTCACAGGTTGCCAGCGTGCCGACGCTGATCTTCGATGAAGTGGACAGCGGCATCGGCGGGCGCGTTGCAGAGATCGTCGGGCATTTGCTGAAAAAACTGGGCAAGTCCTATCAGGTGCTGTGCGTCACGCATTTGCCGCAGGTTGCCGCTGCGGCCGATCAGCAGTGGCAGGTGAGCAAGGCGGTGGAAAATGGCACCACACTGAGCCGTATCACTGTGCTGGATGGCAAACAACGCGTCGAGGAAATCGCGCGCATGCTGGGCGGCGTCAAGATCACCGAGACGACGCGCAAGCATGCGGCGGAGATGTTGGGTAGCTCTGTTTGAAGTAACATGTGTCGGGCTTAAGGTATCATGCGGCGAGTTTGACACGGTGTTGCGTAGCATCCGGTGCGGGAGAAGCCGCCTCGCACCCGCTCCCGCTCCCGCATCGGACGTCTACGCTGGTAATGTGTTGCGGGATGCGGCGGCTCTGAATTTGAATATCGACTAGGAATTTCATGCGTATTAAACTGATTTTGCTTACCCTGCTGCTGGCTTCATGCAGCGATTTTTACATACCCTTTTTGAAGCCATATAAGATGGACATCCGTCAGGGGAACTTCGTGACGCCGGATATGCGCGAAAAACTGAAGATCGGCATGACCAAGGCACAGGTGAAATATGTATTGGGCACGCCGATGATCAACGACGCATTTCACGGCAACCGCTGGGATTATGTGTATCGCCTGGAGCGCGACGGCAAGGTTCTCGAGAAACAGGACATGACGCTTTATTTCGAAGGCGAGAATCTGGCGCGGGTGGTCGATGGCGGCGAGCCTGGCAGTGTTGCGCCGGCAAAAGTAGAAGTACAAAAGTAAAAGGATAGGACATGAGTAGAATAAAAATTGCTATCGCCGGCTGCAGCGGACGCATGGGCAAGGTGCTGCTGGAGTGCGTCTTACAGGCAGAAGACCTCATACTGCATGCGGCCTTGGAACATGCGGGTAGCCCATTGCTGGGTAATGTAATCGACGATGGGGGAGCAAGCTCCACGTTGAGCAAGGTTACCGAAGGCGTGAGGATAACGTCCGATCTTGACGCCGCACTGAAAGGTGCAGATGTGTTGATTGACTTCACCCGGCCCGAAGGCACGATGCAACATTTAGAGATCTGCCGCAAGTTGGGCGTGAACATGGTGATAGGCACCACGGGTTTTAACGCACAGCAGAAGGCACAGATCGGCACAGCGGCACAGCACATCGGCATCATGTTCGCGCCCAACATGAGCGTGGGCGTGAACCTGATATTCAAATTACTGGAGACCGCGTCGCGCGTGCTGGCGCAGGGTTACGACATCGAGATCATCGAGGCGCATCACCGCCACAAAGTGGACGCACCGTCCGGCACCGCGCTGGGCATGGGTGAAGTGATCGCGAAAACTCTGGGGCGCGATCTTGAAAAATGCGCCGTGTATGGCCGCGAGGGCGTCACCGGCGAGCGCGATCCGTCCACGATCGGTTTCGCCACCGTGCGCGGCGGCGACATCGTCGGCGATCATACTGTGCTGTTCGCAGGCACCGGCGAGCGCATCGAGATCACCCATAAAGCCAGCAGCCGCGCCACTTTCGCGGTGGGCGCATTGCGCGCGGCGCGTTTCCTGAAAACCCATCCGGCGGGGATGTACGACATGCAGGATGTGCTGGGTCTGAAGTAACATTCCCTTCTCCGATTATTCCGCCAGAGGCAGGCATGAAAAAATTTATCTTCCTCCTGCTGCTTCTGTATTGCGCTTCCGGTGTTGCAAAAACCGACCCGTCGTTCTCATGGATGACGCTTACTTCACCGCATTTCCTGATCCATTATCATCAGGGTGAAGAGGCCTTGGCAAAAAGAGCGGTGGTGATTGCCGAAGATGTGCATGCCAGGCTGGTGCCGCGCATGAAGTCTCAGCCGCACACGCGCACCAACATCGTCCTGGTCGATGCGCTGGACGACGCCAATGGCTACACCACACCGCTGCCCTATAACCTGATCACGCTCTATATTACCCAGCCATTCGGCGAATCCATCTTCGGTGCGGGCAACTATGACGACTGGATGCGGCTGTTGATCACCCACGAATACACGCACATCGTCCAACTGGACATGATGAACGGTCCCGCGGAAGTGCTGGGCAACATCTTCGGCAACTTGTACTTTCCCAATATGTTCCAGCCGGTCTGGTTGATCGAAGGCTTGGCGGTATACGAAGAATCCGAATTGACCGGCGGCGGCCGCAACCGCTCACCCGCATCCGATATGGTGTTGCGCATGGCGGTACTGGAGAACAACTTTCCCGACATCAGCCATGCTGCGAACTACACCGAAAAGTGGCCGGACGGGGATGTGCCTTACCTGTTCGGCGGCAGCTTTATCGCTTTCATCGCGAAAAAATACGGACGTGAAAAATTGGCCGACCTGTCGATCGACTACAGTGGGCGCTGGTGGCCATTCCTGGTAGAAGGTACGGCGCGCCGCGTGCTGGGCAGCGATTACACCGATTTGTGGTACGAGTGGAGAAACGAATTATCCAAACGATATGAGGCAGACAAGCAGAAAGTACTTGCGCAGGGCTTGAGTGCAACGCGTTCCCTGACCCCGAATCGATCTAACAAGGGCGGGTACGAGAATCTTGCTCCGGCGATCTCGCCGGACGGAAAGCAGATCGCCTATTTTGTCCAGAATGCCGACGAGCATCCCGCGATCCATTTGATGAACATCGATGGCAGTGCCGACCGCAAGCTGGTCAACAACATCAATTCTTCGGCACCGGGGATATCCTGGAGAGCGGATGGCAAGGGCTTCTACTACACCAAGATCGAGGTGGTACGTAACACCGATCTTTACAACGACATCTATTATTACGATCTGGAACATCGCAAGGAATATCGTATCACTTGCCAACTGCGCGCCCGCGATCCGGCGCCGTCGCCGGATGGCAGCAAACTGATATTCGTGACCAACCGGCTCGGCAAGACACGACTTGCCACGATATTGTTATCTCCAGAAATAATTCCTGCAAATACAGTGCGCACAGCAGACATCCTCTGGCTGGGCGAAGACAGCGAATACCAGTATGAGACACCGCGCTTCAGTCCCGATGGACAGAAGATCGTCGTCGGTGTCAGGCAACCGGATGGGTACAAGGACATCTGGATACTCGACAGCCGGGGCAACAAGTTGGAGGAGCTGAGGCACGACCGCGCCATTGACGGCGGCGCGGTGTGGAGTGCGGACGGCGGAAGTATTTATTTTTCTTCGGATCGCAGCGGCATTTTCAACCTCTATGTATACGATGTCGCCGGCAAACAAATCTCCCAGGTCAGCAATGTGCTCGGCGGCGCATTCATGCCATCGCTCACACCAGACGGCGGCGCGATCGCGTTCGCGGATTACTCTTCGCGCGGCTATGACATCCACGTGATGGACAATACCCGGGCGACACGAAGGCTGGCGGCCAGCTACAACGACCCTTATCCGGCGATGAAGTATGACGAGAAGACGGTCGATGCGGTGGAGAGCGCATACAATCCTTTACCGACGCTGATGCCGCATTTGTGGCTGCCCAATTTCGGTCACAGCGCCTATAGCGGCACGTTGGCCGGCCTGTTTACCTTTGGCGCAGATGCGGTCGAGCGCCACAGTTATATCCTGAGTGCGCTGTATGGCCCATCGAAGCAGCGTACCTGGTATGACTTCAGTTACTTCTACGATGGCTGGTTCCCCACCCTGAAATTCCGGACATGGGACATCGACATGACCTATGCGAATCTGCTTGCACAGAATACCGGTTTCTCCGCGCAGAGCGATTACGTTGAACGTTCCCGCATGCTGGATGCATCATTGACCTTCCCGTTGCTGGAGCTTGACCGGCAACATGAAGTTAGTTTTGGTTATCAGCGCAAGAGTCTATCAAACCTGACCTCCGTGCCGCCCTGGAGCGGTTATGACGGAGCCATTCCGGCGCAGGGAAAACTTGCTTCCGGCAGGGCGGATTACCTGTTCAACAATGCCGAAACATATGGTTATTCGATCAGCCCCGAAGGTGGCCGCACTGTTGAATTCGGTTATGAACAATTCGATAAAAAACTGGGCAGCGATTTCGACCTGAAAAAATACAGTGTCGACTGGCATGAATATATCGATTTTCCTTTCGAACATCATGTCCTGTTGTTGCGCGGTTATGCGGGGAAATCAAGCGGCGATGTCATGGCCCAAGGCGCGTTTCAATTGGGCGGCGTGGGCCCCGGCGACATGACCATCAACGTGGAGGATAACAATGTCTATTTGCGCGGTTATCCGGTCAACCAATACCGCGGGCAGAAAGTCGGCTTGGCCACGATGGAGTACCGCTTCCCGATCCAGAATCTGGAAATCGGAAATGGCAACAGCCCTTTCTTCCTCAAGCGGATTCATGGCGCGGCTTTTGTTGAAGCCGGCAACGCATGGGACGATGCCTATCGCGGTACGGATTTAAAGAAATCGGTCGGGGCTGAAGCGAGCCTGGACATGACGCTGGGCTATTTCCTGCCGATCACTGTGCGCTGCGGCCTTTACAAGGCGCTCGACGACCAGCGCGACAAGAGTGTGGTCGTCAGTCTCTGGGTGGCGCCGTTCTGATTTTCTGCATGGCACCAAAGATTCAAAGTCCGGATCGTTGCGGTCGTGCCCATATCAACAGGTAGAATGGAAATGATGCCGGCCACTTTGGCATGATGAATCGTACACAACCGCAATCTTCTGGAGTTAAGCATGGATCTGAAAATACTCGCCACTGTCTTTGCAGCGGTGTTCATCGCCGAGATGGGCGACAAGACGCAACTCGCCACGATGTTGTTCGCCTCGGACAAGGAAGTCAGCAAGTGGACGATCTTCCTCGGCGCATCGCTGGCGCTGGTCGCCGCATCGGGCATCGGCGTGCTGGTCGGCAGCATGCTGTCGGAATATATCAACGAAAAATATCTGCACTACGCTGCCGGTGCGGGTTTTGTCATCATCGGTGTGTGGACGCTATGGAAGGCTTAACGTTGGGATAGAAATCGTGGTCTGTCCCCTATATTTGCGCTTGTTGTTCACAACGTTTGAGTTAGGCCGCTGTTCCGAATGTGCGCGAACAGCTTCCGTAGGTTACGTAGTAACGACCGCATTCCGAAAAGGCGCGAAGTTGCTCACGAACAAATAGGTCTTCGTGCCCGAGATGACGAAGGGCCTGAGTCTTGTTTGAAACCAGCCACCAAAGAAGAAACTGTTCAAACGTATTGGATTCGCGCGCCATTGAATAGAAGGTGCCTAGAGTCGGCTTGCCATATGGGTGGAGCTTGCTCCATACCTGGGCCTTGGATAGGCCAGAGAGGAGTTTGAGCCACCGCGCCCCGTGAGCTTGTATGAACTCATCATTGAGCGTTCGATGGAGAGAGATCATCTCTTTGTCGCGTGCAAGCGACCTCGCACTCGGCTCGTAGAGTGGCAGCGGGGGATCACCTGGATCTCCGAATTGGTTTCGACCAGAGCGATGAAGAAGACGAGAAGTTTTCTGGCTCATAGCAACCGGCTCCTCAGTAGCCTAACAGTTATTAGACTGACCCACCGGTCCGTATTATTAAAAATAATGATGCACAAGAAATTTTATTAAGCGCTTGATTCATGGCTGGCCTCCCTGAAGTACATGTCCGTATATGCATGATAGTACGGACAAGGGCGAATGTCTTTTGCATTGGCATCGAAACTGTATATTGCATTTGATGCCACCCTTCCAATCCGCTATAATGCTCGGCAATCCAAAGCGGGATGAACTCTGAATGTTCGTCCCGCTTCTTTATGTCATACCTCTCGGGAGCATCCAGTGTCGCAGACGAATCCAGCCATCTTAGTTTTAGCCGATGGTACGGTGTTTCGCGGCATTTCCATCGGGGCTTCCGGCAGCAGCACCGGCGAGGTGGTGTTCAATACCGCGATGACCGGTTACCAGGAGATCCTCACCGATCCCTCTTACTGCAAGCAGATCGTCACGCTGACTTATCCGCACATCGGCAACGTCGGCGTGAATACCGAGGACGTGGAATCGCGCCAGGTATTCGCCAGCGGCTTGATCATCCGCGACCTGTCGATGACGGTGAGCAATTTCCGCAACACGCAATCGCTGCCCGATTACCTGAAAGCCAATAATGTGGTTGCCATCGCCGGGATAGATACGCGCAAGCTGACGCGCATCCTGCGCTCCAGGGGCGCGCAAAACGGCTGCATCGCGAGCGGCACGGATGAGGCTGCTGCGCTGAAAGCGGCACGCGGTTTCGCCGGTCTGGTGGGTATGGATCTGGCCAAGGAAGTGAGCTGTACAAAATCCTATACTTGGGCTCAGCGCGAATGGGAGTTGGGCGTGGGCTATCCTGAAGTGGCGCATACGAAATTCCATGTGGTGGCTTACGACTTCGGCGTGAAGAACAACATCCTGCGCATGCTGGCCGGGCGCGGTTGCCGTATCACCGTGGTGCCGGCGCAAACCACCGCGAAGGACGTGTTGGCGATGGAGCCGGATGGTGTGTTCCTGTCCAATGGACCCGGCGATCCGGAGCCTTGCGATTACGCAATTGCGGCGACGAAAAAATTCATCGAGGCCGGTGTGCCATTGTTCGGCATCTGTCTCGGCCATCAGATCATGGGCCTTGCGGTGGGCGCGAAGACGATGAAGATGAAGTTCGGCCATCGCGGCGCAAATCATCCGGTGCAGGATACACAGAGCAAGCGCGTGATGATCACCAGCCAGAACCACGGCTTTGCAGTGGATGCGGCGACGCTGCCGAAGAACGCGCGTGTCACGCATGTATCGTTGTTCGACGGCACGCTGCAGGGTTTCGAGTTGACCGACAAACCCGCGTTCTGCTTCCAGGGGCATCCCGAAGCGAGCCCGGGGCCGCACGATGTGGACACACTGTTTGATCGCTTCGTTGCGATGATGGGCAAGTAAATGGCAAAGCGTACTGATATTAAATCCATCCTGATCATAGGCGCGGGCCCTATCGTCATCGGGCAGGCGTGCGAGTTCGACTATTCCGGCGCGCAGGCCTGCAAGGCGTTGCACGAGGAAGGCTATCGCGTCATCCTGGTGAACTCGAATCCGGCCACGATCATGACCGACCCGGACATGGCGGATGCGACTTACATCGAGCCGATCACCTGGAAAATAGTTGAGAAGATTATCGCCAGGGAAAAACCGGACGCGATCCTGCCGACGATGGGCGGGCAGACTGCGCTGAACTGCGCGCTGGACCTGGCCAAGCACGGCGTGCTGGAAAAATATAATGTCGAGATGATAGGGGCATCGCGCGAAGCGATCGACATGGCCGAAGACCGCGAGAAATTCAAACAGGCCATGACTCGCATCGGCTTGGGCAGTGCGCATTCGAAGACGGCGCATTCCATGGAAGAAGCACTGCAGGTGCAGGTGGCGATCGGCTATCCGGTGGTCATACGGCCGTCATTCACGCTGGGCGGTG
>CAIOKY010000122.1 GCA_903858965.1 uncultured Nitrosomonadales bacterium | reverse complement strand
TCACCTGATAGGGCAGCTCGTCGATGATGATGGCCTGGCGCTCGCCCTTGCCAATGTCCTCGAAATGGGTGCGGCCGCGCATGACCACGCGGCCGCGGCCGGTGCGGTAGCCTTCCTTCACCCCGGCCAGGCCGTAGATGAAACCCGCAGTCGGGAAATCCGGCGCAGGCACGTATTCGATCAACTGCTCGATATCCAGATCGGGATTCTTCAGCAACGCGAGACAGGCATCCACCACTTCGCTCATATTGTGCGGCGGGATGTTGGTCGCCATACCCACCGCGATACCGGAAGAACCGTTCACCAGCAGGTTGGGGAAACGCGACGGAAACACCAGCGGCTCGTGCTCGGAGCCGTCGTAGTTGGGCCCGAAGTTGACCGTCTCCTTGTCCAGATCGGCGATCAATTCATGCGCTATCTTCGCCATGCGGATCTCGGTGTAACGCATCGCCGCCGCGTTGTCGCCGTCCACCGAACCGAAATTACCCTGCCCGTCCACCAGCGGATAGCGCAGCGAAAAGTCCTGCGCCATACGCACGATGGTGTCGTACACGGCCGTGTCGCCGTGCGGGTGGTACTTACCGATCACGTCGCCGACGATACGCGCCGACTTCTTATAGGCCTTGTTCCAGTCGTTGGACAGCTCGTGCATCGCGAACAGTACACGGCGGTGTACCGGCTTCAGGCCGTCGCGCACATCCGGTAATGCGCGCCCGATAATGACGCTCATCGCGTAGTCCAGATAGGACTTGCGCATCTCCTCTTCAAGGCTGACGGGGTGTGTTTCTTTGGCGAATTGCTGTTCCATGGATCGACTCTTACCTCAAGATAAATACAACGTTAAATGCAGTGCGGCAAAACGCATATTTTAGCACAGCGACACCACTCTGAGCCACCCGCTTGATGGCCGGACTATTTGGCTAAACCGGCAAGTTTTGCTAGAGTCAGCCCCTCATAGATAAAGGCTCTCATGACCAACGCCGACCCCATCGAACTGGAAAAATTCTCGCAACTGGCCCACAAATGGTGGGACCCGAACAGCGAATTCAAGCCATTGCACGACATCAACCCGCTGCGCCTGGGTTACATCGACCGCCACGCAGGTCTGGCCGGAAAAACCGTGCTGGATGTCGGCTGCGGCGGCGGCATCCTGTCGGAAAGCATGGCGGGCTTGAATGCCAACGTCACCGGCATAGACCTGTCCGACAAGGCCCTGCAAGTCGCCAAATTGCATCTGCTGGAAAGCGGGAAGCAAGTCAACTACCGCAAGATCGCCGTGGAAGAGTTGGCCGCCGAACAGCCGGCTCATTACGATGTGGTCACCTGCCTGGAAATGCTAGAACATGTGCCCGATCCGCAAAGCGTGATCGCGTCCTGCGCAAAGCTGGTCAAACCCGGCGGCTGGATATTTTTCTCCACACTTAACCGCAATCCCAAGTCTTATCTGCTCGCCGTGATCGGCGCGGAATATATACTCAACATGCTGCCGCGCGGCACGCATGATTACGCCAAATTCATCAAGCCATCCGAACTGGCTCAGTCCTGCCGCAATGCCGGGCTGAACTTGGCCGACCTGATCGGCATGAGCTACAACCCGCTCAGCAAAGTGTATTCGCTGGGCAAGGATACCGACGTAAATTATTTGATCAGCTGCCGTCGTGATTAAGGCGATACTGTTTGATTTGGACGGCACCTTCGCCGATTCCGCGCCTGACCTTGCCGCCGCACTCAACCACACACGCGCCATGCGCGACCTGCCGCCGCTGCCTCTCGAAGTGTTGCGCCCGCAAGCCTCGCACGGCTCGCGCGGACTGATCAAGGTCGGTTTCGGTATTGATCCGGAGCATCCCGACTTCATCGCGTTGCGCGACATCTTCCTCGATTACTACGCAAAAAATATTTGCGTGCAGACAAAACTGTTTGGCGACACGGCAGAATTGATTGCTGAACTGGAGCAGCGCAACATCAAGTGGGGCATCGTCACCAACAAGCCGCACCGCTTCACCGTGCCGTTGATGCAGGCACTGGGTTATGCCTACCGCGCCGCCTGTCTGGTCAGCGGCGACACCTGTGCACATGCCAAGCCGCATCCCGAACCGATGCTCAGAGCCTGCGAGATCATCGGCGTCATGCCGGCGCAATGCCTATATCTCGGCGACGACCTGCGCGACATGCAGGCCGCCAACGCCAGCGGTATGCGCGGCATCATCGCCAGCTACGGTTACGTGGGCGCCGATGCGAGTGTCGAGAATTGGCAGGCGCACGGCAGCATAGCTACCCCTTCACATCTCTTGCGCTATTTGCAATAAAACCCTACTGTTATTCCTGCCAGAGTTGTGCAATAGTTTCCGGAGAGGTTACATTACCGGCGTCGGCCTCAAAAACGAGGAACATAAATGCGTGCCCGTAGAATATTTCAAATCATACAGCCCTATCTGACAGCCTTCGCCGTCATCGTCATTGCGGCATTGCTGGTCGGCGCGATCTATTTCACCGAGCTGGGTTTGCAATGGATCACATTCCTGACCGGCATCCTGATCGCGTCTATCATCGGCATGGTCAGCCGCACATCGCGTGCAGAGTGGGTGATCGCCCGCCGCACTGCACAATTGAAACATGCCAAGGACAGGCTGGACAAAGAGATCCAGCTGCGCAAGCAATCCGCTGACGAGAACGAGAAATCCCTGTCCCTGCTGAAACAAACAGAATGGGGATTCGGACGGCTGATCCCCCATCAACTGCTCGCGCTATTGGAAAGAAAAAGCATCCTCGACGTAAAGCTGGGTGATCAGGTCGAACGCAAATTGACTGTCATGTTCAGCGACATCCGCAATTTCACCTCGCTATCCGAGAGCATGGCTCCACAGGAAAACTTTAACTTCCTTAACTCCTATCTCAACCAGATGGAGCCCATCATCGGTGAACACCAGGGCATCATCGACAAATATGTGGGCGATACCATCCTGG
This sequence comes from uncultured Nitrosomonadales bacterium, assembly GCA_903858965.1. Lineage (GTDB taxonomy): Bacteria > Pseudomonadota > Gammaproteobacteria > Burkholderiales > Gallionellaceae > Gallionella. Next base: position 1,855 of record CAIOKY010000122.1, on the reverse strand, counting down.
CGCTCTTCAACCGGGGAGCCGATGATGCCTTAAGTGGCGCAATCCACATGCTCGAAGTACTGGAGGAATACAATACCGGACGGGCTCGTGCCGGCTATACACCGATCCAGATCGGCATCGGGCTGAACACCGGACTGGTCATGATAGGCATGATCGGCGGCGAAAGCCGCATGGAAAGCACCGTTATCGGCGATGCCGTCAACCTGAGTTCGCGCATCGAAGAAGCAACCAAGACTTACCAGACTCCGTTGCTCATCAGCCAGAACACGCTCTATGACCTGGCTTCCCCGTCAAAATATGACATCCGTTTTCTGGATCGCATCCGCGTCAAAGGCAAAACACAACCGCTCTCCATCTATGAGGTTTTCGACAACGAGCCGCTCAAGTTAAGGGATGGCAAACGCGCCACCAAGGCCAAATTTGAGACGGCGATTGCCTATTACCACCTGAAAGAAATTCCGCGCGCGATGGAATTGCTGAATCAATGCATCGAGACAACGCCCAAGGACACCCCGGCCCGTATCTATCTGGCGCGCTGCGAACAATATCTCGCCACCGGACGCCATCTTTCCACCAGCGAGCTGAATAACCAGCTGGAATGGAAGGCTGCTTTCCAGGTCAACATCGATACGATCGATCACTCACACCGATGGCTGTTTGAAAAAACCAACGAGTTCATATCGGCATCCATGGCCAGGGAACATCAGGCGATCAGCATATTATTTGCCAACATCGCCAGCCATATCGTGGAATGCGAAAGCCATGAAGCGGAATTGATGAGCCAATATGACTACCCATTCCTCAAGAGCCACCTTCAGGAGCATAAACGCTTCATTGAAAATTTCATGGCGCTCAAGGAAGAAGCCGATGCCGGCGATTACGACCTTCCCTATCTCTCATTCCGCACCCAGCTTCTGCTGTGTGACTGGTTTACCGGACATATCGCCAAGACCGACCGGCATGCCGGACGCTTTATCAATATCACCCGGTTCGGTCAAACCACGCCGCGCTTTAACCCCACTTTGTAAACCCTGATGGAACTTCCCGGCTTGATCCCCCTCTGACTCTGCTACAATCTGCACCGTAGTAAGTTGCGCAACATATCGAACCGGGGACGACTTGGCTTCGACGTGGGTTACAAAGCAGCGTAGGGCATACCGAGGACCCGCCACCTCGTAAATCAGCTGGAAAAAACTAGTCGCAAACGACGAAAAGTACGCTTTAGCAGCTTAGTCTGCTAGACCTCACACCCTGCTGTCTGTGGAGGGGCTCAAAGCCGCAAGGCCGAGATGAGTGAGGTAAATTACACAGAATCGTGCCGGGCAGGGTCACTTTGACCGGAGCTAGAAACAAGGTGACTCGTCCTTTACCAGCCCGCCGGTTGGCGTGTACGGGATCAAATTAAATAACATGGCTAAGTATGTAGAACTGCCTGTAGAGGGCTTGCGGACGCGGGTTCAATTCCCGCCGTCTCCACCAATACGACTAAAATCCCGGCCTTACCCGCCGGGATTTTTTTCGCATTTTTCTATTAAACTCCAATAACTGCAAGGCTTACGGCAATCCTCATAAGTTCGCAATTGTTCGCAAGCGCCCTACCATGTCCGGCTTTTCAGGGGGCATTAAAGGGGGCATTTGTTGCTTTTTTTTAACGGCGGGGGCATCATGAGTGCCGCAGCGTTCAACCGGAGATAACATGAAGCTAAACGATAAAGCAGTGGCCGCCACGAAGCCGCGTGAGAAAGCTTATAAGCTGGCCGATGGGCAGGGCATGTATTTAGAAGTTTTGCCGAGCGGCGCGAAGAGTTGGCGAATGAAATATAGATTTGCCGGGAAAGAAAAGAGGCTGGTTTTT
>CAIOKY010000121.1 GCA_903858965.1 uncultured Nitrosomonadales bacterium | reverse complement strand
GTTTTTCATGGCAGCAGGAGCACATTCAGCGATTTATGGTATTTGAAATTAGCGTTGTCATTTTAGTTGCAAAACAAACCCGCCTTTAGGCGGGTTTGTTTTTTGCTATTAGCTTGATCCGGCTCTGCTGCAAATTATTCTACCGTTACCGATTTTGCGAGGTTCCTGGGTTTATCCACATCAGTGCCTTTTTGCAGTGCCACGTAATAGGCCAATAATTGCAACGGGATAGTATGCAGGATCGGGCTTAAATATCCCGCGTGTTCGGGCATCTGCATAATGTGGATACCCTCCGCTTCGCGGATATGCGTGTGTGCATCGGCAAATACATACAACTCACCACCGCGCGCGCGCACTTCCTGCAAATTGGATTTCAGTTTTTCCAGCAACGCATCATTAGGCGCAACCGAGATTACCGGCATGTCTTTATCCACCAATGCCAGCGGGCCATGTTTAAGCTCGCCAGCAGGATAGGCTTCGGCATGAATATAGGAAATCTCCTTGAGTTTGAGTGCGCCTTCCAGCGCGATCGGATAGTGCAAACCGCGCCCAAGGAATAACGCGTGATGCTTGCTGGCAAATTGTTCGGCAAGTTTGGCGATCTGCGGTTCCAGTTCGAGCACTTTCTTTACCCCACTGGGCAAATGCCGCAACTCTTGCAGATGTTTTTGTTCCTGTTCTGCAGTCAATCGCCCGCGCTGCTTGGCCAGTATCAGCGTCAATAAGAAAAGCGCGGCCAGCTGCGTAGTAAAAGCCTTGGTAGATGCCACACCGATCTCCGGCCCGGCACGCGTCAGCATTCGCAGCTTGCACAGGCGTACCAAGGCGCTTTCCGGCACGTTGCAGATCGCGAGCGTATGAATATGTCCATGTGTCTTGGCATGGTTCAGCGCGGCCTGGGTGTCGGCAGTCTCGCCGGATTGCGAGATGACCACTACCAGAGTTTTAGGGTTGGCCACGCTGATACGGTAGCGGTACTCGCTTGCGACTTCCACGGTACAGCGGATGCCGGTGATCTCTTCCAGCCAATAGCGCGCCACCAAGCCAGCGTGATAGCTGGTTCCGCAGGCCAGGATCAAAATGCTGTCAATGTCGGCAAAAGTTGCCGCCGCTTCCGCGCCAAAGATACCCGGCACCAGTGACTGGCTGTTGCACACCGATTCGAGTGTATCGGCCAATGCCTGCGGCTGTTCGTGGATTTCCTTCTGCATATAATGGCAGTATTCGCCCAGCTGCACGCTCTCATTGTTCAGCTCGCTGATCTGCACGGTGCGCTCGACGCGCATTCCCTTTGTATCGAATATCTGATAACTGCGCCGTCCAACTTCGACCACATCACCTTCCTCGAGATAGACGACATTGCGCGTCACCGGCAAAAGCGCCGACACATCAGATGCGATGAAATGCTCCTCTATGCCCACCCCCAACAGCAATGGGCTGCCGCGCCGCGCACAAATGAGTTGATCTGGATTATCCGCCGCAATGACACCGATGGCGTAAGCCCCCACCAACTCGGCAAGCGATGCCTGTGTCGCTACCAGTAGCGAGTTGCCGCGTGCATAGTGACTGTGGATTAAATGTGCGATGACCTCGGTATCTGTATCGGAAGTAAATTCATAGCCCGCCGCGGTCAGGCGGGTACGCAGGACTTCGTAATTTTCGATGATGCCGTTATGCACCACAGCAACGTGATCTTTACTTATATGCGGGTGGGCATTGCGCACACTGGGCACACCATGCGTTGCCCAGCGGGTATGGGCAATGCCGATGAATCCCCGGGTGCCCGCACTTTTTTCGGTCAGGTCGGCGACCCGCCCGATGCTGCGCACACGTTCCAGTTGGCCGTCATGTACCACTGCCAGACCGGCCGAGTCGTAACCGCGATATTCCAACCGTTGCAATCCTTCCAGCAAGATCGGCACAACATTGCGTTGCGCTACAGCACCTACGATTCCACACATTCTATTTTTTCTCTTTGGTTGGACGTTTCCATCCGTTGATGGTCGTTTGCCTGCCACGTGACAGGGTAAGCTCGCCCGCCGGTGCGTCGCGGGTGATGGTCGAACCGGCACCTATCGTCGCTCCTTTGCTTACGGTCACTGGCGCAACGAGTTGTGTATCAGAGCCGATGAACACATCGTCCTCAATGATGGTGCGATGCTTGTTCGCGCCATCATAATTGCAGGTGATTGTGCCCGCACCGATGTTCACCCGGCTACCAACGGTACTATCGCCGATATAGCTGAGATGATTGGCCTTGCTGTTTGCCGCTATTTCGCTATTTTTGACTTCGACAAAATTGCCGATATGCACTTCGTCGCTCAACTTGGTACCCGGGCGCAATCGCGCATAGGGACCGATGTGGCAGTTAGTCCCCACTTCGCTGCTGTCGATGTGGCTGTATGGCGCGATGACTGTGTTGGCGGCTATGCTGGAATTCCTGATCACGCTGTAAGCGCCCACCCGCACGTTGTTGCCCAAGTTCACCTCGCCTTCGAAGATGCAGCCGACATCAATCTCGACATCGCGCCCGCAACTTAGTTTGCCGCGCACGTCGATGCGCGCCGCATCGGCTAGTGTCACACCCTGAACCAGCAAACGTCCAGCCTCGACCAGTTGCCAGGTACGCTCCAGCACAACCAACTGTGCCTTGCTGTTGATACCGTGTATTTCCCATTCGTGCCCCGGTTGCACGGTATGTACCGTAACGCCTTGCTGTACGGCCATACTGACAATATCGGTGAGGTAGTACTCACCTTGCGAATTTTTGTTCTGCAATTTTGCCAACCAGCCACGCAACATTTTTGTTGGCGCAAGCAGAATGCCGGTATTCACTTCCATGATTTCGCGTTGTTCCGGCGTGGCATCCTTTTCCTCGATGATACTGAGCACGTCGCCTTGCCTATCTCGGATGATGCGCCCATAACCTGCGGGATTGGGCATATTCACCGTCAGCAACACGAGGCCGTCACCGGCCTGCTGCATCTGGTGCAATGTGCTGTGCTGGATCAACGGCACATCGCCATACAGCACCATCGTTTGACTGTCGTCGGCCAGATGCGGCATCGCCTGTTGCACTGCATGGCCAGTACCGAGCTGCGGTTCCTGGATAACGAACTTCGCGGCATACTGCTGCATTGCCTGCGGTACGGCTTCCCCGCCATGCCCATACACCACACAGATATGTTGCGGCTTGAGTACAACGGCACAGTCCAGCACATGCTGCAACAGCGGCTTGCCCGCCAGCGCGTGCAGCACCTTGGGCTTGTTGGAATACATGCGCGTGCCTTTTCCGGCAGCGAGGATGACGATGTTTAACGGGGTCATGTATCGGCTTTCTGAAGAAACCGAAGTATAAACAAAAGTGGTTGATTAAAGGAGTTTTCGCATAGCCATATGTACTATCTGTGAGACGACGCTTATCGCTGACAGAGCCAATGAACACAGTACATTTGCGTTGCAGTAGCAGACATACCTTTAAATGGTACTTGCCTTTAAATCCGATAAGTCGTCTAATTTGTTCGGTTCTGACTGGTCAAATCCTGCATATGATGGAAAACCGGATTTGTTCCGTTTAAAATTTTCCTTATGTCCCGTTTCGACGTGAAGTTTGCGATGTTGAGTTACATGCATCGATTCGCCTTATGAAAAAATACATCCCGCAACGCAATATGCCCGCCAAACTGGTTAGCGTAGGCAGTTATGAACTGCAGCGCTCGCTCGTCAATGCAGTTATTGATGCGTCACCCGAGGGTATACTGGTCGTCGATGAACATGGAATCATCGTTTCCCACAACCAGCAATTTGTCGAAATATGGCGGATACCAAACGACCGCTTGCGTGGCATCGAACCCGATACCGCCGTTGGTGCCGACGACCAACCAATCTTATCCACGGTTCTCGAACGAGTGAAAGATCCCCAGACCTTTCTCGCAAGAGTAAAGCTGTTGTATGACAACCCGCAACTGAAAGATCATTGCGAAATCGAATTGAAGGATGGCAGAACACTGGAGCGCCACTCCACGGTATTGCGCAACGACGATGGCGAATATCTCGGACGCGTGTGGTTTTTCCGCGACATCAGCACGCAAAAGCAAACCGAATCCATGCTGCGCGACCTTGCCCATCACGATCCCCTTACCGGCGCATCAAACAGAAGATATTTTTTTGAGCGGGCAAACCAGGAAGTCGCTCGCTCAAAACGCAGCTCGACCCCGTTATCTGTCGCCGAACTGGATATCGATTTTTTCAAACAGATCAATGACCAGAACGGACATGCCATAGGCGACGAAGTACTGAAATCCCTATGCAACGCCAGTCTGGATTTACTGAGGGAAACCGATATTTTTGCGCGCCTCGGCGGCGAAGAATTCGCCGTATTGCTGCCCGATACCAACCTGGAAGGCGCTCGCTGCCTAGCCGAACGTCTGCGCCAAGCCATTGCCGACAGCAAGCTAAAGCTGAACAGCGGCATATTGAGCTGCACCGTCAGCATCGGGGTCGCGATGCTGAAACCAGCAGACACGTGTATCGAAGATTGTCTGTTGCGGGCAGATAGCGCGCTGTATAAAGCAAAACACAATGGCCGGAATCGGGTGGAAACTGAAGCATGAACTTACAGAATTACATTAAAGATAATTTTGTTGAGGGCTTAAATTATGAGGAGGCTGCTCAGCTTATTTTACGACTCTACTGTTCTGTTGATGGCCTGCCTGAAACCCTGAAAGAACAATGCAATAGAAATAATCTGGCTGAGGTGTTTAGTACACTCTCAGCTTCTGGCTTTATCAAACGGAATTGTATACTTAAGAAACCCAATAAAATCTCCCAATTTTTTTCCTATGCGCCATAATTCCTGCGTATGGAATTCAAAAAATTCTTGAAGGCAGAAAAAACTGTTATTGACCAAGGAAAATGGATAACAGGAAAGCCGCATAAAAAATTATTAGAGCTATCTAAAGGCAAGCTATCTATTGGGTCGCAATGGATAGTGAGAAAGATTGAAATTAAAATTAAAGAGCAATGCTTTCAAATTATTATCTGTATTCATGAAGCAAAAGAGAATTATGTTGCCCATCTTGTGTCAAAAATTGGTAATGACAATTTGGTAATCGCAAGCTTGGAAAATCACGGTACGCATCCTGGATGGCATTTGCATGTTAATTGCGATGGTTCTGGTGGCTATAATAACATTGGCCGTATTCATTATCCGTCACAACGCAGAATACCGCATGGTAAAGGTTTTCATAGAAAGCGCAGCTTACCAATTAAACAATCTGCGGGCCTTGAGGCTGTTACGACATTTTTCCATATTAAATTTGATATTGACCCAAAAACGCTACCACTATGGTAATGACTAAACAAATGATTTGCGATGCGCTATGCGGGGAACTTCAGATGCGCGAAGTCCCTGCTGGTTATGCCGTGCATACACCATTTGCTATGCAGTCTGGTGATAATGTGGGGTTTTATCTTGTTCGCAATCCATCCAATTCAAGTCAATGGCGCTTTGAAGATTCCGGTCTAATTATTCCGATAATAGAAGCTAATGGGGTCTCGTTAGATAGTGGGATGCGCTCAGATGCTTTTGCGCGGTTGCTGGATGAGTATGGAGCTGAATTTGATGATGATACCCGTGAGCTTCACTCAGAGTATATGAGTGAACAAGACATCATCAATGATGCACCTCGATTTGTATCTTTACTTTTGCGGATGCAAGATTTTGAGCTTTTACATCCAGATACAGTTGCTAATACTTTTCGTGAAGATGTTGAAAATGCAATTACTCAACGATTTTCAAATATTGCAAAAGTGGAATTTCGTGCGCGTTTATCCGATCATTGGGATAATTACGTCGCAGATGCAATTATTCAACCTAGTTCAGGAGATGCATTGGTAGTGTATCTTGCCACATCAGAATCTAAAGTTGATGAGGCTGTATTGATGCATTGGGATTTGCGAGCAAAAGGAAATAAAAACCCTGTTGCTCTAATAATGGAATCAACAAAGCCAGTAAATGTATCTGCTCGTGCGCTTCGCCGTGCAATGAATCGTTTGGAGGCTGTTTCAGTTTTCCGTGGTGATGAGGGAGCTGCAATTGATAAACTGGCATCTCAAATAGGGATAGTTGGAACATCATGAAGGATCAAAAAATGGCAAATAAAGATGCAAACAGAGAATCCATCCCATTTGATGATGCATTGCGTAAGATATTAAGCGCTCCGCCATCTCCGCATATAAAACCAAAACAAAAGCAAAAAAAGAAAACCGCCAAGTAAGGCGGTTTTTTGTTGTAGGGCCGGAGAGCCTTTCGACTCTCCGGGTTTTACTAGCTAGGGAAAAACATGAGCAAAAAGGCGATGACTTGCACCAATTGCTTGTAGTTCAACTCTAGTTTGATTGCCAGTGTAAGCATGGTTTTCACCCTGTTTACGTTGGCAGGCCTGCCAACTGGTTGAGGGTTGGCATTTATATCGCGCCGTGCCGGGCGCTAGCTCTTGGATTACCGCGAATGGCCTTGAGCATCAGCTTGGTTTCGTGCACGTATCCTCGCGTCCTAGCTTGCAGAATCACTCTGTGCATGGATAGTAAGGGGCACACTAAGCCGCACCTTAAGCCGTGTAGTTGCACGGCAAACGGGGATTACTAGTCCCCTAGGCGCGGTTGGGCAGGTTTCCACCTGTTGCGCCTTTAAATAGATTACGCCTTTTTAGACTTGCGTACTAGGCCTCCGATACATTAGCCGCTTTCCGCTGATTCCCTTCAAGGCTTCATCGGTACGTTGCATGTCATTGAAGCCTAGCTTTTGGCGGGTGTTGTAACGGAAATCAAATTCATTAGCATAGCGTTGCAAATGTTGTTCGCCGCATTTGTGATAAGTACCGATCATGCCGCGCTTAAAGATTGAAAAACAGCCTTCGATTGTGTTTGTATGAGCTTTGCCGCGAACATACTCACCCGCGCTATGTTTAACGACTTGATGCGATGCAAACTCAGGGCCGATTTTTGTATATTGTGATGCTTCATCAGTCATAAGGTTGGCTGACTTGTCCATGTTAGCTACAAGAATTTCCTTGATAGTTGAAGATTTAACATCGGCAACATGGAAAGAGCGCACTTTACCTTCGCGCTCAACAAGGGAAACAATCTTCATCTTATGCGCGTAACCACGAGCACCGGGAGCTTGTTTGCCACCGTTGCCCCAATAGGTTTCATCAGCTTCAACAGTACCACCGTTACCGCCAAGCAAACCAGATGGACTAGATGCCATTGCTTCACGGATACGATGTGCCATGAACCATGCAGTTTTGTAGGTAACGCCAAGCATACGCTCTAGCTGTTTGGCACTCATACCTTTCTTGCTAGAGCAAAGCAAAAATACAGCTTGCAACCAGATGTTAAGTGCAATCTTGGAACGCTCGAATACAGTACCAACAGTTACGGTAAACTGTTCGCGGCAATCCACGCACTTAATCAAGCCAGCACGATGCGATTCACCTTCGAGGCGATAG
>CAIOKY010000120.1 GCA_903858965.1 uncultured Nitrosomonadales bacterium | reverse complement strand
CTAAACAGTGCCAAGTTTTCCTAAGCCGCCAATCTTTGACCTTCATATTGTGGCCTGTATTGACGGTAAGACTCAACTAATTTCTTAAGGCCGGGGGTTAAACTGCAAACCGCAAAAAATTCTTGAAGCCCCGTATTCAGGGACATTGATACGACCAACTCAGATGGCGGCATCGCATCGTTCATGGTACGCAACCAACTACGAAAGCTGTACCAGACCGCAGCGGTATGATTGATCGCCAAATGCTGCAACAAACCCTGAGCGATACAACCCAGCTGCACATGCACATGATAAGCCCTGAGCTTGCGGCGTATGCCAGCGCGATAGGCCTCCATGGCCCGATGCAAATATTGATCGCCATTGCCGCGCCGAATGGGCTTCATATCGGCCATCCAGAAATGATAATCGTGCGCCCCCAGTACATGCACCGCCTGCTTGAACCCCAATTCAATCTTGAAGCGATAACCGTAGAGCTGAAGTATTTGCATGGGATCGAGCGACAGGTCGGTACACAGTAAAAATATCGTGCCACGTTGAGGGTGATGCACGATAACAAAACGCACGATTCGCCCGACAGGACGCCACATCAAATCCAGAACCCGATAACGTACCAGCACATTTTTATCGCCATACACCGGACTGGGCGCACTGAGGAAAGCACCGCCTTCCTTCGCCAAATCCTGAAGCCGCACCTTACTGCCATAGATTCTGGGCCTGCCCTTGCCACGGCTCAAGGGAACAGGCACCGGTAGATAAGCCACCACATTGCTTTTTGCCCGTGTCAACAAATGATGGTCATCGGCCAGCAGGGGTTGGATAACCTTGGCACTGGCATAGTACGCATCGGCAATGAGCAACACACGGCGTTTGCACACACCGGAAAGAGACAACAACAGCGCCACCAGCTTATCCAGCAAAGTTGAGCTATCCCGATTGGAAAACACCAAACCCTCATGGATGCGTGAGACCAGAGGCACAGCAGCCACCTGCCCGGCGGCACCGTGTACCAGCAGGGAAATCGCCTGCATGGAATGCCCCATGATGAACTCAGGCTTGGTATTACCCGCCGACTGCTGATGCAAAAGCTTCACGCCCGGCATCTTGCGCCCCTCCTTGGGAGCCTTGATACCATCAGCCAAAAAGACCAGACGTTGCCCCACCTCGAACGGACGAAACAGCGTCAAACACAAACGCAGCCAACACCCGGTCAGGGCATCCAGATTCAGGCCATCGCTATGGAACAAATGCAAAAAGCGATGGTAGGCCTTACCGGAAAAACTCAACGCCCGCACAAAGCTGGTCACCCCGGCGTTATCCGAGCGACAGCACAAACCCGCCAGTGCAAGCAGCATCCACAGAAAGGTACGTGTGCGAGTGCAGGACGGACGCAAGGCGAGTACCGCTTGCAACCAATGATTCCATAGTGACATAAAACCCTCCGGATTAAATTTAATGGCCGATAGCACTATACGGCTATCGGCCAATTGATGCTATAATCCACAGATCAAAAAGATCAATATCTTTAGCCATGACCACACGCCGGGAAGCAACACTGGAAAGACAGATAGAGAAAACCAAGCAGGCTTTGCTGGAGATTGGTGATATGCGTCCGGGAAGTTTGTCGACGCAGTTCAACGTTTGCGGGACACCGGGTTGTCGATGCAAGGCTACGCCACCAGAAAAACATGGCCCCTACTATCAGG
>CAIOKY010000119.1 GCA_903858965.1 uncultured Nitrosomonadales bacterium | reverse complement strand
TTCTGGCGCAATGTCTGATGCAGCACAGCAAAGGCCTCTTCAAGCTGTGCCACGGCTTCTGCGTTGTTCACCAGATTGAGCAATGCCTGGGTGAGATTCTCCGGCGTGGCATCTTCCTGCAACAGTTCCGGCACGACAAAACGTTCACACAAAATGTTGGGCAAACCCACATACGCTTGGTATTGTTTGCGCTTCATCAGCCACCATGAGATTGCCGGCATACGATAAGTAATCACCATAGGCCGTTTGAGCAGAGCCGCTTCCAGCGTCGCGGTTCCCGATGCGACCAGCACGCCATCGGCGGCGATCATCGCATCCTGCGCATGCCCGAACAGCATGGTAATCGGCAATTCCTGCGCGTCGCAATCATAGAGGGCCTGTTCGAATATCCCGCGCGTTTCACGGCTCACCAGCGGCACCAGAAAACGCGCGTCCGGCAGTTGTTGCAGGATCAACTTGGCCGTTTCGATAAAGGTGTGCGCAAGATATTTGACCTCGCTCTGGCGGCTGCCAGGAAGAAACGCGAATACTTTTACTTTCAGGGGAATGCGCATCGCATCGCGCATCTCAACACGCTTCGGTTGCTCCGGCAATATATCTGCAAGCGGGTGCCCGACATAGTCCACCGGTACACCGGCCTGCCGATAAAGCTCGGGCTCATGCGGAAAAAGCGCGAGCACATGCGAAACCGCACGCTTGATCTTGTGGATGCGTTCGCCGCGCCATGCCCATATCGACGGGCTGACGTAGTGGATAGTGGGAATGCCGTGCTGTTTGAGCGCGAGCTCCAGACCGAGATTGAAATCCGGCGCATCCACCGCGATGAACAAATCCGGGCGATCGGCCAGAAAATAAGCGCGCAGTTTGCGGCGTATGCCGACGATTTCGAAATAATGGCGCAGCACCTCGACATAACCGCGCACCGCCAGCTTCTCCATCGGGAATAATATTTCCATGCCGACCGATTGCATCTTGGGGCCGCCGATACCGATGAACTTTAAATCAGGACGCATCTCTTTCAGGGCTGTCATCAAATGGCTGCCGAGCAGGTCACCCGATGCTTCGCCCGCGACAATACCTATCACAACTTTTTGTGCCATATCTAATACAGAAATTATCGAATAATGCCGCGCGTTGTGGCGGCGAGGAAATCTGCCAGCGGCTGCAACTCGGCATGCTCCGCCGCTTGCGACTGGATTGTGGCTTTTGCTTCCTCGAAACTGAGGCCGGATTTATACAGCGTTTTGTATGCGCGCTTGATTTCCATGATGGACTCGCCGGAAAAACCGCGCCGCTTCAAACCTTCCGAGTTGATACCGTGTGCCACAGCCGGGTTGTCGGCCGCTGTGACATAAGGGGGCAAATCCTGCGACAAGCGTGTCTGAAAGCCGGTCATCGCGTGCGCGCCGATACGCACGAACTGGTGCACGCCGGATAGTCCGCCCAGAAATACCCAATCCCCCACATGCACATGACCACCCAGGGTCGCCCCATTCGCCATGATAGTGTGGCTGCCAATCTGGCAGTCGTGCGCCACATGCACATAAGCCATGATCCAATTGTCATTACCTATGCGTGTGGTACCGGCATCCTGAACCGTGCCTGTATTGAGGGTGCAGAATTCGCGGATGGTATTGTTATCGCCTATCTCTAGGCGCGTCGGTTCACCGGCATATTTCTTGTCCTGCGGGATGGCGCCTACCGAACAGAATTGAAAGATGCGATTGGCTTTGCCAATGCGAGTGTGGCCCTCGATCACGACATGAGGTCCGATCCAGGTTCCCGCAGCTATTTCGACATGCTCCCCGATGACGGAATATGCACCCACCTCGACGTCATCGGCAAGCCGGGCATTTCGATGGATGATGGCAGTAGGATGCCGCATTATGGAACCGCTTTTACTGTGCACATCAGTTCCGCCTCAGCCGCCAGTTGTCCATCCACTTCGACGACCCCGCTGAATTTGAACAAGCCGCGCATACTGCGCATGAGCGACACCTTGATGATCATTTGATCACCCGGACTGATTGGGCGCTTGAAGCGCGCGCCGTCGATTCCCGCAAAGTAATACACCGACTTTTCGTTCGCACCGGCGCCCATGGATTTAAATGACAACAGCGCAGCCGCCTGCGCCATTGCCTCGATAATCAACACGCCGGGCATGACTGGAAAGTACGGGTAATGCCCCGGGAAAAACGGCTCGTTGATGGTCACATTCTTCAGCGCAACGATGCTCTTGTCGGGTTCCATCGATAGAACACGGTCTATCAACAAAAACGGATAGCGATGCGGCAGAAGCGCGGTAATTTCGTTGATGTCCATTTGTATACTCATTGTTCTTCCCTTGTTAGTAATACACGCCTCAATTTTTCAGATTGATGGCTTTAAGCTCTTGCTCCAACATCTTGACGCGCTGTACCAGATCGTCCAAGTGACGCAGATGCACGGTGTTTCTGCGCCAGTCTTCAGCCTTGGCAAACGGGAAAATGGCGGCGTATGTACCTGCTTCGCGGATGGATTTTCCTATCAGGGTGAACGCCGCGATTTCCACGTGATCCGCAATTTGCAGATGCCCGAGTATTCCCGCGCTACCGCCGATCCGGCAGTATCGTCCGATCGTGGTACTACCCGCAATGCCGACACACCCGGCAATTGCCGTATGCGCGCCGATATGCACGTTATGCGCGACCTGAATCTGGTTATCCAGCTTTACGCCGTCCTCGATCACCGTATCATCCAATGCGCCGCGATCAATCGTCGTATTCGCACCGATCTCGACATCATTGCCGATCACCACCCTGCCGATTTGCTGGATCTTGACCCAGCGGCCTGCATCCATCGCGAAGCCGAATCCGTCTGATCCGATCACCGCACCGGAATGTGCAATCAGATTTTCGCCTATCACGCAATCGTGATAAATCACCACGCGCGGATACAAACGGGCATGGCTGCCGAGAACTACGTTTGTGCCGATAATACAGCCCTCGCCGATTACGCAGTTTGCGCCTATCCTGGCACCCCGACCGATCACGGTAGTCGCCGCGATGCTGGCAGTTGGGTCTATAACAGCGCCCTCGCCGATTATCGCATCAGGATGAATACCGGGCTGCGCTTCCGGCAGGGGATTCAACAAAGCAGAAACCCTGGCGAAATACGCATAAGGGTTATCCGAGATGATGCGCGGCAACTTGGTCTCATCGGCATCCTCCGCACCAAGAATCACCGCACCGGCTTGAGTGCTGGCAAGTTGTGCGCGGTATTTGCTGTTGGTGAGGAAGCTGATTTGATCCGGTTGTGCATTTTCCAGCGTTGCAATCTGGGAAATACGCACCGCGGCGTCTCCCAGAACTCGCCCGCCCAGCTGCGCCACAATTTCGGACAATCTGTAGGAAACGGTCATGCGAGATACCGCTTATTTGTCGGCTTTGCTATCAACTTTATTGTCAGCCTTGCTGTCGGCGAGATGCTTGATCACCCTGTCAGTGATGTCGATCTTGGGATTACGGTACACCGCCTCCTGCAGGATCAGATCGTACTTCTCCGTTTCCGCGATCGCCTGGATCGCCTTGTTGGCCTGCTCAAGCACGATGGCCAGCTCTTCGTTCTTGCGCAAGTTAAGGTCCTCGCGGAACTCGCGCTGCATGCGTTGCAAGTCCGTATTCATTGTGGTCAATTCGCGTTCCTTGTTGCGGCGATCGGTATCCGAAAATTTCGAGTCCTCCTTTTCCAGCAGTATCTGTAGTTCTTTCGCCTGCTTCATCAGTTTCTTGATTTCCTGATCGCGCCCGGAAAACTCTTTTTCGATTTTACTTTCCGCCATCATCGCCGGGGCAGACTCGCGCAAAACACGCTCAGTATCGACTACCCCAACCTTGAAATCTGAAGCCTGAGCCACCGCAACATTCAGCAATACGGCCAGCAAAATCATTGTTTTCATTATGATGCCCCCCAACACATTAAAACACCGAACCCAAAGTAAACTGGAATCTCTGCAACTTGTCCACCGGCTGTTTATCGATGGGCAATGCATAACTGAATTTCAGCGGACCCACAGGCGAGATCCATGTAACCGCCACACCCGTAGAATAGCGCAATCCGGCGCTTCCCGGCAGGTCACCGGGTCCATAGACTGCGCCCGCATCGATAAATCCACTCAGCCGTACGGACTTTTCCTTGCCCGTTCCGGGGAAAGGTGCCAACAATTCGGCTCCGCCCAATATACGGCGCGGTCCGCCCAATACGGCATCCGTCGAATCACGCGGCCCAAGCTAGTTGCTATCATAGCCCCTTACCGAGCCGGGGCCACCGGCATAAAAATTCTTGAAGAACGGCAATTCCTTGCCTCCATAACCGCCCGCAACACCAGCCTCTCCATGCAACAACAGCGTGACATCGCCGCTCACCGGATGGAACCACTGATGCTGGTAATCCAGCTTGTAGTAACGCATGTCGAACACCGGTAAAGAAACTTCCGCCGAAGCCCGTTGCACCGAACCTTCAGTGGTATAGATCGCACTGTCGCGACTGTCCCGCCCCCACCCGATCGTTCCCAACAAATTATCGGTGGTCGAACCGGTAACATTGACATATTCCGTCAATCGTGACGGACTGGATGTGAACAATCCCAGCTGGGTTCTTTCGACTGCCAGTCCATAACTGATGCTCGTATCTTCGCCTATCGGCACACCGAAACGCACACCGCCGCCCAAGGTATGTGATGAATATTGACTGATTGCCGTACTTTGCGAATCGGTATTGCGTTTATACACATCAAAGCCGCGACTTACCCCGTCATCAGTATAATAAGGATTGGTGTAGGAAACCGAATAGACTTGGTTGATTTTTCCGGTATTGACTTGCGTGGAAAGATAATTGCCGCTGCCGAACAAATTGGATTGTGTCACGCCTCCGCTCAACACCAAACCTTCCCCGCTGGAAAAACCCGCACCCACCGATACATTCCCTGTCGATTTTTCCTTGACCGAAACATTCACGTCCATCTGATCTGTCGTGCCTTGCACTGCAGGAGTCTCAACATTGACCTCGGAAAAGAAATTCAGTTTGTCGACACGTTGCTTGGACTTTTTGACCTTGTCCACGTCGAACCATTCCCCCTCAACCTGGCGAAACTCCCGGCGTATCACTTCGTCGCGGGTTTTGTTGTTTCCTGCCACGTTGATACGGCGAATATACACGCGCTGCCCCGGATCCACCACAAAGTTGAATGAGACCTGATGTTTTTCCTTGTCGATTTCCGGAATCGCATTCACGTTGGCAAACGCATAACCATCCTGCCCAAAGCGTTCGCCGATCTTCTTGCTGGTTTCGGTCAAAGCTTTGCGTGAAAAAGTATCCCCGGGTTTCACCTGCACAAGCTTCTCGATTTCTTCCTTCGGTATCAGTGTATCGCCGGACACGCTCACCTTGGCCACGGTGTATTTCTCTCCTTCGGTAAGATTGAGCGTGATATAGATATCTTTCTTGTCCGGCGTGATCGAAACCTGGGTGGAATCGATATTGAATTCCAGATAGCCGTTATCCATATAAAATGAACGCAAGGTTTCCATGTCGGCTGACAGCTTTTGCTTCGAATACTGGTCGTTGCTGCTGAACCAACCAAACCACCCTGGTGTACCCAGCTGCATCATGTTCAGTAAATCCATCTCCTTATAAGCATGATTACCAACCAGATTGATCTGTTTAATTTTTGCGACTTCACCTTCCACGACGTTGAACACAACATTGACCCGATTGCGTTCCAATTCAGTGACGGTGGTCGTGACATTAACGGCATATTTTCCACGCGCGACATACTGGCGTTTCAATTCCTGCGTCGCTTTGTCCAGCGCACCCTTGTCGAAGATACGTGCCTCGGCCAGCCCCGCATATTTCATGCTTTCCTTGAGCTGATCCTTGGGAAAATCCTTGGCTCCATTGATTTCAATGCTTGCTATCGAAGGGCGCTCGCGCACTTGTACGATCAGTACACCATGATCGACCTTTAGTTTCACATCCTTGAAAAATCCGGTGGCATACAGGGCGTGGATCGCTGTTGCAGCCTGCTGGTCATCCATCGTATCACCGACCTTGATAGGTAGGTAACTGAACACTGTCCCCGGCTCGGTGCGTTGAATACCCTCTACACGGATATCTTTGACAGTGAACGGTTCGATTGCCCAAACCGGAGAGATGAAGCCAGGCAAGGTACAGAGCAGGAAGATCATCCCTGCCAGCATTTTTTTGTTCATTATTTAACCTGAAACAAAGCGATTAATATCGTTGTAGATTGC